>DATMLF010000226.1:0-29236 GCA_035570595.1 Allostellaceae bacterium
TTGTCGCCGCCCATCAGCCATACAAAGCGCAAATCGGGGTGACGACGCGTCAGGCTCCTCAGCGTGTCGGCGGTATAGTGCGAGCCGCCGCGGAGCCGGTCCTCGATGTCGGTGACGCGGATATGCCGGTGGCCCGCCGCGACCCGCCGCGCCTGCGCCAGGCGCTGGGCGAACGGCGCCATGCCGGCCACCGGCTTCAACGGGTTCTGCGGCGAGACCATCCACCACACCTCGTCGAGGGCGAGGCGCTTGAGCGCGATCCCGCTTAGATGCAGGTGGCCGCGATGCGCCGGGTTGAACGACCCGCCCAAGACACCGATACGGCGATGCCGTGGCGGGGCGGTCGTGCCGATACCCTCACCCACCCGACCCTCCGGGCCGCGTCCACCCTCTCCCGCACTGCGGGAGAGGGTGCCGAGCGCAGCGAGGCGGGTGAGGGGACAGGGGACGAAGGCACGCGGTCAGGGGCGCACCTGGCCGGTGCCGCGCACCAGGTACTTGTACGTCGTCAGCTGCTCGGCGCCGACCGGGCCGCGCGGCGGCAGACGTTGCGTCGAGATGCCGATCTCGGCCCCCATCCCGAACTCGCCGCCGTCGGCGAACTGCGTCGAGGCGTTGACCAGCACGATGGCGCTGTCGACCTCGCGCAGAAAGCGCTCCGCCGCGGCATCGTTCTCGGTGACGATCGCGTCGGTGTGGTGCGATCCCCAGCGGTTGACGTGCGCTATGGCGCCGCCGACCCCGTCGACGACCGCAACCGACAGGATCGCGTCGAGATACTCGGTGCGCCAATCCTCGTCGTTCGCGGGAAGTACGGCCGGGTCGATCGCCCGGACCGCCGCGTCGCCGCGCAGTTCGCAGGCCGCCGCGCGAAGGTCAGCGAGGATCGCCGGCAACATCTCCGCCGCGACCCGGCGGTCGACCAGCAGGGTCTCGGTGGCGCCGCAGATCGACACGCGGCGCATCTTCGCGTTCAGCACGATCGCGCGCGCCTTTGCCGGGTCGGCGGCGCCGTCGACATAGGTGTGGCAGAGACCTTCGAGGTGAGCGATGACCGGGATATGGCTCTCGCGCTGCACCCGCTCGATCAGCGAGGCGCCGCCGCGCGGCACGATCACGTCGATGACCCCGCTCATGCCGAGCATGATCCCGACCGCGGCGCGGTCGCGGGTCGGCACCAGCTGGATCGCATCTTCCGGCAACCCGGTGGCGCGCAGCCCCTCGCTGAGGGCCGCGACCAGCGCGCGCGACGAATAAAAGCTCTCCCGGCCACCGCGCAGGATCGCGGCATTGCCCGATTTGAGCGCGAGCCCGCCGGCGTCTGCGGTCACATTGGGGCGGCTTTCGTACACGATGCCGATGACCCCGAGCGGCACCGCGACGCGCTCGATGTCGAGCCCGTTCGGCCGCGTCCAGCGGGCGAGGCTGCGCCCGACCGGGTCCGGCAGGTCGGCGATCGCCTCGAGCCCGGCGGCGACCGCCTCGACCCGTTTCGGGTCGAGCGCCAGCCGGTCGCGCAATGCCGGCGCGAGATCCCCGCCCTCCGCCTCGGCGAGGTCGCGCGCATTGGCGGCGAGGATGTCCTGTTGCCGCGCCCGCACGGCAGCGGCGGCGGCGCGCAGCGCGGACGATTTGTCCTCGGCCGCGGTCAACGCCAACCCCGCGGCGGCGGCGCGCGCCCGGCGGCCGATCTCGGCCATTTCGTCAGCCAGGCTCGCTTGCGATGGCGGCACCTGGTCGCGCAACAGGGTTTCGCTCGTCATCGGCCCTCGGTCACCACCAGATCGTCGCGGTGGATGATCTCGTCGCGCCCACGGTAGCCGAGGATGCCGCCGATTTCACCACTCTTGTGCCCGGCAATGCGGCGAATGTCGGCGCTCGAATAGGCCGACAGCCCGCGCGCGGCCTCGCTGCCGGCGGGAGTCTTGACGATCACCGCGTCGCCGCGCTCGAAGACGCCCTCGACGGTGACAACCCCGGCCGGCAAGAGGCTGCGCCCGCGCCGCAGCGCCAATGCCGCGCCGTCGTCGACGACGACGACGCCCGACGGCTCGACCGTCCCGGCAATCCATGCCTTGCGCGCAGAGCGCGGCTCGCCCCCCGGCAGAAACAGTGTCGCGCGCTCGCCGGCCTCGATCGCGGCGAGCGGCGCCGCCGCTGCACCCGCCGGCACGCCGCGGGCGATCAGCATCCGGCAGCCGGCGCTCATCGCGATGCGCGCGGCGGCGAGCTTGGTCACCATCCCGCCCGAGCTGTAGCCGGGTGCGGCCTCGCCGGCCATCGCCTCGATTTCCGGCCCGATCTCGTCCACCGCCGCGATGTGCCGCGCGCCGCTGTCCTTGCGCGGGTCGGCGGTGTAGAGCCCGTCGATGTCCGACAGCAGCACCAGCATGTCGGCGCTCGTCATCTGAGCGACCCGCGCGGCGAGTCGGTCGTTGTCGCCAAAGCGGATTTCGGCGGTCGCAATCGTGTCGTTTTCGTTGACGACGGGCACCGCGCCAAGCCCCAAGAGCTGCGCAAAAGTGGCCCGCGCGTTCAGGTGGCGCCGCCGCGCCTCGGTGTCCTCTAGGGTCAAGAGGATCTGCGCGACGGTGATCCGGTGGCGCGCCAACGCCTCCTGGTAGGCGTGCGCAAGGCGGATCTGCCCGGTCGCCGCCGCCGCCTGCTTTTCCTCGAGCCGCAGCCGGTTGCCGGAAAGCCCGAGATGCCGCCGCCCGACCGCGACGGCACCCGACGAGACGAGGATCACCTCCTGGCCGCGGGCGCGGCAGCGCGCCACGTCGTCGGCCAGCCTGTCGAGCCACTGGCGGCGGATTTCGCCGTCCTCGGCCACCAGCAGCGCCGAGCCGACCTTGACGACCAGCCGCCGCGCCGCCGCCAGCGCCTCGGCCGCGGTCATGACCCGGGCGCCAAAGCGTCGTTCGCCCGCTGCTCGCCCTCCTTCAACCGCTCGTCGGCGCGGGCCGCGAAGAGCGCCGCCAGCACCTCCGGCACGCCGGCGCCGGTGACGCCCGACAGCGGCAGCACCTGCGCGCCGTGGCCGGTGGTCTGGCCTAATTGCGCGAGCTTCGCCTTCACCGTGGCGGCATCGAGCGCGTCGACCTTGTTGAGCCCGACGATCTCCGGCTTGTCTGCGAGGCCGTGGCCGTACGCCGCCAGCTCCATCCGGATCGCGCGGTAGGCCGCGGCCACGTCGTCCTGCGTGCCGTCGACCAAATGCAGAATTACCGCGCAGCGCTCGACATGGCCCAAAAACCGCGTGCCGATGCCGACACCCTCGCTCGCCCCCTCGATCAGCCCCGGCAGGTCGGCGAGCACGAGCTCGTCATCGTACAATCGCGCGACCCCGAGCTGCGGCTTCAGGGTGGTGAACGGGTAGTCGGCGATCTTTGGCCTTGCGTGCGAGACCGCGGCGAGAAACGTCGACTTCCCGGCGTTGGGCTGGCCGACGAGCCCGACATCGGCGATCAGCTTTAGCCGCAGCCACACCCACGCTTCCTTCCCCGGCCAGCCGGGGTCGGCGCGGCGCGGCGCGCGGTTGGTCGAGCTCTTGAAATGCGCGTTGCCAAACCCGCCGTCGCCGCCATGCAAAAACACGACGCGCTCGCCCGGCCGGGTCAGGTCGGCCAACACCTCGCGATTGTCCTCGTCCATGACCTGGGTCCCGGCCGGGACCTGCAGCACGAGTTCCTCGGCGCTGGCGCCGCTCTTTTCGCGGCCGGCCCCGGGGCGCCCGTCGGCGGCGCGAAAATGCTGGCGGTAGCGATAGTCGATCAACGTGTTCAGGTTGTCCGCCGCGACGAAGACGATGTCGCCGCCCCTGCCGCCGTTGCCGCCGTCGGGGCCGCCGAATTCGATAAACTTCTCACGGCGAAAGCTCGCCGAGCCCCGGCCGCCGTCACCGCTCTTCAGATAGATCTTGCACTGGTCGAGAAACTGCATCGCGAGGCTCCCTCACCGGCCTCACTGCGCTCAGCACCCGGCGCTATGCGCCGGGTGGGTGAGGGGAGACGGCTATTCGGCGGCTTCCGCCTGGGGCGGCGCCGCGGACGATGGGGCGGCGGGCGGCACCACCGAGACATAGGTTCGCCCGGCGATGCCGGCGTGAAACCGCACGGCGCCGAGGGCGGTCGCAAACAGGGTGTGGTCACGGCCGATCCCGACATGCTCGCCGGGGTGAAACTTGGTGCCGCGCTGCCGCACGATGATGTTGCCGGGGATCACCGCCTCGCCGCCGAACTTCTTGACGCCGAGCCGGCGCCCGCGGCTGTCGCGCCCGTTGCGCGACGAGCCACCCGCTTTCTTATGCGCCATGGGAACCTCCTTCGTCTCCGGCCGGCCGGTCTTCGGAACGTCCTTCTTCTCCGGCCGGCCGGTCTTCGGCCGATCCTTCTTCGGGCCGCCCGGCTTCGACCGACGGCTCGGCTTCGAACACAGCCCCACCCTCGGGCATCTGCGCTTCGGTCGCCGAGAGCGGCTCGACGGACGGCTCGGCTTCGACCGCGGGCCCCTCCTGGGCGGCCGGCCATTCTTCTACACCAGATGCCCGGCCGGTCACCGGCGACGCATCGCCGGCGGCGCGGATGTCGTCGATGCGCAATACGGTCTGGTACTGGCGATGCCCCTTTTTGCGCCGGTAATTGTGGCGGCGCTTTTTCTTGAAGACGATGATCTTCGCCGCGCGGCTCTGCTCGACGACGGTGGCGCTGACCCCGGCGCCGGCCAACAGCGGCACGCCGGTCGCGACCTCGGCGCCATCGCCGACCATCAGCACCTCGCCCAATTCGATGACGGCGCCGGGCTCGCCTGCAAGCTTTTCGACGGCGATCACGTCGCCCTGGGCAACCCTGTATTGCTTGCCGCCGGTTCGGATCACTGCAAACATGAAACTGGCCGATATCGGTTATGGCGCGCCGGACGCAAGCGCCGCGGACGCGCGTTGCCGTCGGCGGGTCGCCCCGCCGGCGAGGGGCGGCACTATATCCGCGCCCCCGCCGCTGTCAACGAGGCTCTCGCCGGGGACGCCGTCCTGACATGGGCTCGGCTCAAGCCGCGTCGACCAGCACCAGCTCGGCGTCGTCGAGCGCGCGGATGTTGAGCCCGGCCTCGTCGCGGATCGCCGCCCCGTCGCGGGCGTCGAGCCGCACGCCGTTGACCTCGACCGAGCCTTTGGCGGGCACCAGGTAGCCGTGCCGCCCGCGCGCCAGCGGGTAGTCGACGGTCTCGCCGGCATGCAAGGTCGCCCCCAGCACCCGCGCGTCGGTGCGGATCGGCAACGCCTCGGCGTCGCTCTCGAACCCGCTCGCCAACGGCACGAACCGGCCGGAGCGCTCGCCTTTCGGAAATGGCCTCGTCCCCCAGCTTGGCGGCGCCCCACGCTTGGTCGGCAGAATCCAGATCTGGAACAGCTTGGTCGTCTGCGGCTCCAGATTGTATTCGGAGTGGCGGATGCCGGTGCCGGCGCTCATGACCTGCACGTCGCCGGCTTCGGTGCGGCCCTTGTTGCCGAGGCTGTCCTGGTGGGTGACCGCGCCTTCGGTGACGTAGGTGATGATCTCCATGTCGGCGTGCGGATGAGGCGGGAAGCCGCTGTCGGGCGCGATCTCGTCGTCGTTCCACACCCGCAACCGGCCCCAGCTCATGCGCTCCGGGTCCTGGTAGTCGGCAAACGAGAAATGGTGGCGGGTGGCGAGCCAGCCGTGGTTCGCCCCTCCTAGCCGGGCAAAGGGTCGCTTTTCGATCATCTGGGTCGTCCTGCTTGCGAGGCGACGGTAGCACCTCGGCGATCGCCATCAGATCGGGCGTGGCCCCGCCAATTGAAAGCCCCCGCTCATAGCCAGGCCGCTCCGCGCACGCCGCTCGCATCGCCGTGCAGCGGCGCCAAGAGCCGCGTGTCGACGCGGTCGGAAAAAACGTAGCGGCCCCAGCGCCGCGGCACCTCGCGATAGAGCGCGCCGATCGCCGAGAGCCCGCCCCCAAGGACGATCGCGTCGGGGTCGACCAGGTTTATGACCGTGGCAAGACCGCGGGCGAGCCGGTCGATATAGCGGTCGAGCGTCGCGTGGCAGCGCTCGTCGCCGCGCTCGGCGCCATCGGCTATTTCAGCGGCGCTCAAGTCCTCGGCGAAATGGCGGCGGTGGTCGGCGGCCATCCCCGGCCCCGACAGAAATGTCTCGATGCACCCGGATCGGCCGCAGTAACACGCCGGGCCCGGCAGCTCCTCGGGGCGCGGCGCGGGCAGCGGGTTGTGCCCCCATTCGCCGGCGATGGCGTTGGCCCCGACGAGCAGCCGCCCGCCGGCGACGATCCCGCCGCCCACCCCGGTTCCGAGGATCACGCCGAATACGGTGTCACAGCCCGCCGCCGCGCCGTCGGCCGCTTCCGAAAGGGCGAAGCAATTCGCATCGTTGGCAAAGCGCGCCGGCCGGCCGAGCGCCGCGTCGAGGTCGCGCGGCAGCGGCCGGCCGTTGAGCCAGGTGGAGTTTGCGTTCTTGACGAGGCCGGTCGCGGGTGAGACGGCGCCCGGCATGCCGACCCCGACCGGTGCCGGCGTTCCGATCTCGCGCTCGATCTCCGCGACGATCGCGACGATCGCCGCGATCGTGCCGCGATAGTCGCCGGCCGGGGTCGGTATCCTGCGCCGTGCGCAGACCGCACCCGCCGCATCGACGGCAGCGCCCTCGATCTTGCTGCCTCCGAGATCGATCCCGATACGAAAAGCCGTCGCCATCGGCCGGGGACTGTTGCCGAACCGGCATAAAATGTCCAGTTCGGGCGCTCACTAAATCTTAAGTCGCGAGGCAGTAGAAGCCTGCGGGTCAACCCATCCGCGAGGTGCGGCGGCTGAACGATCGCCGCCGAGCAACCGCCCCGGCGGGGTTGGAGCATCACGCGAGGCCCGCAAAGGATGATCGACACGACTGGGCGACCGGCGGCGAGCGGCGGGCCGCGCCGGCAGACGGTGTTGATCGTCGAAGACAACGAACTCAACATGAAGTTGTTCAACGATCTTTTGCAGGCGCACGGCTACCACACCTTGCAAACCAAGGACGGCGCCGAGGCGTTGGCGCTGGCGCGTCGCCATCGCCCGGACTTGATCCTGATGGACATCCAGCTTCCGCAGGTCTCCGGCCTCGAGGTCACCAGGCGGATCAAGGAGGACGAGGAGTTGAAGCGGATCCCGGTCATCGCGGTGACCGCGTTTGCCATGAAGGGCGACAGAGAAAAAATGCGCGACGGCGGCTGCGAGGATTACATTGCAAAGCCGATCTCGATCGCGGGGTTTCTGCGGACGGTCGAACGCTTTCTCGGTTGACGCGGTTCGACCGGTGCTTTTTGGGGGTGAGGGCGGGTGATGTCCGGGCGCGTGCTGGTCGTCGACGATCTGGATGTTAACGTCAAGCTGCTCCAGGCCAAGCTCTCGGCCGAATATTTCGAGGTCCTGACCGCCTGCGACGGGCGCGCCGCTTTGGCGATCGCCGCCGCCGAATCGCCCGACGTAATCCTGCTCGACGTGATGATGCCGCGCATGGACGGGTTCGAGGTTTGCCGGCGGCTGAAGGCCAACCCGCGAACCGCCGATCTTCCGGTCGTCATGGTAACGGCGCTGTCGGACGCCGCCAACCGGCTGCGCGGCCTGGAGGCGGGCGCCGACGATTTCCTGACGAAGCCGGTCGCCGACATCGCCCTTTTTGCCCGGGTGCGCTCGCTCGTGCGGCTGAAGCGGATGATGGAGGAATGGCGGCTGCGCGACGAGATCTGCGGCCGGCTTGGCGGGGACGACGCGCCCTCGGATCCCGATTGCGCGCGAGCCCAGATCCTGATCATCGAGGAAGACCCGTTCGCCGCGGCCAAAATGACGGAAACGCTGGCGATCGCCCACCGGGTGAGCGCGGTCGTCACTTGCGCCGCGGCCCAGTCGAGCCTCGACGCCGAGACCGACCTCGTTATCGCCAGCCTGACCGCGCCGGACGGCGACACGCTGCGTTTTGTCTCGCAATGCCGTGCTAGCGACGTCCTGAGGCAGTTGCCGATCTTGCTGATCGCGGCGGAGCGCGACCTGCCGCGGCTCGCCAAGGGTCTCGACCTTGGCGCCAACGACTATCTGGTGCGGCCGGTGGACCGCAACGAGCTGATGGCGCGGACCAACATCCAGGTGCGCCGCAAACGGCTGCAGAACCGCCTCGACGAGAATTACCGCCGCAGCCTGTCGTTGGCGCTGACCGACGAGCTGACCGGCCTCTACAACCGCCGCTACCTGTTCGCCCACCTCGACGAGCTGATGGCGCGGGTCAACTGTGATGGTCTCGCCGTGGCGCTGCTGCTGTTCGACATCGACCGTTTCAAGCTCGTCAACGACACCTACGGCCACGCCGCCGGCGACACCGTGCTGCGGCAAATCGCGGCGCGCGCGACGGACAGCGTGCGCAGCGTCGATCTCGTGGCCCGCCTCGGCGGCGAGGAATTTGCCGTCGTGATGCCCGAAACCGGGCTCGCGATCGCGAGTGCCGTGGCCGAGCGGCTGCGCCTCGCGGTCGCGGGCCAGCCGTTTGCCCTGGGGCCGGGCGGCGCGCGGCTTCCGGTCACGGTCAGCATCGGTGCGACAACCGCCGCTGGTGCCGACGATCGCGACCGGCTGCTCGAGCGCGCCGACGTTGCCCTCTACCAGGCGAAATCGGCCGGGCGGAACCGGGTTGTCGTGTGTGATCCGCCGCTCGAGCGCCGGCTCAAGATCCCGCCGAAAATCCCCGTCGCCCCGTCCGGGGCATAAACCGGCGGCCTGACCGTCCAGGCAATCTCCGACGATGGCGGCGAGGGCCGGGCGGGCTGTCAAAAACCGGCTTTCCTTGGACACAGCAATTGAACGCCGGGCAACCTCTCTCTGGTTCACACCCCTAGCCTCGCTTTGCCTGGGTTTGATCCGGGCATCCACATCCTGAAAGGCGAACCGGCTGTTCCGGGGATAGTGGTATGCCCAACGGCGATGACGACATCGTCACGCTAGGCGAACCACGTATTTGGCCGGGACCTTGACCTCGTCCAGCCATCACTCCGCCAAGCGTTAACCAAATGTTAGCGGCCACGTTAACTAAAAAATAGCATATACCTATTAGCTTTGGCGGTGTGCCGATAAGTGTTGTTGTGACTTTTCCCCGTCGGGATTACGTTGTTACTACTTCACGGTCCTTTGTGGACGCCCCCCGGCTCAGCTGGCGGTAATGATAGCGCGACATCAAATTTGGAGGGCCGCGGCTGGCGCCATCCCGTTTGCCCTCGCCCTTGGCTTGGTCGTCCGGCTTTATTCAGGGCTGGGCGACGGCCAGCTGTTTGACGAAGATTATGCTGTGTATTTGCAGCAGGCTTGGAATATCGCCCATCACGTAAAAATGGCGCAGATGGGCGTCATTCAGCCGCTCGACCTGCGCCTGCCCTTGACCGATCAGTCGCCGCTGATCTACCCGCCGCTGCTTCCTCTGCTCTACGCCGTGCCGGTCTCGATCTGGCAGTTCGACCTGCACGCGTTCAAAATGATCCAGCTGTCGATCCTGCTTTTGACATTGGTTCTCTTTTGCCATGCGATGCGAAAATGGCGGTTCAGCATATTGGAGACATCGGTTTCCCTCGTCGTCTTTGCGACTTCCTACGAGATCCGGCGTTCGGTCAACACGATCGACGCCGACATCCCGTTCTTGTTCCTGATGGTGTGGGCTCTGCTGGTGGTCGATGCGGCGATTTCGGCGCGCGGCCGCGGGCGGCATCTTTGGGGGGTCGCCGCGGGCGCGGCCATCTTTGTCGCTGTGAACATGAGGACGGTCGGGGTCGTTTTGCTTCCGGCCTTGGTTGTCGCCGATACGCTGCGCGCTCGGCGCTGGCGGCCCGCCGTCACCGTCGTGCCGGTGGCGACAATCGCGCTGCTGTGGCTGTGCCAGCGCCTCGCGCTTGGCCCGAACGAGGCGTACTCCTATATTTTGCACTATCGGTTTTTTACGGTAATCACGAATATCCGCGGCTTTTACTGGGCGATTGCTGCTTCGTTGCGCGCCTCGCCGGTGTTCCACCTCGAATTGGCGATCTTTTTGGCGTTGAGCGCGCTGGCGTTGGTGGCGCTGGCGAGGGAGGCCATGCGCGGCGCGGTGCTCGCGGTGTTCGTCGTCGCCTATACCGGGCTGTTGCTGATCCTGCCCGATTTTGCCGCGGGCTGCCGCTACCTGCTGCCGCAACTGTTGGTTCTAGGGGCGTTCGCGGTCAGGGGTGCCGCGATCGTCTCGGCCGCAATCCTCCGCACCGGCCGCCCAGGCGTCGCGCCGGTCGCGGCAGGCGCGCTCGCGATCTTTTTTGCCGCGTTTGTTCCCGCACCGCTGCCGGCGGGCGAATGGGGCTTTGGTGCCACCGCGGCGCCGGCGCGCCAGCTGTTCGCGTTTGTCCGGCAGCACACTCCGCCCGATGCCGTCGTCGCCGCCATGAAATATCGCAGCCTCCACCTGTTCACCCAGCGCACGACGATGCGCATCCCGCCGGCGGCGTCGCCACAGGCGCTGATCGAGGAGCTGCGGCGCGACCGGGTCAGCGCCGTGGTCGTCAAATATTCCCCGCCCGCCCAAACTTACGACTTCACCGATTGCCCGGCACTGCCGTTTTGCCGCCCGGCAGCGCTTGGGTCCGAGGCGAGGCAAGTCTTCCGAAACAGGGACTACGCCGTGTTCGCGATCGCCCCTTCGGAAAACTGACGAAGGGCGGGCGGTGCGTTCGCCGCCGCGAGCAGCCCCGGCCGCTTGGTTGATCGCGAGCGCCGGCACCGTGGCGCCCCTGTGCCGCGCGAGCCCGACCCCAAAAGAGGACGCGGATCAGCCGGCCGCCTGCAATTTGCTCCAGCTGTCGCGCAGGCCGACGGTGCGGTTGAAGACGAGACAGCCCGCCCGTGAATCGGGGTCGGGGCAAAAATACCCCTGCCGCTCGAATTGCACCGTCTCGTCCTCCGCCGCCAACGCAAGCGCCGGCTCGACACGGCACCCGGTCAAGGCTTCGAGCGAATGCGGGTTGAGGTCGGCGAAGAAATCGCCGCCGGCGCCAGGATCGGGGCGGGTAAACAGCGGGTTGTAGAGCCGGATCTCGGCGGGCAGCGATCGCGCTGCCGCGACCCAGTGCAACGTCGCCTGCACTTTGCGCCGGTCGGGCGCATTGCCGCCGCGCGTCGCCGGGTCGTACGTGCAAATCAGCTCGACCACATCGCCCGCCGCGTTTTTCACCACCTCGCGGCAGGTGACAAAATACGCGTAGCGCAGCCGCACCTCGCGCCCCGGTGCCAGCCGGAAGAATTTCTTCGGCGGGTTCTCCATAAAATCGTCGCGTTCGATGAAAAGCTCGCGGCCGAACGGCACGAGTCGGGTCCCGGCCGCCATGTCTTCCGGGTTGTTGACGGCTTCCAATTCCTCGCCGGCCTCTGCCGGGTAGTTGGCGATGACGAGCTTTAACGGCCGCAGCACCGCCATCCGGCGCGCCGCAACCCGGTTCAGGTTCTCGCGGATCGCATGCTCGAGCATCCCGACATCGACGAGGCTGTTGGCGCGCGCGACCCCGACCCGGCGCGCGAAGTCGCGGATCGCCGCCGCCGGCACGCCGCGCCGCCGCAGCCCCGCCAAGGTCGGCATGCGGGGGTCGTCCCAGCCGTCGACTCGCCGCTGGCGCACGAGCTCGGTTAAAAATCGTTTCGAGAGCACCGTGTAATTGATGTTGAGCCGCGCGAACTCGTACTGCCGCGGCCGCGACGGCACCGGCAGGTTGTCCAACAGCCAGTCGTAGAGCGGACGGTGGTCCTCGAATTCCAGGGTGCACAGCGAGTGGGTGACGCCCTCGATCGCGTCGGATTGGCCGTGCGCGAAATCATAGCTCGGATAGATGCACCATTTGTCGCCGGTGCGCGGGTGTGCCGTGTGCAGGATGCGGTACAGCACCGGGTCGCGCAGGTTGATGTTGCCGGAAGCCATGTCGATCTTGGCGCGCAGCACCCGCGCGCCGTTCGGGAACTCGCCGGCGCGCATGCGGCAAAACAGGTCGAGGTTCTCGTCGACGCCGCGCCCGCGGTAAGGGCTGTTGCGGCCGGGCTCGGTCAGGCTGCCGCGCATCGCGCGCATTTCCTCGGCCGGCAGGTCGTCGACATAGGCTTTGCCGGCGCGGATCAGATGTTCGGCCCAGTCGTAGAGCCGCTCGAAATAGTCGGACGCGTGGTAGAGGTGCGGCCCCAGTCAAAGCCGAGCCAGCGCACGTCACGCTCGATCGCGTCGATGTATTCCTGCTCTTCGCGGGTCGGGTTGGTGTCGTCAAAGCGCAGATGGCAGCGCCCGCCATATTCTTGCGCCACGCCAAAATTGAGGCATATCGCCTTGGCATGGCCGATATGGAGATAGCCGTTGGGCTCGGGTGGAAACCGGGTCACGACCTCGCTCGTCCGCCCGGTGTCGAGGTCGGTCTCGATGATGTCGCGGATAAAGTCGCGCCCGGCCACGCCCGTCTTGCTCCCAGCCGTCTCGCTCGAAGCCGTCTCGCTTGCCATCGCAGTCCCCGTTTTGGGTCGAGCGTTAATGTGGCCGATCCCCTCGCCATCGCCAAGCCCGCGGCGGATTTCGCGCCGGGCCGGTCAAAGCTGTCGCCCGGAGCTGATCGGCGCAGACCGGGCGCGACAGCATTTCGAGCCCGCAAAACGCGATCAGGTAGAACATCGTTGCCAGCCGCGGCGCGTCGAGCAGGCTGTTGAAGGTGGCGCAGACGAGAAAGCCGGCGAGCGCGCCGGCGACACAGGCCGCGATCGAATCGCCGCGCGCCATCCCGCGCGCCGCCCCGACGAGCGCCGCGCCCGCCAAGAGCACGAACGCCGCCAGTCCCACGGCGCCACCCTCGATAAAATTCATTAAATACTGGTTTTCGACGCGCCAGACGAGGTGGTCGTCGTCGGTAAAAAACCAACGCTCGGTCCCGTGCGAAAAGTCGCCGTTGGCCAGCAGGTCGCGGCCTTGCGGGTCCAAAAAGCGGACATGGCCGATGTCGAGCGCGGTGCCCTGAACGAGGTCGACCAATGCCAGCTCGACCGGCCGCCGCCACCATCCGAACAGCGTCGGGCGGCGAAACCCGCTAGTGGCGACTGGGACGCCAAAATCTTCCCAGGCGCCGACCGCGCGCGGGGTCAACTGGGCGCTGCGGCAATTCTCCGAATAGAGCAGCCATTTCTCGCAAAGCATGACGGTCAGCCGCGCCGCGGGGTCGTGCGAGCGCAGACCGAGAAACAGCCGGTAGGTATGGTCGGGCTCGACCGCCACCTTTTGCCCGAAATAGAGCGGCAGGCCGGCTTCGAGCGAAAGAAACCGATAGCCGCCGTCGCGGCCGAGGACAAAGTTCGTCGGAACGCGCCCCCCAGGCGCGCGCGCCAGCTCAACGCGCGGGTAGGTGCCGAGACCCGACCCGAACAGCGCCGCGAACAGGCTTGGGCCGCGCAACGCCAGGCCTTGCGTCCAGTTGTCCTCGCGGCTGGCGAGGTCGGCGGGGGCGAGCCTGATTCGGCCCGCCATGATCGGGCTGACGACGCCGACCCCGACGACCGCCGCCACGATCGCCAGCACCAGCGCCGGCCAGATCCGCAAGGCGCGTCGCGGGCTTGCGGCGCGGCGCTCGGCCGCGGCCCAGCCGAGGCAGGCAACCGCGAGCGAAATCGAAGCTGCGGCGTAGGCGGCGCGGGCAAATGTCACGATCAGCGCATATCCGGCGCCAATCGCGAATGCCGCGACCGCGATCGACCGCGGCAATGACGGGCGGCCGAGGCCAACCAGCAGAAACGGCAATGCCATCGCAAGGTAGGCGCCGATATAGCCGCCGCCGATGTGCATGCTCGAAAACGTCGCCGCGACCCGGTAATCTGCGGAGAAATCGAGGAGGCCGGGGAACAGCGCGCGTTCGACGATCGCGACCGCGGATACCAGAACCAACCCTGCGACCATCCCGGCGCCGAGCCAGGTCAGCCCGTCGCGGCCGCGGCGCAGCCTTTCGCGCAGAAACGGCAACAGCGCCAGTGCCGTCAAAAACCCTTTGCCGACGCGCAGCGCGTCCTCCGGGCGCAGATAGGGATTGTCCGACCCGCCGTGCGCAGCCGGCATCGCGAGACCGAGCGCCACCCCGGCGATGCAGCTAAAGGCGGCCAGGCCGAGCGCCGCGGCGGCCAATCCCCGAACCCGGAAATCCGCTGCCCCCGGCGGCGCGCGCAACGCCAGGATCGCGACCGTGACCAGCGCCACGAGGTCGGGCTCGCCGACATCGACCCATCCGGTCCACGGTGCGAGGTCGAATGCCGCAAGCGATGCCGGCAGCACCGCCAGCCACAATGACGGCCAACTCCACAGCGCCGCGGCGTAAAGCGCCAATCCCAGGCCGAAGAGCCACGGGGCGATCGGGTATTCGACGGCGAGGACGCCGGCCGCCGCCAGGCAGACGACGAAGACCAATAGCCGCAGCGCGGCGGCGGGCCGGCGCTGCCGCTCGTCATGCACGGGCGTCTTGGGACTAATCGACCGCGACAGCCGCTCGTCCGCGACATCGCGGCCGCCTCGCCCGCCGCGCGCCGGCGCAGGGTGTGCCGCGGGCGCCGCCGGCAACACGAGCGCCGTCAGCCGCATCGCCAGCACGGCGCCAAGGACGGCGACGATCGGGTTGCTGAAGTCGGGCTGCAGTCCGGGCTTTAACCAGCGGCCGAGCTCGACAGTAAGCGAGAAGGCAAGCGCGCCCGCCGCCGCAAGCCACGCGGCGCCGCGCCCGCCGCCACGACGCAGCGCGACCATGAGCCCGACGGGGCCAAAGCACATCAGCTCAAACGCCAGGCTCTGGGCCGCATGCGCCTTGCTGACGATGTAGTCGTGATAGAACGGCAGGCGGCCCAGCGGGTCGAGCGCCGCCATCGCCTCGGGAATCGTGCGCCAACCGGGCGCCAGCAAACCCTTGAGGTAAAGCACCGCGATTGCGTAGGGCGCCGCCAACCACGGCACGAGCCCCGCCAGCCGGTCGCGCAAGACCCTCGGATCGCCGCCCGCCAGACGGCGCGCCAGTAATCCGCCGGCCACGGTCCCGGCGGTGCGAAAGCCAAGCCCGGCGAGGGTGGGGGTGGCGTCGAGCAGCAGCATCTCGACCGCGCTCGCCGCCGACATGATCAACAGGCCGGTGAGCGCGATCCGGCCGAGCGGCCAGGCTCGGCGCGTCAGCGCCAGCAGCACGCCGATCGGGATCGTCGCGGCCGCTTCGGCCGCCGGCGACAGCAGGCGCAGGCCGCCCGGTAATGCCGCCCCAGGAAAGGACAGCAGCAGGTGCGGCAGGGCTTGGGCGCGCTCGCGCAAGTCTTCGCTGCTCAATGCGAAATCAAACGGGAACAGCAAAAACCCGAGATACGCCAATGCGTAGAGGCTGCACAAGACAACGAGCGGGCGATTGCCGCCGCCCATCAAATTCGCCCGCAACGCCGCCAGATGGCGGCGTGACCAGCAAAATAGCGCGACCCCGATCAGCGAACCGAGGCTCTGCGCCAGGATGTAGTTCAGGGAAACCGTGCGCGGCGGGAAGAACAGCTGCGCATACTTGACCGCGACGACAAAGATCAGGCACGCCAGGAACGCCGTCCCGGCCGCCGCCACCCGCCTCGGCCAGCCGGCGCGCGGCCACACCGCACCCATCGCCAGAAAACCCAGCGGGACCAGCATCACGAGGTTCGCCATCCAATCGGGACGCTGGTCCGAGCCGGTCGCGACATAGGGCGTCGCCAAGAGCGCCTGCCACGCCGCGGCCGGGTCGCGCGGCACAAAGTTGACGCCGTTCGGGCCGAGCACGACGCTGACGTAGATGATCGCGAGCGCGTAAGCGCACGCCCATCGCAAACAGCGCCCGCGGCTGAAAGTGGGCGTGACCGGGGTCGCGGTCGAACCCGCCAAACGCGGCGCCGATGTGGTCATCGGGATGATTTGCCAGTGCCGTCCAGCGCGCGCAATCCCGTGGCGCCGTTAAATGGGGTAAACGGTTAAGGGCCGGCGCGGGCGCGTCGGGGAAATCGCGACGCGGCGTCAGACCATGCCGACCCGCCCGCCCGCTTTGACGACGGCTGCAAAAGCGGCCACGGTCGCAAAAATTTGCGCCGGCAGGACCGGGTAGGGAGCGGCACCGGCCGACCGCTGGCGCCGGAGCAATTCCCGATCGGGTGGCACCCCCTAACCCAGCTCCGGAAGGCCCGGCCTCGCCTCGCCAACCCTTCCCTCTCCCACTGACTGGGGAAGAGGGAAGGGTGAGGGGGCTGATCGTACCGGCGCCATCTAGTCGAGAACCACCCTAGCTGCGCGGCGCCCCGAGGTTTTTGTGGAAAAAGGCAAAGACCTTGTGCCAGCCGTCGACCGCCTGCTCGGCCCGGTAGTTGGGGCGATACCAGGCGAAGAACGCGTGGCCGGCGCCGTCATAGCGGTGGAATTCGTAGTTCTTGCCGTGCTTCTTCAGCTCCGCCTCGGTGCGGTTGACCTGGTCGGCCGACGGGTTCGGGTCCTCGTTGCCGAACAGACCCAAAAGCGGGCAGGTGATCCCCTCGGTGAACTCGATCGGGGCCGCCGGCTGGGCCTTGGTCAGCCGCGACTTGTCGTCGACGATCACGTTGCCGCCCCAGCAGTCGACCGCACCCTGGATCAAATGCGACAGCTTGGCCGCGACGAGATAGGTCTGGCGGCCGCCCGAGCAAAAGCCGATCACCCCGACCTTGCCGCTGGCGTGCGGCTGCGAGCGCAGGAAGTCGATGGCGCCGGTCACGTCGCCGAGCATCTGCTCGTCGGGGACGCCGCCGCTCTCGCGCACCTTGTTGACGACGGCCTCCTGGGCACCGTCGCCGACGCGGAAATAGAGGCTCGGCGCCACCGCGGCATAGCCGTGATGGGCGAATTTGCGCGCGACCTCGCAGGTCCACTCGTCCCAGCCCGGCATGTGGTGGATCACGACAACGCCGGGATGCGGCCCGTCATTGGCCGGGTGCGCGTAATACGCTTCGCCGCGGTCGCCGCCGTGACCGCGATAATGCGCCATTCCAGCCTGGATGTTGCGAAACGCCATGTCGGTCCTCCCTTCAGAAGCCGGCGCTCTCTTGGCACCGAACCCGCCGCAACGCAAGGCGCATCCGATGCCAGCGCTCCGGCGCCTTGACGTTGCCGCCGCGGTCCCGACGCTGCAGGTGAGCCGCCACTCGGACGGGTCTTCGGTCGATTTCCACTATGGGTTAGGAGCAGTTCCTTGCATTTTATCGCGCATCGGCGGCGGCCGCAACGCAACTCGAGGTCAGCACTTCCCATGATGCTCGCTACCGACCGTGTGATCCTAAGGCCATGGCGCGACGCGGACATGGACGAGTTCGTGGCGATGCACGCGGACCCCGAGGTGATGGTCGATGCACCGGCGCTCACACGGGCCCAGAGCGAAGCCAAATTCCGTCGCTACAGCGAGACCTTCGAACGTGTTGGATTTTGCCGCTGGGCGTTACGGCGCCGGGACGACACGTTTCTTGGCTATGTCGACATCATGCCTATTCCTCGAGCGCACCCTGCTGCGCCCGGCGTGGAAATCGGCTGGCGGCTGGTGCGGCCGGCATGGGGACAAGGCTACGCAACCGAAGGTGCGAAAGCGGCGATGAGGGACGGCTTTGACCGCATGAGCTTCTCTGAAGTGGTAAGCTACTCTTCGCCGGAGAACTTGCGTTCACAGTCGGTGATGAGACGGATTGGCCTTGAACGGGATGTCGGTCGCGACTTCGTTGCAACGACATCGGAAGGGATCTGGATTGGTTGGGTCTGGGTAGCAAATGCGCATACATGGGATCGGCCCACCGCCTAGCATGCCGATCGAGAACTTTGTTGGATTTTAAGCTAAGTCCCCTGTACCCCACACCGGCGCAGGCCGGTGCCCATGGCCGGGATGGGTCCCGGCCTTCGCCGGGATGCGAGGAGGGTCGGGCTGCCTGGACCTAACGAATTTTTCGATCAGGGCGCACTACGAGGGACCGACACTATACCTATTGTCAGGAACTTGCGGCGATGAACAGCGCATTGAGCGGGCTGCGAGTGCTCGATTTCACGACGACGATCGCGGGGCCGCATTGCGGGCGGCTGCTCGCCGACCTGGGTGCCGAGGTCATCAAGATCGAGGCGCCCGAGGGCGACATGATGCGCACCCGGCCGCCATTGCGCGCCGGCGCCAGCACCAGCTTTGGCCAGTTGAACGCCGGCAAGAAGAGCGTCTTGCTCGACCTCAAATCGCGGCACGGCGCCGAGGCGGCGCGCCGGCTCGTCGCCACCGCCGATGTCGTCGTCGAGAATTTCCGGCCCGGCGTGATGCGGCGCTTTGGCCTCGACTACCCGGCGCTGCGGGAGATCAAGGCGGACCTCGTCTACTGCGCGATCTCCGGCTACGGCCAAACCGGCCCGTCGGCCGAATTGCCGGCCTATGCCCCGGTCATCCACGCCGCTTCGGGCTACGACCTCGCCCAGATCGCCCATCAGCAGGAGGAGCGGCGGCCCGACTACTGCGGCATCTTCATCGCCGACGTGCTGACCGGCACCTACGCCTTTGGCGCGATCATGGCAGCACTCTACCAGCGCCAGCTGACGGGCCAAGGGCAGATGATCGACGTCTCGATGCTCGAAAGCATGCTGGCCCTGACCTTGAGCGAAATCCAGGCGGCTCAGTTCCCCGTCGTGCCGCCCGGGCGGCCGATCTTTGGCCCCGTCGCGACCAAGGACGGCTACATCATGCCGGCGATCGCGAGCGAGCGCAGCTTTCAAAACCTCGCGGCCGCGAGCGGCCACCCCGGTTGGGTCACCGACCCGCGGTTTGCGCGCTACAGCGACCGGCGCCGCCATTGGGGCGATCTTGTCGACGAATTGGAGCTGTGGTCGACGACGTTGACGACCGCCGAGGTGCAGGCGGTTTTCGACCGCCACGGCGTGCCGTCGTCGCCCTATCGCACCGTCGCCGAGGCGATGGCCGACCCGCAGCTCGCCCACCGCGAGGCCTTTGCCAAGATCGCCGACGCCGGCGGCAGCTTTCGCGCGCTGAACCCGCCATTCCGGATGTCGGCGGCACCGGTCGCGGCACAGCCCTTCGCCGCGGCCCTCGGCGAGCACACGCAAGAGGTGCTGGCCGAGCTCGGCTACACCGCCGCCGAGATCGCGGCGCTCGTCAACGCCACCGCAACAGCGGCTCGCGGGTGACGACGACCTCGCCCGCCGCGGTCAGGCGAACCAGATTCACCGTCCGCGCCAGTTCCGGCGAGCCCGAGTAATAGGCCGGGACCGCGCCGTCGCCGACCGGCGTCGGCCGGTCCCAATGGCCGAGCGCCAAATAGTCGGCCCCGGTCGCCGCGATCTCCTCGTCGCCAAACACCCAGGACGGCCGCAACGGGTTGGCGCGGGTGGCGGGCGGCTCGTAGTGCCCGTGCGCGACCGCGACCTGCCAGCGCGTCACGCGCGCCCGTGGTCGCGGCAGCGGCGCCATGTCGACGTAGTCGCGATGCGCGGCGCCCCAGATTTCGAGGTTGAGCGCCGCCAGCGGCACCGCCTCGTCATGGGTAACGCCAAGGACCGCGAGGTTGGCAATCCCCGCGTAGCCGCCTCTGACCCACACCGAATCCGGCCGTGCCGGGTCGTGGTTGCCAGGCAGGACAACGACCGGCGTGCCGGCGGCGGCGAGAAGCCCGCCGGCGCGCTCGACCACCGCGGCGCCAAGCTGGTTGGCCTCAAACGTGTCGCCGGCCAGCAGCATGACGTCAGCGCGCAAGGCGCGCGCGGTCGCCAGGACGGCGGCGAGCCGGGAGGCTCCGTCGCCGCGCCCCGCGCTTATGCCCCGCTCGTCGTCGACATGGATGTCGGAGCTGTGGACGAGCCTCGTCTCGCCGGCGGTTCGACCGGGCGGCATTACTTCTGCGGACCGTAAAAGACGACCCATGCGGCGAAGTCGTCGGAGAAATCTTCAAAGCGGTGGGTTGCGTGCGCGGCGGCGAACAACAGGTCGCCGGTCCGGCATGGCGTCGCCACGTCCTCGACGCGAAAGTAACCGATGCCCGAGGCGACGATGTAAAGCTCGTCGCGATCGTGCGGCGTCTGTGCGTCGCGGCCCTTGGGCGAGAAAAGCCGGACCTCGAGGTTGCCGTCGCGGAACGCCTCGGCGGACTGCCGCCCTGCGGGCAGCGGCAGGGCCAATGCCGCGGCCAAGGTCAGGGGCGGCGGCGTCGCGTCCATCACTCGCCCTCGCCCCGCGCCAGCGCGTGCAAAATCTCGGGCAGCACACCACCCTCGGGCAGATGGGCGAGGCCGTCGAGCGCGGGGACGCCCGGCTTTAGCCGCTCGTCGGGGATTGCCGCGCCGATCCGCGTCTCGATCGGGATGACACCGGCCCAGCAGTCGAGCGCGTAATCATCCTCGTCGTCGACCGGGCCCCCGGTGCGGACCTTGGCCGATACTTCGTCGATGACCATGCTCATCAACGTCGTCGCCTTCAGCTCCTGCGGCGAGATCGGCCGGATCTGCCGGTTGCGTCCGGGATAAAGCCGCTCGACAAAGCGGTTGAGCCCAGCCGTCTTCGCCGCGCCGTCGGCGACAACCGCCGCCGTGCCGAATGCCATCACCGCGCGGTAGTTGAGCGAATGGTGAAACCCGGACCGCGCCAGAACCAGCCCGTCGACATGGCTGACCGTCAGGCAGACCGGGATGCCCTCGGATTGCTTGCGCAGCATCCGGCTCGCCGACGACCCGTGCCAATAGAGGTGCTCGCCCTCGCGCCAGAACAGGGTTGGCGTCACATAGGGCAGCCCGTCGATCACGTATCCGACGTGGCACATCAGCGCGGCGTCGAGAATGGCGAAAACCGTGTCGCGATCGTAGCGGCCGCGCTCGTGCAGGCGGCGAACCCGGGTGCGCGGGGTCGGGACGAAATCGGGCGGCGAGGTGCTGTCGGGCATGTTCTGTCGAGCTCCGCAATGCGCCCCACCCTACCGGGCCGATCGGCGGGATAGAAGCCTCAGTTTTGGTGAAGCGGACCGCTCGTTTCGCGGCCTTGGCGCTGACGCTACACGACTGCCCGCGCGGCCCAGGCGGTCGCCGCCATCGAACGCGGCCCGTCCACGGACCCGGCGAGATAGGCCCGCCCCACCGCGCCCTTGAGGGCGGCGAGGCGATCGGGCGGCAAACCCTTGACGTAGTCGCCGACCGGGCCCTGGGCGTTCTCGATCGGCTGCCAGTAGTCGGCAAAGTCGCGATAGCCCATCCGGATCGTCAGCGAGGCAGCGTCTACCCGCGCGAAGCCGGCGGCCGTGAAGGCCGCGGCCAGTTCCCCGGGGCCGGTCAACGGGCTCGAATAATGGCGCGCCCGGGCGTGCTCCGCCGCCGGGTCGAGGGCCGAGGCGGTGTCCCAGAAGATCCGCTGGTAGACGAGGCCGCCGGGGAAATCCCAGACCGCGGCCGCGACTATGCCGTCCATGCGCGTGACCCGCCGCATCGCGGCGACGGCACGCCCCGGATCGGACATGAAATTGAGCGCGAGCTGCGAATAGGCGCGGTCGAAGCTGCCGTCGGGCAGGTCGAGTGCTACCGCGTCGCCGGTCATAAAGCTGAGCCGGGGGTCATCCGAGCGACGGCGGGCATACGCGATATAAGGGGCCGCGACATCGACGCCGACGATTTCCGCCGGCTCCGGCCGGGCGGCCAGCGCCAGCGCCAGGCTACCGGTGCCGCAGCCGACATCGAGCACGCGCTGGCCGTTGCCGATCCCGGCCCAGGCGATCAGCTCGCATGCCAACAGCGGGCTCCAGCGCCCCATCAACCGCTCGTAGGCCTCGGCGTCGGTCGCGGTGTAGCGCGACGGCATGCTGGCTACCTTTCTTCTATTTCCAGCGGCGAGGGCACGGTGCGCGCCGGTCGGCCTCACCCGCAAAGCCGGCCCGCCAAACCGTGCCACGCCCAGTCTAGCCAATGCGCCGGGCGAGCGCAGCCCCGCCACCAGCCATGTTCGTCGACCGCCGGCTGAGCCGTGATGCGATTGGGCGGCATGCCGGAGCGGTTGACCCGCGAGCGCCACGCCAACGAGCAGGTTGACATCGATATGTCCGAATAGATATATCGCTGCCCTTCGCTCGTCGATCGCCGCCCGGCATCCATGAACGCGACAACACCATCGACTGGAGGTTTTCAATGTGGGTACGCGTCCTTGTCGCGGCGACGCTGGCGGCCGGCGCCTTCGGCGCATCAGCCGACGCCGCCTGCCAGGGTGGGGCGACGACCTCGTTCAGCGTCACCGGCCAGGTCAAACACCCGACCGTCTTCAACCGGGCGGCACTCGAGAAATTGCCGGTGGCGCAAGAAAACGTGACCTATTTCTCGGCGGGATCGGTCGTCACCGAATCCTTCACCGGCGCGTTGTTGTGGGACCTCCTGAACAATCCCCCGGTCAGCGGGATCGTCGCAAAGCCCAGCGTCAAAAACGACATCCTGCACAAGATCGTGATCGTGACCGGCAGCGACTGCTATCAAACGGTGTTCGGAGCCGGCGAGATCGACCCGTACTTTGGCGGGGATCAGGTCATGGTGGCGTACTTGACCGGCGGACAGTCGTTGGGCCAGGACGGTTTTGCCCGCATCGTGGCGCCGGGCGACAAGGCTGGCGGGCGATTTGTGTCAAACATCGTCAGCATCGACGTCGAAGACGCCGGGAGCTATCCCAACGCCCCGCACAAATGACCCGCCGCGGCGCGACTTTCGTCGTCTGGTGGTTTTGGGAAAGGCGGTGCCGATCATGATGCGCTTTCGCACGGCGGCCGTAATCCTGCTGCTCGCGCTTGGCCCCATGCGCGCGGCCCAGGCGCAAGATGTCGTCGTGTTTGCCGCGGCCAGCCTGAAGAACGCGCTCGACGACGCGGCGCACGCTTTCGAGCGCCAGGGTGGTGCCCCGGTCAAAATCTCTTACGCAGCGAGTTCGCAGCTTGCCAAGCAGATCGACAGCGGGGCGCCGGCCGACATCTTTATCTCCGCCGATCTCGACTGGATGAACTACGCGCAGCAGCACAACCTGATCCAGCCGGCGATGCGCAAGGACCTGCTCGGCAACCGGTTGGTGCTGGTGGCGCCGGCCGGCAGCGGGGTCAAGATCGACATCAAGCCAGGCTTCGGCCTCGTCGCGATGCTCAACGGCGGGCGGCTGGCAATGGCCGACCCCGCGAGCGTGCCGGCCGGCAAATACGGCAAGGCGGCATTGCAAAAGCTCGGGCTATGGGACGCGGTGGCGCCGCATGTCGCCGGCGCCGAGAACGTGCGCGCCGCACTCCTCTACGTCGACCGCAAGGAGACGCCGCTCGGCATCGTGTACGCCACCGACGCCGCCTCCGACCCCAATGTCGAGATCGCCGGGGCGTTTCCCGAAAACACCCACCCGCCGATCATCTACCCGGTGGCGCTGACCGCCGCCAGCAAGAACCCGAACGCGCCAAAGTTCCTGGCCTTTCTCGAATCGCCCGCGGCGGCGCCAGCCTTCGAAAGACAGGGTTTCACCGTGCTCGGGGCCGGCGGCGCAAAATAGCCGGCCGGCGCGGCTCGCCCCTCTGCCCTATTCGCCCATCTGCAATAGCGCGCCGCGCTGGCGGGCGCCGCGAAACGACAGCGCGAAAACGCCGGCGCCCAACGCCAGCATGGCCAAATCGAGGACGGCGGCGGTCGCCAGGTAATCGGCGCGAAAGATTTTTTGAAACAGCAAGGTGCGCATGCCCTCGAAGACATAGGTCGAAGGCAACGCCCAGGCGACGTGCTGCAGCCAGTGCGGCAGGATCGACACCGGGTAATAGACGGCGCTGACCGGCGACAACGTGAACACCGCCAGCCACGCCAGGCTCTCCGCGCCCATGCCGTGGCGCAGGATCATCCCGCAGATCGCCAGCCCCAACGCCCAGCCCATCGCCAGCAGCACCGCGAAAAACGCGACGAGCGGCAGGCCCAGCGCAAAGATCGAGTAATGGTACAGCACGATCGCCAGCAGCGCCGCCGGCACAACGCCGACCAGCACCCGGATCAGGCTCATCGACAACAGCGCCGCGACCCACTCGACGGGCCGCAGCGGCGTCACGAACAAATGGCCCAGATTGCGCGCCCACATCTCTTCGAGAAACGAGATCGACAGGCCGAGCTGGCCGCGGAACAGCACGTCCCACAGCATGACCGCGGCCAGGAGCACGCCGAAGGCGCGGAACACGTAGTTGCTGTTGACGTAGAGGAACTGGCTCATGAACCCCCAGATCAGCATCTGCAAGGTCGGCCAGTAGAGCAGCTCCAGGGTGCGCGGCCACGAGCTGCGCAACAGGTAAAGATATCGCAGCAGCATCGCCCAGACCCGGCCCGCCGACCCGCCGGTTGCGCCGTTGTCCGTGCGGCTCACGACACCGCCTCCAGCGCCGGCTCGGGCTTGCGCACGATGTGCAGAAAGACCTCTTCGAGATTGGCGCGGCCGTAGCGGGCGATCAGCGCCCGCGGGCTGCCGCGGTCGACGATCCTGCCGGTCTTCATCATCAGGACGTCGGCGCATATCCGCTCGACCTCGGCCATGTTGTGCGAGGCCATCAGGATCGTCGCCCCGCTGCGCGCGCGCCAGGCTTCGAGATAGCCGCGCACCCAGTCGCCGGTGTCGGGGTCGAGGGACGCGGTCGGCTCGTCGAGCAGCAACAGCTCGGGCTCGTTCAGCAAGGCCTTGGCGAGCGCGACGCGGGTTTTCTGCCCGGCCGAGAGCTTGCCCGCCGGACGGTCGAGAAACGCGGCGATCTGCAAATCCTCGGCCAAGGTCTCGATGCGCTCGCGGCGCCGCCGCAGGCCGTAGAGCCGGGCATAGATCAACAGGTTCTGGCGCACGGTCAGGCGATGCGGCAGATCGACAAAGGGCGAGGAGAAATTCATCCGCGGCAGCGCCCGGTAGCGATGGCGCAGCATGTCCTCGCCCAAAACTTGCACCCGGCCCGCCGTCGGCAGCAGGAGGCCGAGCAGGATCGAGATGGTCGTGGTCTTGCCGGCGCCGTTGCCGCCGAGGAGCGCCGCGGTCGTGCCGCGCGCGACGGTAAAGCTGATCCCGTCGACCGCGACCGCGCCGGGATAACGCTTGACCAGGTTCTCGACGGCAATGGCGGGCGCGGGCATCGCCCCTATATGGCGCATCAGCGGCCGATCGGCCAGCATCGGGCTGGCGGCAGCGGCGGCGACCCGCCAAACTGCAAACCACCGGCAGCCCCGGGGAGCGGGCCCGCACGAATTGTCGACGAGACCCTGAAGTGACCGACACCTCCCGCCTTGGCCCGAGCGAGCCGGCGACCGGCTCGGGCCGGATCAGCCTGCGCACCCTGGTGCCGATCCGCTGGGTGGCGATCGCCGGCCAGGCGGCGGCGCTCCTGACCGTCCATTACGGCATCGGCTTTCATCTGCCGCTGCTGCCGGCGCTGGCCGTCGTCGCCGGCTCGGCGCTGCTCAATGTCATCCTGATCGTGCACCGCCAGGTGGCGCGTCAGCTCGGCGAGCGCTACGCCGCGCTGTGCCTCGGTTATGACATCCTGCAGCTGGCGATCCTGCTCTACCTGACCGGCGGCTTGCAGAACCCGTTCTCGATCCTGATCGTGGCGCCGGTGACGGTGGGAGCGACGATCCTGTCGCGGCGTCCCGTGATTGCGCTGTCGGTCTTTGCGGTAGCCGCGATCAGCGCGCTCGCATTGTGGCATCTGCCGTTGCCGTGGCGCAGCGGGCCCGGCCCCTTGGTGTTTCCGCCCGAAATCATCGTCGGGACCTGGACCGCGCTGGTGCTGGCGACCGTGTTCATCGCCCTTTACACCTGGAGCGTGGCGCAGGACGCGCGCCGGCTGCGCGATGCGGTGGCGGCGACCCAGCTGGCCCTGGCGCGCGAGCAGCGGGTCTCGGCGGTGGGAGCACTCGCCGCGGCGGCAGCGCACGAGCTCGGCAGCCCGCTCGCGACGATCGCGGTCGTCGCCAAGGAGCTGGTGCGCGATCTGCCGGAGGACAGCCCGCACGCCGAAGATGCCGCCTTGCTGCTGAGCCAGTCCGAGCGCTGCCGCCGCATCCTCGCCGAGCTGTCGCATCGGCCGGAAGAGGATGGCGGCTCGCCCTATACGAGGCTGCCGATCTCGGCCCTGGTCGAGGCCGCCGCGGCGCAGCACCAGGAGCGCGGGGTCCGGCTGATCTTCGCCACGGCCGGCGCCCCGGCCGAGGACGAGCCGCAGGTGCGGCGCAGCCCGGAGATCCTGCACGGGCTCAACAACCTCATTCAGAATGCGGTGCAGTTCGCCCGCCGCGAGGTCACGGTCACCACCTTCTGGGACGCCAAAACGGTGACGGTCGAGATCAGCGACGACGGGCCGGGGTTTCTGCTGCACCTGCTGGGGCGCCTCGGCGAGCCTTATCTCTCGACGCGCGCCGGTGCGGCCGACCATATGGGCCTCGGCATCTTTATCGCGCAGAGCCTCTTGGAGCGCAGCGGCGCCGGGCTCAGCTTCGAGAACCTCGACGAGGGCGGCGCCCATGTTGCGATTTCGTGGAACCGTGCCAATCTGGAGACGATAGAGCAACTCCGCCCACCCGCGGCGATGGCGCGAGAATTGCGCTGACCGCCTCGCCGGGCCGAGGCGGATGGCCACGACCGACCAGAATCAGGCGAGCATGATGAACGCGACCGACCGACCGACCAATTTCGCCGCGGCAGAGGGACCGGCCGCGGCGCTGCGCGGGCTCGCCGAAGCCGAGCGCACCCTCTTGATCGTCGACGACGACGCGCCGCTATGCCAGCGGCTGGCGCGGGCGATGGAACGGCGCGGCTTTATCGTCGCCACCGCCGACAGCGTGGCCGCCGGCACCGCCGCGGCGAGCGAGCATCCCCCGGCCTTTGCCGTCGTCGACATGCGGCTCGGCGACGGGCGCGGGCTCGACGTGGTCAGCGCCGTGCGCAAGGCTCGGCCGGGGGCCCGCATCGTCATGCTGACCGGCTACGGCAACATCGCCACCGCGGTCGCCGCGGTCAAGGCCGGGGCGATCGACTATCTGCCCAAGCCCGCCGACGCCGACGCGGTCGAGCGCGCGCTCTTGGCCCAGGAGGACGGCGTGCCCGAGCCGCCGGAGGACCCGATGTCGGCCGACCGGGTGCGCTGGGAGCACATCCAGCGGGTGTTCGAGCTGTGCGAGCGCAACGTCTCGGAAACCGCCCGCCGCCTCAAAATGCACCGCCGCACCCTGCAGCGCATCCTCTCGAAGCACGCGCCGCGCAATTGAGGCAGGCTCGTCGGCTACCGAGCCCGAGATCTCAAACAAAGAGCCCCGCCGAAGGCAGGGCTCTCGCCGGTCACGAGACCGCTGTCACCTATCGCTTGTCGTCGTCGCGGTGTTCGCCCTTCCGGCCAGCCTCGACCGCGATTTCAGTGTTGTGTTCGAAGCTTTTATCCGGCACGTCGCGTCCGACCGTGCCGCCGGCTTTGACCCGCTCGCGGTCCCGTTGCTTGCCGGGATCGGCTTGGCCGCCGCCGGGCTGGCCGGCCTTTGCGGCGCTATCGCGCTGCGGCTTCTCGTCCATCCCAGGCTTGGCGGTATGGGATTGTTCTCGATCTGCCATGATTAGAGACTCCGACTGTTTAGTCTTCGCCGCTCATCCAATCGCTCCAGGACGACAGCTCGATAAGACAACCCCACCCGGTTGGCTGCGGTTCCCCAAAACATCCGCCGCAGCGGCGCTTGATGTCTCGACATCGCGGCGGTTTTGCTCTGCGAGAGATTGTACGCTGCCGAAAATAGGCATCGAAGCTCAACAATTTCTGGCGCGGGCATGGATCGTTACCGGCCGAACGCCCCCGTTCGGTATTGCCGCTGCGTGCGCGCCCGATAATCCGCGCAGCTCCTGATAATCCGCCCGGCTAGAGCGGCCGGCGGCGTGCCCCCGCGCGGATGCGTTTGCCGGCGGCTGTTACTCGGCCGGGACGGCGGCCGGTTGCGGTCGGCCGAAGCTTGGGCTGTCGGTGCGGTCGAGCAGCGCCTCGGGGCCCTCGCTCGGCAGGCTTTCGGCCCAGTTGATCGCGCCGTCGATGTCGCCTTCCCACATCTCGCGCGGGAGTTCGTAGAGGAACTCGACGCCGTAACCGTTGGGGTCGTTGATGTAGACGCTGTGCGTCACCCCGTGATTGACGCGCCAGTTGAACTTGATCCCGCGGCTCTGCAGAAACGCCAGCTGCTTCAGCCACGCCTCGCGGCTTGGCATGGTCATCGCCACATGGTTGATCGCGACCCGGCCGTCGGACAAAACCCATTCGGCCGGGTTGGGCAGGTTCGGGCTCTCGATCAGGGCCACGTCGTGATGGGTGAGCTTGCCGCCGTGGTCGCCACTGTAAAAGCGCATCCGGGGCGGGTTCGGGCGGTCCGGCCGCGGGCGCAGCTCGCCGACCTGGGTCAGGCCGACGATCTCGGTCCAGAACCGGTGCGATTCCTCAATATCGCGGACATTCAGCACCAGATGGTTGATGCCGGACGGGGTCACTGCCCGATCGGGTGCTTCGATATTCTGCTCGGCCATACTCGCACACTCCCAAAATCTCTCGCATACCTGTAACCCGAAGGTCCCAACCGCGCAAGACGCGCGAGACCCGCGCGGGCCCGTCAGGCAAGCGGTGGACGCCGCTCGGGCTGGCTCGCCTCGAAGGCGCGGGCGGCGCGCAGCACCCGGCCGTCGCCATAGAGCGGGCCGACGATCTGCAGCCCGATCGGCAAGCCCGACGCGGTCAGACCGCACGGGATGCTGGCCGCCGGCTGGCGGGTCATGTTGAACGGATAGCTGAACGGCGACCAGTCGATCCAGTGCCGCTCGCGCGACGGATCGTTCAGGTCGTGCCCGACGGGCAAGGCCGGGACCGGCATGGTCGGGGTCAGCAGCAGATCGTAGCGCTGGTGAAATTCCATCAACCGCCGGCCGAGCGCGTTGCGCACCAAATCGGCCTCGACCCAGTCGGCGGCGCTGAACTTTTCGCCGGCCGCCGCCGTCGCCACCAAGCCGGGATCGGCCAATTGCTTGCGCTCGTCGGCGAAGCCGCGCAGCAACGCGGCGAGCCCGGCCGCCCACAGGGTAAACAGCGCCTCGCGCGGCGATTCGAAGATCTGGCCGACCTCGTCGACGACGGCGCCGA
>DATMLF010000227.1:0-14463 GCA_035570595.1 Allostellaceae bacterium
ATGCCTGCGCCTTGCCCGCGACGCCCGCTATCAAAAGGTGTCGCTGTGGACCAACAGCGTGCTGGTCGCGGCGCGGCAGCTTTATCAGAACGCCGGGTTTCGCATGGTCGACGCGCAGCCGCACCACAGCTTTGGCCACGACCTCGTCGGCGAAACCTGGGAACTCGTCCTATAGCCGCTTCGCGAATACAACAGCATTACCGTCAGGACAAAATCGCAAGCCGCCGCGGCGGTGGATATCGGGCGAAGCTCCCGCTCCGCCCGCCCCGAGGGCAGGCGCCGCCGCAATAGCCAACCAGGCGTCGTTTCGCCCTCGCCCTTCTGCTATTTTCCACTCTCTGAGCGGATTTGGGAGGAAGAGCCGTGCGCACCTTAATATTGACCGCAATTCTCTTGATTACGGGGACCATAAACGCCTTAGCTGCCCAGGTAATCGTGGGCAATCAAACCTATGACGTACCAATCTGCGGCGGATTTGCGCAAATCCCCTGCGGCCCCAAAGAATATTGCGAGTATCCGATGGGTGCCGTCGCCTGTGGCATGGGCGACCAATTCGGGAAGTGCCAGCCACGACCGCAAATTTGTCCGCAATATATCCTCGAGGGCGGCGTTTGCGGCTGTAATGGTCGAGACTACGGCAATGGCTGCTTCGCCGAACAAGCGGGAACGACCGTCGCCCATGTTGGCCGGTGCACCAACTGACAACCCGCGATCCCGTCCGAAGGCGGCAGCACGACCGGGCTGGCACTGACATCGCCTGAACAACAAGACGCTCGCGATCTTGCAGCTGATCCTCGTGGCCGTCGACGTCGGTCTGCGCTGGGCTGGCCGAACCGGCACGAAGGGCGTTTAACGCGCTACGCAGGCCGAGCGCGAAATCGCCGCGATTTGCGGTTATGCTTCTCGCGATAGGAGAGGCAGCACATGGGCGATCGCTCGGTCAGCGCCCGCGACATAAACAAAAGCGTGGTCGTGACTGGCGACGGCAACAATGTTGCGCTTACTTTCGGCGACACCGGCATTCGGCTGCCGTTGCGGCGCAAGCAATTTCCGCCGCCCGACCGCCGCCGGCCGCGCGAGGGCGAACCGCCGCGCGAGCTCGACCTCCTCGTCGCCGATTCCGGCAGATTGCCGCTGATCGGCCGCGATGATCTCCGCGCCGAACTGCAAACGTGGTGCGACGACATGGCCGACATCTCGGTCTACGCGCTGATTGGGCGCGCCGGGACCGGCAAGACGCGGCTCGCAATCGAATTCTGCCGGGCGATCGACAACGACCCGACCGCCAACGGCGAATGGGTCGCCGGCTTTCTGTCGCCTACGGATTTGAACACCGTCGTCGAAACCCTCGCCACGCACAACTTCGCTTGGGAGCGTCAAACCCTTCTGGTCGTCGACTACGCCGCCCAATGTTACGAGGCTTTGGCGCGCTGGCTCGATCGGCTTGCCCTCACAAAGCTCGACACTAGGCTGCGGTTTCTGTTGCTCGACCGCGAGGCGCCGGAGGCTTTTGGCTGGTGGCATGACCTGACCGTCCTCGCCCCGCCGAGCCGCCGCTATCTCTTCCACACACCCCGCCCCCGGCAACTGCCCGATCTGTCCGACCTTGAAGAGCGCCGCATGCTGATGACGGAGGCGCTTCAAGCCGCGCGCGAACTGCGTCCAGCCGCATCGGGCTCGACATCGATCCCGCCATGCGGCACGGACGTGGATTTCGACCACCGCCTCGCCCAGGCGCAATTCGGCAACCCGCTGAACCTGGTCATGGCCGGCGTGATCGCACTCGACCGCGGCCCACAAGCAGCCTTGGCCTTGCGCCGCCTAGACGCCGCCCGGCAAATCGCCCGCCGTGAATTGCGCCGCCTTGCCGACCTCGCGCGCAGCCGACAGATCGGCGAAGACACGATACGCCACGTCGTCGCGTTCAACGGCCTCGCCGGCGGCCTCCCGATCGCCGACCTGCTTAAAACCGTCGCCGACGAACTCACAGCCTCGCACCGCTCAACCGACCATCTCGGCGAGCTCCTGACGATGCTGCAGCAGGAGCTACCCCCGCTCAGCGACGCCGGGCAGCAACCCCGTCTTGCAACGATCCAGCCCGATCTGATCGGCGAAGCCGCGATCGTCGAAGCCTTCACCGGGGGTCCGTCGCGCGAAGCCGAGGCCGTCGAGGTCATCCACCGCGCCTACAGGCTGACCGGTGCAGCGGCTGCGCAGTCGCTGATCAGGATCGTGCAAGATTTCGGCTATTCCACCGCAGATCCCAGCGCGACCGAGCCGGAGAGATCGACCGGCCGCCGGATCCTGGGTTGGCTTTTGACGCTCGCTGAAAACATCGACGATCCCGAGCAGTTGATCCCGATCGTCGATACGCTTCCCGTACAGACAACGATCCTCCGGGAGCAAGCCGCCGAACTTACCCAACGACTCGTCGCTCACTTCGTCAGTAAAACTCAGGAAAACGATGATCCCCTCGCTGTCATCTATTCCGCCAGTTTGTTTAATAACCTCTCGGTCAGGCTGAGCGATCTCGGGCGCCGCGAGGAGGCGCTGGGGGCGGCCGAGGAAGCCGTCGACCATTATCGCGCGCTGGCGGCCGCCCGCCCCGATGCCTTCACCGCCGACTTGGCTCTGTCGCTAAACAATTGTGCCATCATGCTGAGCGAGGTCGGGCGCCGCGAGGAGGCACTGGGGGCGGCCAAGGAAGCCGTCGACCATTATCGCGCGCTGGCGGCCGCCCGCCCCGATGCCTTCACCCCCGATTTGGCTATGTCGCTGAACAATTTGGCCATCAGGCTGAGCGATCTCGGGCGCCGCGAGGAGGCGCTCGGCATGGCCGAGGAAGCCGTCCGCCATTATCGTGCGCTGGCCGCCGCCCGCCCCGATGCCTTCACCCCCAATTTGGCTTCCTCGCTGAACAATTTGGCCAACAGGCTGAGCAATCTCGGGCGCCGCGAGGAGGCGCTCGCCGCGGCCGAAGAGGCGGTTCGTCTCCGCCGCGCGCTGGCCGAAGCGCGCCCCGACGCCTTTGGTGCTGAATTCGCTCGGTGCCTTTGGGTCTTTGGCGATCTGCAAGGGGACGCTGGGAAACCGGATCGTGCGGTGGGGACCTTGGCCGAGGCGATCCGGCGTCTTACCCCAACATTTTCAAGGTTTCCGGAGGCGGTGGCTGGAATAATGAATGGAGTCTCGCGAAGCTACATTTCGCAGTGTGAAGCGGCCGGTCGCGAGCCGGACCCGGAATTGCTTGGGCCAGTGATCGCGGTCTTTGAGAAATTGAAAGAGCAGGAGGAGAAGTGATGAGCGGCGGCGGAAACAATCGGTCGGTTACGGCGCGGGACATTACCGGCAGCAGCATCGTGACCGGGGATCACAACACCGTCACGACGACGATGAAACAGGTGCCGCTGCCGCCGGCGGATCAGGTCGACGTCAAGGCAGAATTGGCGGCATTGCGCGAGGCGCTGGCCGCGCTGCAGAAGGTGCCTGATCGCGGCAAGCTCGACCGCGCGATCGAGGATGCCGCGGACGAAGCCGCCAAGCCCGAACCGGACAAGGAAGAGGTCGGCGGTGCTCTCGAGCGGGCTGTCAAGTATGCAAAGGCGGCCGACGATTTCGGCGACCAAGCGGAAAAGCTGCTGCCGCGCCTGGCGGCGCTGGCGTCGTGGCTCGGGCCGGTCGGCCACCATCTGCTCGCGCTGGCCGGCATCTCATCGTGACGGCCCTCAATGCACTTTCTTCAGCCTCGCGGATATTCCCGATTATTCAAAATCAATTCCCGGTTCAACGGAATAAATTCCCGATTAAGGCGACCACGGGAATCTGCATGTAGCTAATTGATCGGCAAACGATTTTTCGGATGATTTTAGTTGGGAACGGCAGGTTTCCGGTTATTTCGCGGTTCAACCGGGAATTTGCCAATGTCGATCCTCAGCAAGGTGCCATTCGCCATCTTCGCCTCGGCCGCTCACCGATTCCGTGCGGCGCGGCGCCATGTTACCGTCGGCCACTCCAGGGCCCGCAGGCGATTTCGCCTAGCTGCGGCCGAATGTCAGCAAGGAGGAGACGATGCCGAAAATTCCAGCCGAGCGGCTGACCGAGATCGGCCAGGCCCTGTTCGAGGCGGCGGGGACGCCGCCGGCGGAGGCGGAGCTCGTCATGCGCCACATCGTCGGCGCCAACCTCGTCGGGCACGACTCGCACGGGGTCATCCAGATCCCGACCTACATCGACCGAATCAAGGCCGGGCACATCGTCCCCGGCGCACCCTGGGAAATCGTGCGGGAGTCGCCGGCCACGACCGTCGTCGACGGGCATTGGGGGTTTGGCTACGTCGCCAACGAGCGGGCGATGCGGCTGACCATCGACAAGGCCAAGACCGCGAATGTCGCCGCCGCCACGGTGTTCCGCCAGGGCCATATCGGCCGGGTCGCCTCCTATACGTTGATGGCGGCGGAGGCCGGCATGATCGGGTTGTGCACCGCCGATTCCGGCCGCTCGCCAAAGGCGGTGGCACCCTTTGGCGGGCGCGAGGCGCGGCTCGGCACCAACCCGATCTCGATCGCGGTCCCGTCCGATCTCGCGGGGCCGCTTTATCTCGACATGGCGACCTCGGCCGCCGCCGCCGGGAAGATCGCGCTCGCCGTCGCCCGCAACGAGCCGGTGCCCGACGGCTGGGTCATCGGCAGCGACGGCCGGCCGACCAACGACCCGCGGCAATTGCGCCAGGGCGGGGCGTTGTTGCCGCTCGGCGGCCCGGAGGGCGGCTACAAGGGGACCGGGCTCGCGGTCATGGTCGAGATCCTGTGCGGGCTGTTGACCGGGCTCGGCTTTGGCGTCGAGCCGACCGGCCGCCATAACGACGGCTGCTTTATGGCGGTGTTCAACGTCGCCGCGTTCCGCCCGCTGGCCGAATTCAAAAAGGACGTCGGCGAGTTCATCGCCTACCTGAAGGCCACGCCGCCCGCCGAAGGGTCGAGCGGGGTGCTCTACCCCGGCGAGATCGAGCATCGCCGCCAACAGGATCGCAGCACAAACGGCATCGAGGTCGAGGACGCGACGTGGTATAAGCTCCAGCAGCTCGCCGAGGGCTATGGCCTCTCGGAAAAGCTCGAATTCACCGAACCGGAATGAGGACCGCGGCGTCGCGCGCGGCTCGGGAAGCTTGCCCCTCAATCCATTAGCAGACCGCCGGAGAGGTTGACCGCCTCGCCCGTGATGTAGGCGGCGGCGTCGGACACGAGAAAAACCACGACCCGCGCCACGTCGTCGGGCACCGAGACGCGACCGAGCGGGATCAGCTTTTCGCGCTCCGCGGTCTGCGGCAGCCCGTGGCGGCGCTGCTGGGCTTCGAGCTCCGCGCGCATCGCGGTGTCGACGACAATCCCCGGGCAGACTGCGTTGACCCGGATGCCGTGCGGCGCCATCTCGCGCGCCAGGGACTGGGTCAGGCCGATCACCGCGAACTTGCTGGCGCTATAGCCGGCGAAATAGGCGTTGCCGGTCTTGCCGGCCCAGGAGGCGAGGTTGACGACCGAGCCCGAGCGGCGCGCCACCATGTGCGGCAACACCGCGCGGCTGACGATGAAAACACCCTCGACGTTGACCCGCAGCATCGCGCGCAATGTGTCGAGCGGCATGTCGAGCGCCGGCCCGGTCCAGCAAATCCCGGCATTGTTGACCAGCACGTCGATCTTGCCGAACCGGGCGATGGCCTCGTCCACGGCGCGGGCGACCTCGTCCTCCGAGGTCACGTCGGCGACCAGTGCGAGCCCGCCCAGCTCAGCGGCGACGCGCTCTGCCGCGGCGCCGTCGTGGTCGAGGATGGCGACCGCCATCCCGTCGCGCACCAGCCGCCGCGCGATCTCCCGGCCGATCCCGCCGCCGGCGCCGGTCACCAGTCCGACCCGCCCATCCATCACTGTTTTCCTGTTCCATCCGACTGCGCTGGCAGCCATTCGACATCGAGGATTTCGTCAATCGTGAACTGACAGGATTCCGGGAAGGCCCCTCCCCGCAACCGCATTTGCTGGGCAGCCTTGCGGCGAGCCCACGGATAGCACCGCTCGAGTATTTCGGCAGGATGGCTTCGCAAGCTCGGGCTGTCCTCTATGAGCTCGACCAGGTGCTGGCGCTGCTCGGCGATCGTGCCGAGCCAACTCGCGGACCGCTTGTTCGGTTGCGCCCAGCACTTGAGCAGATGGGTCAGCAGCACGGTCAGGCGGTTGCGGATTTCGCGGCGGTCGCTGCGCGCCATGCCTTCGAGCTCCTCGGCGATGTTTTCAAGGTCGAGGGCGTCGATTTCGCCGCGCCGCGCACGCCCCGCCTGATCCTCGAGCCAGGCGACGAAATCCTGTTCGTAGGTCGGCGCGTTGTGCGGCGCTGCCATGGGGGTCTCCAGCCGTTCTCCGATGATTAGGTACGGGCGGCAGGTGCGATCTGCAAAGCGTTTTGCTCCCCGATCTCGATTTCGCCGGCATCAGGTGCTAAGCCCGCTGCCCGACCTGAAAAAACCGGAGGCAAAGTGTGCTCGACCGTATTCTGCTGACCAATGACGACGGCATCGAGGCGCCCGGCCTCGCGGTCGGCGAACGGATCGCGGCGGCATTGGCGCGCGAGGTGTGGGTCGTCGCCCCCGAGCACGACCAGAGCGGCGTGTCGCATGCGGTCAGCCTGCACCATCCGATCCGCGCCAGCGAGCGCGGGCCGCGCCGCTGGGCGGTCACCGGCACCCCGGGCGACTGCGTCGTGATGGGCCTCAGCCATCTGATGAAAGGGACGCCGCCGCAATTGCTGCTGTCCGGGGTTAACCGCGGCGCCAACCTCGGCATCGAGACGGTGTTTTCGGGCACGGTCGGCGGTGCTATGACCGGGATGATGCTCGGCATCCCGTCGATCGCGCTGAGCCAGGCCTGGACCGACCATGCCAACGTCCCGTGGGAGACGGCGGCGACGCTCGGCCCCGGCATCGTGCGGCGGCTGCTCGACGTCGGCTGGAGCGCCGCCACCTGCCTCAGCATCAACTTCCCGGACCGTCGAGCGGACGAAGCCGGGCCGCTGACCTTGGCGCGCCAGGGCGCCGGCTCGGTGCAGGGGATGGACGTCGAGGCGCGCACCGACCCGCGCGGCTTTACCTACTATTGGGTCAGCTTTCGCCGCGGCGAGCGCGACCAGGGCCCGGAAAGCGACATCGAAGCGCTGAACGCGGGCCGTGTCGTCGTGACCCCGCTGCGCTACGACCGCACCGACGAGCAGGCGTATGCGCTGTTGGCGCGCGCGCTGCCGCGCTGAGCCCGGTCCCGGGTTTCGCTCACGAGCGGCGCTCCAGAAATATCAGGTGCGAGCGGTACGAGAGCCAGACCCGCTGCCATCGCAGAAAATCGGCGCCGAGCACGAGGTCGGCGTCCTGCAGGCCCAGCCGGGCGACCATGATCGTCTGGTCGCGCAGCGACTCGCCGTCGATCTGCAGCCCCGCGAAGCGATGGGCATGCGACCTGACCTCCTCCGCCGCGGCGCCGCGCAGCGTGATGACCGGGTCGCGTGCCAAGACCGCTTCGGTCACCCCGATGGCGGCAGCGGCTTCGGTGTCCAGCGTCGTCAGCTGCGCCCCGGTGTCGATCAGCGCCGCCAACGAATGCCCGTCTAGCCTTATCGGGAAAAACAGGCGATCGTGCAGCGACCGGTTCGCCTCGATCGTGTCGTAGGGCGCGCTCCAATCGGGTGCGTCGATCGGGCAAGGCGGCGGCTCATACAGGATGATGCGCCGCCGCGCCAGATCCAGATCCACCTCGAAGCCGGTGAAGAAATCGGCGCCGAGCAGACCGTCAAGCGGCTTGCCGGCGACGGACGGCAGCGAAACCGGACCGACGAGCACCCGGAAGTCGGTCATCGCCAGCCCACCCGAGCCGAGGCTGGCAAGGCGCGCGTCGCCGCTCGCCATGGCGCTGCCGATGCTGCGCATTCGCCGCTCATATTCGTAATGCGCGTCGAGCCGCAGCCGTTTGGCTGTCGCGGCGCTGAGGATCGTCCGCTCGGCTCCGGTGTCGAACAGAAACGACACCGGGCTGCCGTTGACCCGCAACGTGACGGTTGGGATGTTGCCCAACGGGACGACCGGCAGCTCGACGAGACGCACCGGCCGGCAATCCTCGGCATGGGCCGGCATGGCAAGCCACCCCAGCGCGACAACCAGCGGCGCGAGGACGCTGACCACCATGCGAATGTTCACGGCACCGCCCCTCCCCCCGCCATCGGTTGTCGACCGGGTATCGGCTAGGCGACAACCGCGACGCCCTGGACCTCGACAAGCAGCTCCGGGCGGGCGAGGCCGGCGACGGTGATCAGCGCGCTTGCCGGGAAGTTGTCTCTAAAGATCTCCTTGCGCAGCTCGGTGAACCGGTCGCCGTAGCGCGCATCGGTGATGAAGACGGTCATCGTTACCATGTCGGCGAGGGTGCCGCCGACCTCGGCCAAAGTTTGCCCGAGGCGCCTGAACACCTCGCGCACCTGGGCGTCGAAATCGCCGGCGAACGATTCGCCGGCGGCCCCCGCAGGCGCCACCTGGCCGGCGAGCCAGACCGTTCGTCCGCCGCCGGTTACGACCGCCTGCGAATAGGCACGCGCCTGCGCCGGCTCGCGCTTAAGGTAGTGCCGGAACCGCTCACGATCCGTCGCGCCTTCGCTCATCGCCATCCTGCCTCCGCGGGAGCCGGCCGCCGGCGGCGACATTGGCCCAGCCCGATTTCCGAGTCCAGCCGCGCGCACGCCATTTGACCGGATTGGATCGGCAGCGCCGCGATGGCAGATTGCCGCCCCGCTGGCCCGAGGAGACCCGGATGTTTCTGCGCGACGCGTTCAAAAAGGGAGAAGGCTTGTACGAATTTTACATGCGCTTTGAGCTGGCCGTGTCTGTGGTGCTGCTGTTGTTAGTATCGGTTATCATTCTCTATTCGCTGGTGATCTTGGCGGTATCGTTGTTCAACGAATTGATTTCAGGCACGCATGTCGTCGAATCAACGGCCCTCAAGGACACCTTCGGGCTAATCTTGACTGTTCTGATCCTGATCGAGTTCAACCATTCGATCGCATTGGCAATGCGGCGGCGTTCCGGGGTGCTGCAAGTCCGCGTGATCGTGGTCATCGCGATCATTGTCATCGCACGCAAGCTAATTTTGCTGGATTACGCCGCCGCCAACCTGCAGACGCTGCTTGGGCTCGGCGGTCTCGCCTTGACCTTGGGGATGCTGCTCTGGCTGCTTAGCGACGTCGAACGCCGGCGCGCCGCGGCCGGCGCTCCCGAAGATTGATTGGGGGGCGGCGCGGCCGAAATTTGTCGTTCGGATGGCTAAGCCGAGCCAACGCGGGGTCCGCGCGGCGTTGGCCGTCGTCAGTCGAGCGTGCGCGGGTCGTCGATCGCGAAAGTCAGATGCTGGGTCGGCTGCGGCGTCGCGGTCATCAGGCTGACCCCGTCGGGGGCCTCGAAGCGATGCCATTTTCCCTGCGGCACGATCACCACCATCCCGGCCTTCAGCGCGAACGTTTGCGGCCCGTCGTCGAACATGACATGTAAGGTGGTGGCCCCGTCGACGACCTGAACGATTTCGTCGCCGTTGGGATGGCGCTCCCACGGCCCCTCGCCGGAGAACTTGGCGACGTTGATCGCGCTGTCGCGGTAGGGCGCCAGCCGTGCGAAGGCACCCTCGCGCTCGGCAGGGGGCGTCTCCGGGGTGCGCCCGCGCAGCATCCGCAACTTGCCGAACTCGGCCTCGAGGTCAAGGATCGTCAGCACTTTTTTCTCCTCCGCTCGCCGGGCCGCTTTCCTACCCCCAGGTTGCGCAGGGCAGGCCTGTCGCGAGCCTGCCGCCGCGCGAAAACCCGACGGGTTCCCCCTTGAGACGGCTATTTGCGCTCCTCCTCGGCGACCGGGGTCAGCTCATAGCGCTGCATCGCAAAGCTGATCGCCTCGTTCCAGCCGCGGCTGCGGATGTCGAGCTGCACGTCGTCGGGGCCGAGGTACTTCAGGTTGTCGGCGTCGCCCATGACAGCCATGCGGTTCTCGGAATTGGCGGATTTGGGGATCGGAACCGGCGAGAAATTCGCCTCGCGCAGATGCTTCGCGGTTTCCTGCTCGTCGTCGACGTAAAAGCCGATGTGGTGGATTCCGCGCAGGTCGGAGCTCTGCCCCGGGCCGAGCTTAGGGGCGCCGGGCTCGCCGTATTTCAGGATGGCGAAATAAATGTAGCCGTCGCTGAGCCACACCCCCTTTTCGCCGGTGTCCCCGGGGCGGCGGTACAGCTCGGTGAGGCCGAACTGCTGCTTGTAAAATTCGGCTGTCTTTGCAGGGTCATCGGTCACGAGCGCGATATGCCTGATGCGAGCCATCTGCCATCTCCCTAAGTGCCTGCGCGGTCGACGCGCGGGTCTCGCTGTGTAGGCGTTTGGGCGGGCGAGCGTCAAGAGCCGGCGGCCGGGCAGCGGCGCCCGTCCCTCACGGCGGGCGCATGTTGCGCCGCCAAGCACCGATGTTTACAGGACGATTTTACGCCTGCGAGCGGGTCCGGTATCGTCCGGGAGGGCGCGTCGAGACGGAGTTGAGCTCGGTCGCACGATGCCGCAATAGAACGGGCATTGGACACGGATGTTGGCGATCGGGAAGAGGCGTCTTGTTCGGGGCGTTTGACCGGCTGCGCCGGGCCCGCGAGCGGCGCGGGTTATTCCGCGCGGCGCATACCCTTCACCGGCAAGGGCGGCTTGTTGAAGCCGAGCGGCTGTATCGCGGGGCGCTCGGCGTCGACCCCCGCGACGCGCGGTCGCGTTACAGTCTTGGGCTGATCCATCTGCGGCGCGGCGAGTGGGACGACGCGCTTGCCGCCTTCCGCCGGGCGCTCGAGCAAGACCCCGATTTTGCCGAGGCGCACAACGCCGCGGGCCTGGCGCTGCGCGGCGCGGACCGGCGGCCGGAAGCGCTCGCCCATTTCCGCCAGGCGGTCGCGATCCGGCCCGGCTTCTCCGAGGCCCACAACAATCTCGGCGCGACATTGCAGGGGCTGGGCGACACCGAGGCGGCGGTCGAGCATTACCGCAAGGCGCTCGCGGCCAACCCCGGCTACGCCGAGGCGCACAACAATCTCGGTGCGGCACTGCGGGTGCTCGAGCGCTGCGAGGAGGCGGTCGAGCATTTCCGCAAGGCGCTCGCGGTCAACCCCGACTATGCCGAGGCGCACTGCAACCTCGGCGCCGCGCTGGGCATTCTCGACCGCCACCAGCAAGCACTCCCGCATTTCCAAAGGACGCTCGCGATCCGGCCCGGTTTTGCCGAGGCGCACTGCAATCTGGGCGCCAGCCTGCAGCAGCTCCGTCAGCACGACGCAGCACTCGCCGCGTTCGAGCGGGCGCTCGCGATAAAGCCCGACCTCGCCGAGGCGCACCACGGCCGCGGCACCACGCTGCGCACATTGGGCCGGCTGGCGGAGGGGCGGCGAGCGCTCGAACGGGCGGTCGCGCTGGCGCCGCGCAAGTCGCAATTCTACGGCTCGCTCGCCGAATCCAAGCGGTTTACCGACGGCGACCCGCACCTTGCCATGATCGAGGCGCTGGCCCACGACATCGGCGCGTTGTCCGAAGAAGACCGCATGCACCTCGATTTCGCGCTGGGCAAGGTCTATGCCGATCTCGGGCGGCACGAGCAATCCTTCTCCCGCCTCCTCGAAGGCAATGCGCTAAAGCGCAAGCGGGTCGTCTATGACGAAGCCGCGGCGATGGCGCAGCTGGAGCTTACCCGCGAACTTTTCACCAGCGAGGCGATGCGCAAGGGCAGCGGCCTCGGCGACCCCTCTTCCGTGCCGGTCTTCATCATCGGCATGCCGCGCTCGGGCACGAGCCTCGTCGAACAGATCCTGGCGAGCCACCCCCAGGTCCACGGCGCCGGCGAGCTCAGCGATTTCGAGGCTGCGCTCGCGAGCCTGCGCGGCCCCGGCGCCCGGCCGGGATTGGGACGCGAGGAATTGCGCCGGGTCAGCGGCCTTTACCTCGAGCGGCTCAGCGCGGCGGCGCCGGCGGCGGCGCGGATCACCGACAAGATGCCGGCGAACTTCCGCTATGCCGGGCTGATCCACCTCGCGCTGCCCAACGCGCGGATCATCCACACCCGCCGCGACCCTGTGGACACCTGCCTCTCATGCTTTTCGATCCTGTTCGGGCGCAGCCAGCTCTTCACCTACGACCTCGCCGAGTTGGGCCGGTACTACCGGGGCTATGCGGGACTGATGGAGCATTGGCGGCAGGTGCTGCCGCCCGAAGTCATGCTCGAGGTGCGGTACGAGGAGCTGGTCGCCGACTTCGCGACGCAAGCCCGCCGCATCGTCGCGCATTGCGGGCTCGACTGGAACGAATCCTGCCTCCACTTTCACAATACCCGGCGGCCGGTGTGGACCGCGAGTGCCGTGCAGGTGCGCCAGCCGATCTACCGTAGCTCGGTCGGGCGCGCGGCGCCCCATCGGCACCGGCTGGGGCCGTTGCTCGACGCGCTCGCAACACCTTGAAGCGACGCGCGGGCGGCTTGACCCGCCGGGGGCGGACGGCTTCCAGCGGTGAGCGCGGCCGGCGCATTTCGGCGCTTCGCCCTGGGGACGCTGCGCCGTTATGATCCGGTCTTTACTCCGACACTCGGCGGCCCCGATCGTGCGCCTGTTCCACCGCCGGCCGGCGAAAACCCCCGTCGCGGCGGCCGCCTTCGACGAGGGGCTGGCGCTGCACCGCCAGGGTCGGCTGTCCGAGGCGGAGCAGCTTTACCGGGCGGTTGCCGAGCCCGACGCAAATTATCCGCACGCAGTCTACAATCTCGGGCTGGTCAAGCTCCAGCGCGGCGAGCTCGACGCCGCCGTCCCGCTGCTGCGCCAGGCCGTCGCCGCCAACTCGGAGCTTGCCGAGGCGCACAACGCGCTCGCGGTCGCGCTCGGCCGGCTCGCGCGCTATGACGAGGCGGTCGCGCATTTCGAGCAGGCGGTCGCGGCGAGGCCCGACTTTGCCGAGGCGCACTGCAATCTCGCCACGGCGCTGCAGCCGTTCGGCCGCCATCAGGAGGCGCTCGCGCATTTCGAGCGGGCGCTTGCGATCAGCCCCGATTTTGCCGAGGCGCATCACGGGCGCGCCGCGGTGCTGACGACATTGGGCGATCTCGCGGCGGCCCGGCTGGCGCTCGAACGCGCGATCGAGCTGGCGCCGCGCAAAGCGGAATTCTACCGCTCGCTAGCCGAGTCGAAACTCTTCACCGCGGACAACCCGCACCTCGCCGCGATCGAGGCGCTGGCGCGCGACGCGGCCTCTTTGCCCGCGAGCGAGCAGGTCTACCTGCATTTTGCTTTGGGCAAGGTGTATGCCGATCTCGGCCGGCATGACGCCGCTTTTGCGCACCTCCTCGAAGGCAACGCCCTGAAGCGCAAGGAGATCGTCTATGACGAAGCCGCGGTGTTGGAGCGACTCGTCGCGACGCAAGACCTGTTCACGGCGGAGGTGATCAGCGAGCGGCGCGGGCTCGGCGACCCCTCTTCCGTGCCGGTCTTTGTCATCGGCATGCCGCGCTCCGGCACGAGCCTCGTCGAACAGATCCTGGCGAGCCACCCCCAGGTCCACGGCGCCGGCGAGCTCAACGACTTCGAGGCCGCGGTGGCGACGCTCGCCGAGATGTCCGGGACGCCGGCCGATGTCGGCGGGGAGGAATTGCGCCGGATCGGCGGCCGCTATCTGGAGCGGCTCAGCGCGGCGGCGCCGGCGGCGGCGCGGGTCACCGACAAGATGCCGGCGAACTTCCGCTATGCCGGGCTGATCCACCTCGCCTTGCCCAACGCGCGAATCATCCACACCCGCCGCGATTCGGTCGACACCTGCATGTCGTGCTTTGCGAGCCTGTTCGGCGGCGACCAGCCATTCGCCTACGACCTCGCCGAGTTGGGGCGGTACTATCGCGGCTACGCGGGGCTGATGGAGCATTGGCGGCAGGTGCTGCCGCCCGAAGTCATGCTCGAGGTGCGGTATGAGGAGCTGGTCGCCGACTTCGCGCCGCAGGCCCGCCGCATCGTCGCGCATTGCGGGCTCGACTGGGACGAATCCTGCCTCGACTTTCACAACACCCGGCGGCCGGTGCGGACGGCGAGCGCCGTGCAGGTGCGCCAGCCGATCTACCGCAGCTCGGTCGGGCGCGCGGCGCCTTATCGGCACCGGCTGCGAAGCTTGCTCGACGCGCTCGACGGCGCCTGAGGCAACGCGATCGGCCCAGCACACCGGCGAGGGCTGATGCCCGCAGTGTAAAGAAAGCCGTCAAAACACCGAGGTCAGCGCGATTTCCGGCGTCGGCGAAACAGACCAAACCCGAGGAGTGCGCTGCCCAGCAAGCCGAGCGAGGCCGGTTCGGGGGTGGGCGTCGGCTGCACGTCCACCAAGGTGAGGTAGAAAGCGGCCGGCGAAAAG
>DATMLF010000228.1:0-13515 GCA_035570595.1 Allostellaceae bacterium
CACTTTGGCGGGGTCCGCGCGGTCGCGGACATTTCGCTCGCTGTGCGCCGCGGCGGGCTCACTTCGGTGATCGGCCCGAACGGCGCCGGCAAGACCTCGCTGCTCAACATCATAAGCGGCTTCTACCGGCCCGACACCGGCTCGATCCGGTTCGCGGGCAAGGACGTGACCGGGACCCGGCCCTCGGGCATCGCCGCGCTCGGCATCGCCCGGACCTTTCAGAACATCGCGCTGTTCGCCGGCATGACCGTGCTCGACAACATCATGCTCGGCCGGCATGTGCGAATGCGCGCCGGGATCTTGTCGTCCTTTGTCTATTGGGGGCTGGCCCAGCGCGAGGAGGTGGCGCACCGCGCCCGCGTCGAGGAGCTGATCGAGCTTCTCGAGCTCGAGGATCTGCGCAAGCAGCCGACGAGCGGGCTTGCCTACGGGCTGCGCAAGCGGGTTGAGCTCGGCCGCGCGCTGGCGCTCGAGCCGACGCTGTTGCTGCTCGACGAACCGATGGGCGGCATGAACCAGGAAGAAAAGGAGGACATGGCCCGCTTCATCCTCGAGGTGAACCGGGAATGGGGCACGACGATCATCCTGATCGAGCACGACATGGCGGTGGTCATGGACATTTCCGAGCGGGTCGCGGTGCTCGACCATGGCCGCAAGATCGCCGACGGCACGCCCGCCGAGGTGCAGCGCCACCCCGACGTGATCCGCGCCTATCTTGGCGGCGGCGCCGTCGAAAAGGAGGCGGCGGCGTGAGCGGCGCGCGCGCGCCCGACCCGCCGTCCGCGACCTTACCCCGCCTGTTGCGGCGCAATGCTGCAACGATGGCCCGCCGGCCGGCGATCCGCGAAAAGACGCTCGGGATCTGGCAGACCTTCACCTGGGCCGAGTACGAGCGCCAGGTGCGCGACTTTGCGCTCGGCCTTGCCGCCGACGGCTTTCGCCGCGGCGACAAGCTGGCGGTGATCGGCGACAACCGCCCGCGGCTCTATTGGGCGCAGCTCGCGGCGCAATGTCTTGGCGGGGTCGCGGTGCCGATCTACCAGGACGCGATCGCCTCCGAGATGGCCTATGTGCTGAACCACGCCGAGATCCGGGTGGTGGTGGCCGAGAACCAGGAGCAGGTCGACAAAATCCTGTCGCTGAAGGCACGTCTGCCCCGCCTCGATCGGGTGGTCTACGACGATCCGCGCGGCATGCGGCACTACCCGATGCCGGTGCTCGCGTCGTTCGAGCGGATCCAAGAGATCGGGTGTGAGTTCGGCGCGGCGCATCCGGGTTATGTCGAACGCGAAATCGACAAAGGCGCCGCCGACGAGGTGGCGCTCTTGACCTACACCTCTGGCACGACGGGCAACCCGAAAGGGGTAATGCTGTCGCACGCCAACCTGCTCGCCGCCGCCGAGGGGTTTGCCGCCGCCGAGGACATCCGCCCGACCGACGACATCCTCTCATACCTGCCGATGGCGTGGATCGGCGAGTCGCTGTTTTCGCTGGTCCTGACCGTGCTCGTCGGCTTCGCCTGCAACTGCCCCGAGCGGCCGGAAACGGTGCAGCGCGACCTCCGCGAGCTCGGACCCAGCGTGGCGTTGGCGCCGCCGCGCATCTGGGAGAACCTGCTGACCCAGCTGCGCGTGCGCGCCGCCGACGCGACCCCGCTCAAGCGCCGCACGTTCGAATTCTTTCGCCGCCTCGCCGAGCGGGTCGAGACCGCGCGCGGCCTCGGCGAACAACCGTCGGCGCTGCAGCGGCTCGGCCTGATCGCCGGGGAAGTGCTGGTTTACGGGCCGGTGCGCGATCAACTCGGGCTGCGCCGCGCGCGCTGGGCCTATACCGGCGGCGCTCCGCTCGGCCCCGAAACCTACCGCTTTTTCCGCTCGTTCGGGATCAATCTGAAGCAGGTCTGGGGCTCGACCGAATTATCCGGGCTCGCGGCCCTGCAGCGCGACGGGGAGGCCGATCCCGACACGGTCGGCCCGGCCATCCCCGGTAGCGAAATCCGCGTTTCCGAGGAAGGCGAGGTGCTGGTCCGCTCGGCGGCGGTTTTCCGGGGCTACTACAAAGAGTCCGACGCGACACGCGCGGCCGTCGACGCCGAGGGCTGGTTCCGCACCGGCGATTGCGGCTATGTCGACGGGCGCGGGCATCTCGTCGTCGTCGACCGCGCTCGCGATGTCGGCAAGCTCGCCGACGGCACCCCGTTCGCGCCGCAATTCATCGAGAACAAGCTGAAGTTCAGCCCGTATATCGCCGAGGCGGTAGCGTTTGGCGACGAGCGCCCGTTTGTCGCGGCGATCGTCGCGATCGACCTCGGCACGGTCGGCAACTGGGCCGAGCGCCACAACCTCGCCTACACCTCGTTCCAGGATCTGAGCGTCAAGCCGGAGATCCGCCGGCTGGTGGCGGCGGAGATCGCGCGCTGCAACGAGAGCCTCCCGGCCGCGGCACAGGTCCGGCGCTTTTTGCTGCTGAACAAGGAGTTCGACGCCGACGACAACGAGATCACCCGCACCCGCAAGGTGCGCCGCCGCTTTATCGCCGAAAAATATGTGACGGTCGTCGAGGCCTTCTACCAGGGCGCGGACGTGGTCGAGCTGGCGACCGAGATCACCTATGAGGACGGGCGCAAGGGCCGCCTCGAAGGCCGCATGGCGATCGAGACCATTGCCGGCGCGGCGCCACCTTCGGCCCGTGCACCGGCCTACGCCTGATCGCGCAGATGTCCGGCATCGACTGGCAATTCACATTTGTCCTGGTGGTCAACGGGGTGCTGATCGGGCTGATGTATTCGCTGATCGCGCTCGGTTTTGTGCTGATCTACAAGGCGACCGACGCGATCAACTTCGCGCAGGGCGAGTTCGTCATGTTCGCCGGGTTCATCGCCGCTGCCGCGGGCGGCCTTGCCGGGCTGCCGTTCTGGGCCGCGGCCGTCCTCGCGGTCGTCGGCATGGTGGCGCTCGGCTTTGGCCTGGAGCGCGTCGTGCTGCGGCCGCTGATCGGCCGGCCGATCATCTCGGTGATCATGGCGACGATCGGGCTTGCCGCCGTGCTGCGCGGTGTCGCGGTGTTGGCGTTTGGCGCCGGAACCCAGGCGATCAACATGCCGGTCGGCGACACGCCGATCGTCTTAGGGCCTCTCAACCTGCCGCCGGTGCAGCTCGTCGGCGCCGCCGTCAGCCTCGTCTTTCTCGCCGGCTTCACCTGGTTCTTTTTGAAGAGCCGGGTCGGGGTCGCGATGCGCGCAGTCGCCGACAACCAGCAGGTGGCGATGGCGATGGGCATCAACGTGCAGCGCTATTTCGCGCTCGCCTGGGCGATGGCGGGGGTGGTCTCGGCTTTGGGCGGGATCGTGTGGGGGGCGATGCTCGGGGTCGACAACCAATTGGCATTGGTCGGGCTCAAGGTCTTCCCGGTAGTGATCCTCGGCGGGCTTGACTCGATCATCGGCGCGGTTGTCGGCGGCCTCGTGATCGGCATCACCGAAAATCTGGCGGCGGGCTATCTCGACCCCTATGTCGGCGGCGGCACCAAGGATTTCGTGCCCTACGTGCTGATGATCGCGGTCCTGATGATCCGCCCCGAAGGCATGTTCGGCCGCCGTCGCATCGAGCGCGTGTGATGCCCTGTTTGCGTCTGCCCTTCCCGCACGCGGTCGCGGCAGCCGCCCTCACCCACCCGGCCGAAACGGCCGGGTCCACCCTCTCCCGCGATGCGGGAGAGGGTGCCGAGCGCGGTGAGGCGGGTGAGGGCGATGCCGTGCTTCGCGGCGGGGGCAACTGACGATGTTCCATCGCGAAGCCGGGGTGTTCAAAACCGCCTACGCCGCCGACATGGCGCTCTACCCGCTGCCGATCGCGCAATGGGCGGTGGCGGCGATCGCGGCATTGTTCATTCTCGTCGTGCCGCTGACCTTCGGCGAATACTACGTCTCGATCCTGAACCTGATCCTGATCGCGGTCGTCGGCGCGCTCGGGCTCAACATCCTGGTCGGCTATACCGGGCAGGTGTCGATCGGCCACGGCGCCTTCATGTCGGTCGGCGCCTACACCGCGGCCAACCTGATCACCCGCCTCGGCATGCCGTTCTGGGTCGCGATCCCGGCGGGCGGGCTGATGGCGGCGCTGATCGGCATCGTCGTCGGCATCCCGTCATTGCGGATCAAGGGCATCTACCTCGCGATCGCCACGTTGGCAGCGCAGCTGATCATCGAGTGGACGATCAACCACGTCCAATGGATTTCGGGCGGCGTGCAAGCCTCGATCGCGATCCCGCGCCCCGTGGTGTTTGGCGTCGTGCTCAAGCACGAGGTGCAGATCTATCTGTTTCTGCTGTTCTTTGTGGTGCTGGCGCTGGTCGGCACCTTGAACCTGGTGCGCAGCCGGATCGGCCGCGCTTTTGTCGCGATCCGCGACCAGGACATCGCCGCCGAGATCATCGGCATCAACATCTTTCGCTACAAGCTCTACGCGTTCGCGATCTCGTCGTTTTACGCCGGAGTCGCCGGGGTTCTCGAAAGCTACTATCTCGGCATCGCCAACTACGAGCAATTTCAGATCGACGTGTCGATCGATTATCTGGCGATGGTGATCATCGGCGGTCTCGGCTCGGTCCTGGGCTCGGTGTTCGGCGCGATCTTTGTCACCCTGTTGCCGATCGCGACCCGCTGGTTTCTCGACTCGTTCGGCGGCATCCTGTTTTCGAACGCCGACCTGCTGAACGTCGTCCCCAATCTGCGGCTCGTCATCTTTGGGGTGTTGATCATCTTTTTTCTGGTGGTCGAGCCGGAAGGGCTGAACCGCCTGTGGCGTAACATCCGAAACTACTTTCGGGTGTGGCCCTTTTCCTACTGACCAAAAAAGAAATCAAATCCGCGCATCACTACGGGAGAACGCCGATGACAAGTCTTTCAAAAGGTCTCGTGACGTTGGCGGCGGCCGCCGCGGTCGGACTGGGGCTCGCGGCGAGCGCGCAGGCGCAGCCCAAGGAATTGCTGATCGGCGACCAGTGCGACCGCACCGGCCCGACCCAGATCGTCGGCACGGTGCTGTGCCCGGCGATGCAGGATTATTACAAGCTGGTCAACGCCAATGGCGGCATTGACGGCTGGATGGTGCGCGGCGACGAGATCGACAACCAATACAAAGTGCCGCCGGCGATCGAGGCGTATGAGCGGCAAAAGCAGATGGGCGTGTTGATGATGACGCTCTACGGCACGCCGCAGACGGTGGCGCTGAATCAGCGCCTCGAAGAGGACAAGATGCCGACCACGTCGCCCGGGTTCGGCATCGCCGCCGCCGCCGACGGCACCCGCTATCCTTACCTCTTCCCGATCGCCGCGACTTATTGGTCGCAGGCCGCGGGTGCGGTCAAGTTCGCCAAAGACAAATTGGGCGGCAGCCTGAAGGGTAAAAAGATCGCCTATGTCTACTACGACAACCCGGCCGGCAAGGAGCCGATGCCGATCATCGACGCGTTGCAGAAATCCGAGGGGTTCGAGCTGCGCACCTTCGCCGTGCCGCCGCCGGGGGTGGAGATGGGGGCGCAAATCCTCGACATCACAGAGCGCTATCACCCCGACTTTATCATCATGCATCTGTTCGGGCGTTCGCCCTCGGTGGCCATCAAGGGCCTGAAGGGTGCGGGCTACCCGCTATCGAAGGTGATCGGGCTCGTGTGGGCCTCGGCCGAAGCCGACATCCTGGCGGCCGGCGGTTGGGGTGTCGCGGAAGGCTACAACACCTTGCAGTTCGCCGGCGCCGGTGACGACTACCCGGTCCGCCAGCAGATCAAGGCGATGTACCAAAAGCAGGGCCAGCAGCCGCCCAAGGAGATGGCCGACACGGTCGTCTACAACCGCGGCCTGTTGCAGGCGGCGGTCCAGGTCGAGGCGCTGAAGAACGCGCTGAAGCTCAGTGGCGGCCAAAAGCCGACCCACGAGCAGGTCAAGGCGGGGATGGAGCAGATCCACGATTTCACTCTCGGCGGGCTGGTGCCGCCCTTGCAGATCACGCCGACCGATCATGAGGGCGGCGGCTGGGTCCAGATCTTCCAGGTCCACGACGGCAAGTTCGTCAAGGAAACCGAGTGGTTCCGCGCCTATCGCGACGTCGTCGACAACGCCATCAAGACCGCGGAATAACGGGGTGCCTCGGGATCGGCGCCGCCCGGCGTCCGCGATCGGGCGGGCCGGCCAATAAGACGAGGGAGAAGCGGCAATGCGAAAAACGGTTGCGGTCGGGCTGACCTTGGCCGCCGGGTTGGCGGTGGCAATCCCGGCGATGGCGCAGGACAAGGTTGTCGTCATCGGCGTGCAGTGCGACCGCACCGGTCCGACCCAAATCACCGGCGTCGCACTGTGCCCGGCGATGCAGGACTACTACAACCTCGTCAATTCGCAGGGCGGCGTCGGCGGCTACAAGATCAAGGCCGACGAGATCGACAACCAATACAAGGTCCCGGCCGCTGTCGAGGCCTATCAGCGCCAGAAGCAGATGGGTGCGGTGCTGATGACGTTGTACGGCACGCCGATGACGGTCGCGCTGAACCAGCGGCTCGAGCAGGACAAGATCACGACGACCTCGCCCGGGTTCGGTCTTTCCGCCGCGGCCGACGGCGCCCGCTACCCCTATTTGTTTCCGATCGCCGCGACCTATTGGTCGCAGGCGGCGGCTGCGGTCAAGTTTGTCAAGGACAAGCTCGGCGGCGATCTCAAGGGCAAAAAGATCGCCTATCTCTACTACGACAACCCGGCCGGCAAGGAGCCGATGCCGATCATCGACGCGCTGCAAAAGTCGGAAGGGTTCGAGTTGCAGACCTATGCGGTGCCGCCGCCGGGCGTCGAGCTCGGCGCGCAGGTGCTCGACATCACCCAGCGCTTTCATCCCGACTTCGTCATCATGCAATTGTTCGGCCGCGCACCCTCGGTGGCGATCAAGAGCCTGAAGGGTGCGGGCTACCCGCTGTCCAAGGTCATCGGCTTTGTCTGGGCAGGCTCCGAATCCGACATCATGGCGGCGGGCGGCTTTGGCCTCGCCGAGGGCTACCATGCGATCGAGTTCGCCGGTGCCGGTGACGACTACCCGGTCCGCCAGCAGATCAAGGCGATGTACCAAAAAGAGGGCAAGGCGCCGTTCAAGCTGATGGACGAGAACACGGTCTACTACAATCGCGGCCTGCTGCAGGCGGCAATCCATGTCGAGGCGATCCGCAACGCGCTCAAAGACAATGGCGGTGCCCAGCCGACCGGGACCGACATCAAAAAGGGCATGGAAGAAATCCACGGCTTCACGTTGGGTGGCCTGGTGCCGCCATTGCAGATCACGCCGACCGACCACGAAGGCGGCGGCTGGGTCGAGGTGTTCCAGGTCCACGACGGAAAATTGGTCAAGGAGACGGACTGGTTCCGCGCCTACCGCGATGTCGTCGACAACGCAATCAAGACCTCCGAGTAGGTTCGCGAGGAAAATGGCGATCCCGAATAAGCACCGTCGCCCCGGCGAAAGCGGGGGCCCAGAGCAACAGGTGCCGCACCTGCCGCCCGCTGTTCAGGCCGATGGCGGGCTCTGGGTTCCCGCTTTCACGGGAATGACGGACGGGTTTCCCGGTTCATCCCGGACTGAGTGCTGAGGGAGGCGCGGTCCGATGCTCGCGCTGAACAACATCGAAGTCGTCTATGACGGCGTGATCCTGGTGCTGAAAGGCGTGTCGTTGACCGCCGCGGAGGGACGGATCACGACCCTGCTCGGCGCCAACGGGGCCGGCAAGACGACGACGTTGAAGGCGATCTCGGGCCTCTTGCGCAGCGAGCGCGGCGAGGTCACCAAGGGTACGGTCGAGCTCGACGGCGAGCGGCTCGACCGGCTGCCGCCGCACGACGTCGTTCGCCGCGGCGTCGCCCAGGTGTTTGAGGGCCGCCGTGTGTTCGAGAACCTGACGGTCGAGGAGAACCTCGTCGCCGGCGCCCACACCCGCCGCGATTTCGGGCCGGTGCGGCAGGCGATCGACCGCGTGCTCGACACCTTCCCGGTGCTCAAGGAGCGCCGGCACCAGCCGTCGGGCTATCTGTCGGGCGGCGAGCAGCAGATGCTGGTGATCGGCCGCGCGCTGATGTGCGAGCCCAAGGTCGTGCTGCTCGACGAGCCGTCATTGGGGCTCGCCCCGCTGCTCGTCGCCGAGATTTTCGGCATCATCCGCCGGCTGCGCGAGGAGCGCGGGCTGACCGTGCTGTTGGTTGAGCAAAACGCAGCGCTGGCGCTCGACATCGCCGACCACGGCTATGTCATGGAGAATGGCCGCATCGTGCTCGAGGGGCCAGCCGAGGCGTTGCGTCAGAACTCCGAGATCAGGGAATTCTACCTTGGCCTCAACGAGGCCGGCGCCCGCAAATCCTACCGCGACCTCAAGCACTACAAGCGCCGCAAGCGCTGGCTGTCGTGACCGTAGTTCCTGCGGGGCTGAACCCCGCCTGGCCCGGACATATTCCCGCCGCACATGCCGCTGACACGGTCCGGTCGCAAGCCGGCGCCAATGGCTGATTGCCTGGGTCGGAACCGGCCCTATAGATTAGCGGCCCCGCTTTTTTCGGAGAGCTTATGCCATCAGCGCTTCCCCGCATTGCCGTGATCGGGACGGGCGGCACGATCTCGTCGCTCGGCGCGTCGAGCCTCGACGTGCTCGACTATCCCGATTTCGGGCAGAAGCTGTCCGCCGCGGCCTTGCTCGACCGCTTTCCGGAGACGCGCCTCGTCGCTGACCCGGCCCCGGTCACGGTGCGCCAGGTCGGCAGCACCGAGATCGGCCCCGCCGAGTGGCTCGAACTGCGGGCGCTGATCCATAGAATCGCGCATGACGAGCCCGCGACTGCCGGGTTTGTGATCACCCACGGCACCGCGACCCTCGAGGAGACCGCGTTCTTTCTGAACCTGACCCTGACGGTCGGCCAGCCGGTGGTGTTGGTCGGGGCGCAGCGCCCCGCCAGCGCGCTCGGCACCGACGCCGGCATGAACCTGGTCAACGCGCTGCGCGTCGCCGGCTCGCAGGCGGCGCACGGCAAGGGCGTGCTCGTGCTGCTCAACGACGAGGTCAACGCCGCCCGCGATGTCGTGAAGACCTCGACCTACCGGCTGCAGACCTTCCGCTCGCTCGATTTTGGCGCGCTCGGCCATGTCGACGGCGACGGCGTGCGTTTCTACCGAGCACCGCTCGGCCGTCACATGCCGAACGGCGCGTTCGCGCATGACAAGCTGAGCGAGCCCCTGCCGCGGGTCGACATCGTCTATTCCTATGCCGGCGCCGATGGCGCTCTGGTCGACGCCGCGGTTGCCGCCGGGGCGCGTGGCCTTGTCTCGGCCGGGTTCGCGCCGGGCAGCCCGACCCCGGCTCAACGTGCCGCGTTCGAGCGCGCCGCCAAGGCCGGCATCGTCGTCGTGCAGTGCAGCCGCGCCAGCGGCCGCGTCGCCCCGCGCCGGCGGCTGCGCGAAACCGGCATCGTCGCCGGCGAGGATCTGAGCCCGCAGAAAGCCCGCATCCTGTTGATGCTAGCGCTGACGACGACCAGCGACATCGCCGCGATCCAACGGCTCTTTCAGGATTGCTGACTACGCCCGGCGGGTTACGGCGATTCGTCTCTCGGTAACAACCCGCTGTCGACGAGCGCGCGCAGCGTGCGGCGCAGCTCGGCCGAGCGCTCGGGGCCGAACCCGGTCTCGAAGCTGCGCTGGGCCTCGACCCACGCCCGCCGGGCCTCGAGAAAGCGTGCACCGCCGGCCTCGGTCAGCCGCAATTCCTTGAGGCGGCGGTCGGCGCGGCCCGGAGTGATCGTGATCAGCCCGTCGCGTTCGAGCGGGCGGATGTTGCGGCCGAGGGTGGTGCGGTCCATGACCAGCTCGGCCGCGAGCTCGTTGATCGTCATCGGCCCGCGCCTCTGCAACCGGGCGAGGATGCCGTATTGGCTGGTGCGCAGCCCCGAGCGCGCCAAATGCCGATCGTAAAGCTGCGTCACATAGCGCGCCGCCTGTCGCACCGCGAGGCAGTTGCAATCCGTCAGGTTCGGCTGAGGCTCCGCTACCACGCGCGACACCGTCGATCTTTTCATCTTTTCTACACGGCTTCCGGGTTCTTTACACGGCTTCTTGGCGCATGTGCGCGCTCACCAATGCCTGTGTCGGCTCATTCAGGCACGGGGCAATCCGGTGGTCGACTCTATCGGATCGACTATATAAAGACATCTTGATATCGTTATCGTTCTTCGCATGGCGCACCGGGCATGGGCGCACCGGGGCATGGGGCGCACCGGGCTCAGCCCCGACAGGAGATCAGCGATGCCTGCCTTCACCGACTACAAGGTTGCCGACATTTCGCTTGCCGACTGGGGGCGGCGCGAGATCGCGATCGCCGAGACCGAAATGCCCGGGCTGATGGCGTTGCGCGACGAGTTCGGCAAGGCCCGGCCTTTGACGGGCGCGCATATTGTCGGCTGCCTGCACATGACGATCCAGACCGCGGTCTTGATCGAGACGCTGATCGAGCTCGGCGCCACGGTGCGCTGGAGCTCGTGCAACATCTTTTCCACCCAGGACCACGCCGCCGCCGCGGTCGCCGCGCGCGGCATCCCGGTCTTCGCCTGGAAGGGCGAGACCGAGGAGGAATACGAGTGGTGCATCGAGCAGACGTTGCGCGGCCCGGCGGAGGGGCCGTTTGCCGGCTGGACGCCGAACATGGTGCTCGATGACGGCGGCGACGCGACCAAGATCCTGCACGACCAGCACCCCGATCTGCTCGCCGGCATCCGCGGCATCTCGGAGGAGACGACGACCGGGGTCAACCGCCTCTACGACATGATGCGCAAGGGCATGCTGAGGGCGCCGGCGTTCAACGTCAACGACAGCGTCACCAAGTCGAAATTCGACAATCTCTACGGCTGCCGCGAGAGCCTCGTCGACGGCATCAAGCGCGGCACCGACGTGATGCTCGCCGGCAAGCTCGCGGTCGTGTGCGGCTTTGGCAATGTCGGCAAGGGCTCGGCGGCGAGCTTGAGGAGCCAAGGGGCCCGCGTCATGGTCACCGAGATCGACCCGATCTGCGCGCTGCGGGCGGCGATGGAAGGCTATCAGGTGACGACGATGGACGAAGCGGCCTCGATCGGCGACATTTTCGTCACCGCGACCGGCGACATCGACGTGATCACGATCGACCATATGCGGCAGATGAAGGACCGTGCGATCGTCTGCAACATCGGGCACTTCGACAGCGAGATCCAGATCGAGGCGTTGCGCAACTATCCCTGGGAGGAAGTCAAGCCGCAGGTTGACGAGGTGATCTTTCCCGACGGCAAGCGGCTGATCGTCCTGGCCAAGGGACGGCTCGTCAACCTCGGCTGCGCCACCGGCCACCCGAGCTTTGTGATGAGCGCGTCCTTTACGAACCAGGTGCTGGCGCAGATCGAGCTGTGGAGCAACCACGGCAAATACCAAAACGAGGTGTACGTGCTACCCAAGCACCTCGACGAAAAAGTGGCGCAGCTCCACCTCGACAAGCTCGGCGTCAAGCTGACCCGGCTGAGCCCGGCGCAGGCGGGCTATCTCGGGCTCGACCGCGCCGGCCCGTTCAAACCCGAGCATTACCGGTACTGACCCGCATTCGGATAAAATCTCGACCGTTCCTTGGACAAAACGGAAACAAATTTCTTTACTTTCGCGAAACCCAGGCCATAATACTCGTGTTAGGAGGGCGTTAACCCGCCCTGACACCTTGGGTTGCGAGGGTTGGCGATGGTCCTTGCGGGAGCGGTCGTGTGCGCGTCGATCCTCGCGGTCGGCTGTGGCGCGATGTGGCGTCGAGCGCAGTTGCGGCTTGGCGAGCGGCGGCAGAGGGTGGCCGAGGTTGAGCGCCGGTTGGCGGCCGCCGTCGCCGCGGCGCGCCGTGCCAGCGAGGACGCCGCCGGGCTGCGTCAAATCCTCGACGCGTTGCCAATCCCGGTGTGGCGCCGACGCGGTGGCGCCCTCGTTGACCGCAACCCGGCCTATGCGGCCGCCCTCAGCGTCAGCCGCGAGGCGGCGCTCGGGCAAGCGTGCGACCGTGCTCCCGCTGGCGGCACCGAGCCCGGCGCGCCGCCGGGCGCCGCTGCGCCCCCGTTCGACATCCATGTCGTGCTCGCCGGCCGGCGGCGGCGGCTCGAAGTGAACGAGGTAGAGTGCGGCGACGAGGTGGTCGGCGTTGCCTTCGACCGCACCGATGTCGAAAGCGCGCGGGGCGAATTGCGGCGCCATCTCGCCGCCCATGCCGCGGTGCTCGAAAGCCTGTCCGCGGCGGTGGCGATCTTTGGGCCGGACAGACGGCTCAAATTCTTCAATACCGCCTTCACCGGGTTATGGCGGCTCGACGCGGGTTGGCTCGGCGCCGAGCCGACGCTCGACGACATTTTGGAGCGCCTGCACGAGCGGCGCTGCTTTCCGGAATACCCCGATTTCCGCGCCTTTAAACGCGAGCGCTGCGAACTGTTCGCCGCGCTGGTCGAGCCGCGGCACGAGCTGCTGCACTTGCCCGACGGGCGCACCTTGCGGCTTACCATGTCCCCGCATCCGTTCGGCGGCCTGACCTACGTGTGCGACGACGTCACCGACCGGCTGGCGCTCGAATGCTCCTATAACACGCTAGCCCAAGTACAGCGCGCGACACTTGACCACCTCTTCGAGGGCATCGCGGTTTTTGGCGGCGACGGGCGGCTCAAGCTCCACAACGCCGCGTTCCGCGCGTTATGGGGATTGTCCGAAGCCGAGGTCGCGGGCGAGCCGCATGTCGGCGAGATCGTCGACCGGTTGCGGGGCCTCCTCGACGACGGCGGCGACTGGAGCAGGACCCGCTACGAGATGGTGACGCGGGTCACCTCGCCCGGCTTGGCGAGCGGACCGCTCTATCGCCGCGACGGCTCGATGCTGCAGGTTGCGAGCGTCCCGCTGCCTGACGGCGAAGTGTTGCTGACCTATCTCGACGTCAGCGACACCGCTCGCGTCGAGCGGGCGTTGCGCGAACGCAACGACGCCCTCGAAGCCGCGGGCCGGTTGAAGACCGAATTTGTCGCCAACGTCTCGCACGAGCTGCGCACCCCGCTGAATACAGTCATCGGCTTCGCCGAGATCCTGCACAACCAATATTTTGGGCCGCTCAACTCCAGCCAGCGCGAGTACAGCCGCGGCATTCTCGAGAGCGCGCACCAGCTAACGGCACTGGTCACCGACATGATCGATCTGGCCTCGATCGAGGCCGGCTATCTCGAGCTCGAGCCCGGCCGCGTCGATGTCGCCGACCTGCTGCGGACCGTCGTGAGTCTGGCTCGCGAACGGGCGCGCGGCCGCGGGCTTACGGTCGAGCTGCGCTGCCCGGCGCAGATCGGCGCGATCGAAGGTGACGCGCGGCGGCTTAAGCAGGCGCTGTTCAACCTGGTCTCGAATGCGGTCAAATTCACCCCTCCCGGCGGCGCCGTGCGGGTCGAGGCGGAACGGTTCGGCGACCGGCTGCTGC
>DATMLF010000229.1:0-10445 GCA_035570595.1 Allostellaceae bacterium
GACCGCTTCTACGGCCATCTGTTGAGCCGCGACGCGATGGCGAACAGGGGCTTGTGGCCCTATCCGCGATCGATGCGGTCGCGACCGCGGCAATTGGTGGTGGATCGGCGGGGCACCCGGATCCTCGACGAGGGGCTGGGCGGCATTTCGATCGCCAACGACCTCGCCCGGCTCGACGACCCCTTATGCGCGACGGTGATCTGCGACGCCCCGATCTGGGAGACCGCCGGCTAGGCCGCGCAGATCCCGCCGAACCCGCAACTCATTGCCGGCGGGGGCACGTTGCACCGCGCCGAGACGATCGCGGCATTGGCCGAGACGGCAGGGCTGCCGTCGGAGAACCTCGCCGGGACCGTTGCCGAGTACAACGACGCGGTTCGCTTCAACCGGCTGCAGACATTGCTGCCCGAGCGCTCCACCCGCAGCGGCATACCGCGACGGATCGAGACCCCGCCATTCTTCGCGATCCCGATCTGCGCCGCCATCACCAACACAATGGGCGGCGTCGCGATCGACCGGCACGGCCGGGTCAAGCGGCCGGACGGCTCGCCGATTGCCGGCCTGTACGCCGCCGGCGGCGCCACCGGCGGGCTCGAGGGCGGTGGTGCCTTCGGCTATGTCGGCGGGCTGGTCAAGGCGTGCGTCTTCGGCCTCCGCGCCGCCGAACACATCGCGGCCCGGCCCGGTTGAGGGGGCGAGGGACCAGTCCGCTGCCGGCGATCGCTGTCGCAGACTGCTCCCCGATCGCCACCTCATGTTCGTCTATGATGCCGGTCGCGACGGCGGCGCCGCGCGGCCGGAGGCGCTCGCCTACAGGCGTTTCGATCGGACCATTGGCGTCATCAGCGGCAAATTCGCGATTCGTCCGCTGGGGTGGACGGCCTTGCGCATCTGGTGGGGTCAGCGGCGGGCGAGGAGGTGGTCGACCATGGCGGGGGCGGCGCCGAGGTAGTTGGCGGGGTCGGTCAGCGCGCGCAGCTTGTCGGGGCCGAGCGGGCCGGCGACCGCGGGGGTTTCGAGCAGCACGTCGAGGAGCGGCCGGTCGCCTTCGATCGCGGCATGGCAGGCGTCGTAGACCAAATCGTGCGCCTCGTTGCGGCCGGTGTATGGGGCGAGCCCCATCATCACCGCCTCCGCGACGATCAGCCCGTGGGTCATGCCGAGGTTCGTCGCCATGCGCGCCGGGTCGACGATCAGCCCGCCGAGCAGAAACCGCGACTGGTGCACTGCCCCCGCCGCATAGCCGAACGCCTCGGGCACCGCGACCCACTCGACATGCCACGGGCCGGTCGCGCGCTCGAAATCGGCGACCATCGCGTCGAGCACAAGCCCGGCCTGCTGGCGCAACACCTTCGCGGCGGCGAGGATCAACTCGCACGAGATCGGGTTGCGCTTTTGCGGCATCGTCGAGCTTGAGCCGCGGCCGGCGACAAACGGCTCGGCCGCCTCGCCAAACTCGGTCGCCGACATCAGCATCACGTCAAAGGCGATCTTGCCGAGGCTGCCGGCGAGCAAGGCCAACGCCTGGACCGTCTCGACGATGCCGTCGCGGGCGACGTGCCAGGTGATCGGCGGGTCGCCGAGGCCGAGCTCGCGGGCGAGCTCGGTGCGGCTCCTGACGACTTCGCCGCCGTTCCCGAGCGAGGCGAGGGTGCCCGCCGCCCCGCCGAATTGGGCCAGCAACACGCGCGGGCGCAATTGCACGAGCCGCTCGGCATGGCGGTCGAGTGCTGCCAGCCAGATCGCCGCCTTGTAGCCAAAGGTGATCGGCAGCGCGTGCTGCAGGTGCGTGCGCCCGGCCATCGGCGTGTCGCGGTGGCGGCGGGCGAGGTCGGCGAGATGGCTCTGCACCGCCGCCAAATCGGCCTCGAGAAGATCGAGCCCGGCGCGGATCTGCAGCACAACCGCCGTATCCATGATGTCCTGGGTGGTCGCCCCCCAATGCAGCCAGCGCCCGCCGTCGCCGGCTTTCTCGGCGATCTGGCGGACGAGCGGCAGGATCGGATAGCCGACCGTCTCGGCCTCGCGCTTCAGCCGCGCCAAATCGAGGGTTTCGGGATGCGCGGCGATTTCAGCGCCGGCACGCGAGATCGCCGCCGCCGCCTCGGGCGGGATCACGCCGACCCGCGCCTGTGCCCGCGCGAGCGCCGCCTCGACCTCGGCGCAGCGGGCGAGAAAAGCGTGGTCGCCAAACACCGCGCGCATCGCAGGGGTGCCGAACATGTCGGCGAACAGCGCCGAATCCAGAATGCCGATCGCCATCACGCTGTCTCCCCCGCCGTCCGCGTCCAGGTCATGCCGCCACGACCGCGCGGTCGACGCGCTCGACCAGGTCGGCGGGCAACGGCCCGGCTTCGGCCGCGCCGACGCATTCGGCAAGCTCGGCACGGTTCTTGACGCCGAGCACCACGGTGTCGACCGGGAGCGACAGCGCATAGCGGTGGGCGAGTGCGGCCGGCGTCGTGCCGAGCTCCGCCGCCAGCCGGCGGAAGCCGGCCGCGCGCGAATAGTCGCGCAGTTCGGGGTGGCCGGGTGGCAACGCGCGGTCGAGGGCGCTCGTCAGGGCGCCTGCCTGCACCGCGCGAATGCCCATGACGCCAACCCCGTTGGCCCGCGCCGCGGCCATGACCTCGCGCGGCTTTGCCGGGCCGTCGAAAAATTTGAGCGCGCCCGGCGAGTCGAGCAGGTTGGCGATACACTGCACCGCCGCGGGCGCCGGGGTCTCGCCGACCAGCCGGATGATCGTGTCGGGATGGCCGATGCCGGTCAGCCCCCAGGCGCCGATCAGACCCTCGCCGACGAGCTTTTCGAAGACCGGCCGGACATGCTCGACAAAGGCGTCGCAGAGGGTCATGCGCGCGGCGGCGTCGGGCCAATCCGCACGATGGACCGAATCGGGTACGATATTCGAGTGCAAAAAGAACAAATCGAGATGAGACAACCGCAACCGCCGCAGGCTGCCCTCGATCGACCGGCGCAGGGTGGGCTCGATCGCCGCCGGCGGAAGGTCGCCGAGGTTGCATTTGCTGGTGACGTGCACGCCCGGCGGCAGCCGGCCGGCAAAAGCCGCGCCGACGACCTCCTCGGCCTTGCCGTCGCCATAGCGCGGCGCGAGGTCAAAGAGGTCGATCCCGGCCTCGACCGCGCTCTCGACGGTCGCCACGCACTCCTCGAACGTCGTCTCGCCCCAGACCATGCCAAGCCCGCCGCCGCCGAGGCTCAGCGCCGACACCGGCCACAGTTTCCCCAGATGGTGACGCTGCATGACCCTCCTCCGCGATGCGCCGCTGCCCTCTGCGCCGATCCTACAGTGGCGACGGGCGGACCGCACCGTCCGTCGAGGGAACGTCATACCCCGCGGTCAAAGCTTCGCGCGCCGGCCGGTGGACCTCTGAGCGGCCGAAATCTTCGGCGCCGGGCAGCGGCGTCAAAACCCACGATCGGCTGTGCGGGCTGGAACTTAAGCGCGCAATTCACGTTTTTCGGCCGGCGGCAATTACTGCGGGGGCACGGCGTTGCAGACTGCGGAAGTGCGGATCGTCGACGACGACGATTTCGGCGAGCGACTGAAAGACATGCGGCTGTGGCTCGACGGGCAGGAGTTCGAGCCCTCGACGTTCACCTATTTCTATCTCGATCCCGGCATGATGATCCGGGTTTCCTTTGAAAGCGACGGCGAGGCTGAGGCGTTCGCGCGCGAATTCGGCGGCTTTCTGGTTGATGCGCGGCGCGTCGCCGACTGCGCCTTGGCAGTCTAGCACCGCGGCCCGACCGCGGGCCGAGCACCACGACAGGAGCTCGCCCTCTGCTCGCGCGGCTGGCGAGCCTACTGATCCGCCAGCAGCGCTTTCAGCCGATAGAGCAGGTCGAGCGCCTCGCGCGGGGTCAGCTCGTCGGGGCGGGTCTGGCGCAGCAGTGCCTCGATCGCGGTTTCGGCGGCGGTCCGGGCGGGCTCCGGGCGGCGGCGCGCGGCGATGAACAACGGCAGGTCGTCGGCGAGCCGGGCCAGCGCGCCGGCCTCGTCGCCCTTTTCCAGAATTCCCAGCACCTCCTCGGCGCGCGCGGTGACCGATCCCGGCAGGCCGGCGAGCTTGGCGACGTGGATGCCGTAGGAGCGGTCGGCGGCGCCGGGGCCGACCTCGTGCAAAAACACAACCTCGCCCTTCCACTCCTTGACCCGCATCGTATGGCAGGCGAGAGCCGGGAGCTTGGCCGCGAGCGCCGTCAGCTCGTGGTAGTGGGTCGCGAACAGGGTGCGGCAGCGGTTGACGGCGTGCAGATGCTCGATCGTCGCCCAGGCGATCGACAGCCCGTCAAAGGTCGCCGTACCCCGGCCAATCTCGTCGAGGATCACAAAGGAGGACGGCCCCGCCTGGTTCAGGATCGCGGCGGTCTCGACCATCTCGACCATAAAGGTCGAGCGGCCGCGCGCCAGGTCGTCGGCAGCGCCGACACGGCTGAACAGCCGGTCGACGACGCCGATCCGCGCCGCGCGCGCCGGCACAAAGGAGCCGACCTGCGCGAGGATCGCGAGCAACGCGTTCTGGCGCAGAAAGGTGCTCTTGCCCGCCATGTTGGGGCCGGTCACGAGCCAGATCCGCGCCTCGCCCAGCGCGCAGTCGTTGGCGACGAAGCCGCCGCCCGCACCCGACGCGGCGAGCCCGGCCTCGACCGTCGGGTGGCGGCCGCCCGCGATCTCGAAAGCCGCACCCGCCTCGACCACCGGCCGCACCCAGCCGCCTTCGACGGCGCGTTCGGCCAACGCCGTCGCCACGTCAAGGCCTGCCAACGCCGCCGCCGCCTCGGCGATTTCGCCGCGGCGCGCCGTGACCTCGCCGACGAGGTGGTCGTAGAGCCGCAGCTCCACGGCGAGCGCGCGCTCGGCGGCGCTGGCGATCTTGGTTTCGAGCTGGGCGAGCTCCGCCGTCGTATAGCGCTGGGCGCCGGCCATCGTCTGGCGATGCGTGAATTCCGGGCCGAGCTTGGCGGCGTGATTGGCCGACACCTCGACGTAGTAGCCGATCACGTTGTTGTGGCGGATCTTCAACGACGGGATCTGGGTCTCGCCGGCGTACCGCGCCTGCAGCGCCGCGATCATGCGGCGGCTTTCGTCGCGCAGCCGGCGCCATTCCTCGAGCTCCTCGGAATAGCCGGCGGCGATAAAGCCGCCGTCGCGGGCAAACAGCGGCAGCTCCTCGGCGAGCGCCCGTTCGAGCCGGTCGACGAGCTCGCCGTGCTCGCCGAGCCCGTGCCGCGCGGCCGCCAACAGCGGCGGCAACGGCACCAGGCCGGGCTCGACTAAAAGCTCGCGCAAGCTCGCGGTCTCGGCCAATGACTGGCGCAACGCCGCAAGGTCGCGCGGGCCGCCCCGCCCGAGGCTGAGCCGCGTCAGCGCGCGCTCGATGTCGGGGCAGTGGCGCAGCCGGCGGCGCGCCGCGGCGCCGAGCTCGGCGCGGTCGCTGAAAAAACCGACCGCGTCGAGGCGGTCGGCAATCGCCGCCGGGTCGGTCAGCGGCGCGGCGAGACGGTCGGTCAAGAGGCGCGCGCCGGACGCGGTCACCGTGCGGTCGAGCGTCGCGAGCAGGCTGCCGCGGCGCTCACCCGAGGCCGCCGTCACCAGCTCGAGGTTGCGCCGCGTCGCCGCGTCGATCTGCATGACCGACCCCGGCGTCACCCGATGCGGCGGCTCGAGGTGTGGCGCCTTTCCCTGCTGGGTCTGGCCGACATAGTCGACGAGCGCGCCGGCGGCGGCGATCTCGGCGCGGCTGAAACTGCCGAAACCGTCGAGCGCGCCGACGCCGTAGAAGCTTTCGAGCCGGCGGCGCGCCGCGTCGCTGTCAAAGCGGGCATTGGGCAGCGGGGTCAGCGTCGGTTTCCATTCGCCCAGCATTTCGAACAGCGCCGAACGGGCGAGCATCCGCTCCGGCAGCAGGATCTCGCCCGGGGCGATGCGGGCAAGCTCGCCCGGCAATGCCTGCTCTTCGGTCGGCGCCAGCGCGAAGGCCCCGGTCGACAGGTCGAGCCAAGCGAGGCCGAGCCGGCCGCCGGCCTCGCCGATGCCGGCGAGATAGTTGTGCCGGCGCGCGTCGAGCAGCCCCTCCTCGGTCAGGGTGCCGGCGGTCACCACGCGCACGACGGCGCGGCGCACCGGCCCTCTGGCGCCGCGCCTCCTGGCCTCCGCCGGGTCCTCGACCTGCTCGCAGATCGCCACCTTGAAGCCGGCGCGAATGAGCCGCGCGAGGTAGACCTCAGCGGTGTGCGCCGGAACCCCGCACATCGGGATGTCGGCGCCGTCGTGCCGGCCGCGCTTGGTCAGCGCGATGTCGAGCGCCCCGGCCGCGGCGACCGCGTCGTCAAAAAACAGCTCGAAAAAATCGCCCATGCGAAAAAACAACAGGCAGCCGGGGTGGGCCTGCTTGATCTCGAAATACTGCGCCATGACCGGCGAAGGGGCGGCCGCCACGGGGGCCGCGGCAGATGCGGCGGCATCGGGGTCGAGGCGGGCGGCTTCGGTCATCGGCGGCAAGGATGGCGGACACGTCAGGCGTTTGACGGTAGCATGCGGCGGTGCGCAGGGGTGCGAAAGAGAGGGGCGGCATGACCGAGGCTGCGGCGTCTTTTCCGGTGGTTCGCGAGGCGGTGGCGTCGTTTCCCGACCGCGCGCATTTTCACGATGCGGTGTCGAACCTGCTCGCCGCGGGATTCGCGCAGAGCGAGCTGTCGGTGCTGGCCTCGCACCATTCGCTGGCCGAGGCGGAGCCCGGCGCCGGACGGGCGCGCCTGCTGCCGGCCGGACTCAGCGACGAGATCAAATATATCGGCCCGTTAACCGTCGCCGGGATCGTCGTGTTGTCGGGCGGCCCGATCGCGGTCGCGGTGGCGGCATTGGTGGGCGCCGGGCTCGGCGGGGCCGCGCTGAAGGAACTGTTCGACGACTATACGGCGCCGCCCCACAGCACCGATTTTGAGGCGGCATTGCACGCCGGGGCAGCGCTGCTGTGGGTGCGCTGCGAAGATGCCGACCGCGAGCTGACCGCCACGCGCATCCTGGAGGAATCGGGCGGGCGCCACGTCCACATTCACGGCCGCCCCGCGGACGAGGCGCCCGACACCGGCAGCTGAGAGTTCGACGGGTTGCGCGAGTTCGCGGTCAGTAGCCCTCGCGCTCCATGCGTTTGCGCAGGAGCTTGCGGTAGCGGCGCACCGCCTCGGCCTTTTCGCGGGCGCGGCGCTCGGACGGCTTTTCGTAGCTGCGCCGCAATTTCATTTCCCGAAACACGCCCTCGCGCTGCATTTTCTTTTTCAAGGCCCGCAGGGCCTGGTCGACATTGTTGTCGCGGACGAGGACTTGCACGGGGGCTCTTCTCCATTGTCGGTCGAAAACGGCGCGTGCCGCGGTGATGCTGCACTTATTTAGCACCTGCGCCCTCGAGTGTGAAGGCGAAGGATCAGGGGGCGCGCGCTTTACCGCCGCCAGCACCGGCTCCATATTCCGGCCATGGCCTTGTTGAAAATCGCCCGCATGGGCAACCCGGTGCTGCGCCAGGCAGCCGCCGAAGTCGAGGACCCGACGGAACCCTGGGTGCGCCGGCTCGTCGAGGACATGGTGGAGACGATGGAGGATGCCGGCGGCACCGGGCTCGCCGCCCCCCAGGTCCATCAGCCTTGGCGGGTCGTCGTCTTCTTTGTCTCAAGCGATCGTCTGACCGGCATGCCGGGCGACGTCGCCCAGGACCTGACCGTGCTGGTCAACCCGGTCGTGGAATTACTCGGCCAGGAGCGCGCCTTCGGATGGGAGGGGTGCCTGTCGGTGCCGGGGCTGCGCGGGGTCGTCCCCCGCCACCTGCGCATCCGCTATCGCGCGACGGGGCTCGACGGCGAGGCGATCGAGCGCGATGCCGAAGGGTTTCACGCCCGCGTCGTGCAACACGAATGCGATCATCTTGACGGCGTCCTCTACCCGCAGCGGATGCTCGACCAGCGCCACCTGTTCTTTGTTGAGGAGCTGCAGCGCCATCCGGTCGACCTCGCCGCCTTTCTCAGCGAGGTTCGGCCAAAATGAACAGCCCGCTCGCCGACAGCCAGCGTATGGCGCTGATCGAGGCGATATTGCCGGACGTGCCGTTCGACGGTTGGTCGCGCGCGGCGCTGCGCAGTGCGGCGCGGCGTTGCGGCATCGCCGCCGGCGAGGCGCTGGCGTTGTTCCCGGGGGGTGCCGCGGATTTGGTCGCTGCGTTTAGCGGCTGGGCCGACCGGCGGATGCTCGACCGCCTCGAAGCGCTGCCGCCCGAAGCGGCGTCCACGCCCGACCGTATCGCGCAGGCTGTCGTGACCCGGCTCGACATCGTCGAGCCCTGGCGCGAGGCGGTGCGCCGTGCGCTGAGCGTGCTGGCCTTGCCGTACAACGCGCCGCTCGCGATGCCGCTGGTCTACGCGACGGTCGACGCGATCTGGTACGCTGCCGGCGACGACGCCACCGACTTCAGCTTTTATACCAAGCGCGCGAGCCTCGCCGCGATCTACGGCGCGACGGTGCTGTACTGGCTTGAAGACCGCTCCGAAGGTTTCGCCGACACACGCGCCTTTCTTGACCGCCGGCTGGCGGGCGCTGCCCGCATCGGCCGCGCGCGCCGCGACCTTGCCGCCTTGGCCGAGCGGCTGCCCAACCCGTTCCGCCTGCTGCGCCCGCTACGCTAGGCGGTTTTCGACCGAGTCGACGCCCTCGGCACGCATCACCCCACCCCAAACCACCCCCATCGAGGGGACGGGTGCACAAATAGGAGCGCTATCGAGGCCCTCCCCTTGATTGGGGAGGGTTTGGGAGCGGGTGAGCACGGTGCAATTGGATCGGAAACCGCGCGAGGGCAGTGATCGAGAAATTCGAGCGATCTGGTTACGCCAACTTCTCTCTCACCATTCCGGCGCAGGCCGGTACCCATGCCCGAAATGGGTCCCGACCCCTGTTCGCTGCCAGGGGCAGGCTTTGTCGGGATGGCCATGCTGGAGATGCGCACAACTGCCCGATCAGGCTGCTAGCCGGAAAAGTGCCCTCGGCGGTGAGGGATCAGCCGCGTCATGTGGCCCATCTTGCGGCCGGGCTGGACCTTGTGCTTGCCGTAAAGGTGGAGCTTGACCAGCGGGTCGGCGAGCGCTTCGCGCCATCGGTCGACATCCTGTCCAATCAGGTTTTTCATGACCGCGTCGGAGTGATGCTCGACCGAGCCGAGCGGCAGCCCGCACACCGCCCGCACCAGCTGCTCGAATTGGCTCGTCACGCAGGCGTCGATCGTCCAATGGCCGGAATTGTGCGGCCGCGGCGCCAGCTCGTTGACCAGGACCTCGCCCGACGGGGTCACAAACATCTCGACCGCGAGCACGCCGACAAGGTCGAGCTTTTCGGCGACGTGGCGGGCGATCGCCTCGGCCCGCATCGCGGTCTCGGGCGCGATCCGCGCCGGTGCTATCGTGGTGTCGAGGATGTGGTTGACGTGCTGGTTCTCCACTGGCTGATAGGTCGCCCAGGCGCCGTTGCGGCCGCGCGCGACGACGACCGAAATCTCGCAGCTGAAGTCGACAAAGCTTTCGAGGATGCCGATTGCCCCGCCCATCCGCCGCCACGCCTCGTCCGGCCTGGTCTCGGGGGTCAGCGTCACCTGCCCCTTGCCGTCATAACCCATGCGCACGGTTTTCAGCACCGCGGGGTAGCCGAAATCGTGCATCGCGCGGGTCAGCGCCGTGGCGTCGGAAATCTCGCGGTAGGCGGTCGTCGGGATGTCGATCGAGCGCAAGAAATCTTTCTCGCGCAGTCGGTCCTGGGTGATTTCGAGGATTTCAGGGCGCGGCAGCACCGGCTTCGCCGCCGCCACCCGGCGCACCGCCTCGGCCGGGATGTTTTCGAATTCGAACGTCGCGACATCGATCGCGGCGGCGAAGCGGTCGAGCGCCTCGCCGTCGGTGTATTCGGCGATCGTGGCGGCGCCGCAGACCTGCTCGGCCGGGCTGTCGGGCTCCGTCGCGAAGACATGGCAGCGATAGCCGAGCCGTGCCGCGGCGAGTGCCGTCATCCGCCCGAGCTGGCCGCCGCCCAAAATCCCGACCGTGGCCCCGGGAGGCAGCACAGCGGGCAGCGTCGTCGTCGCTGGCATCAGGCGGCGCCCGGGCTCTCGGCGACGCGCTCGGTCTGCGCCTGGCGCCAGCCGTCGAGCGCCCGCGCCGCGGCGGCGTCCGAGGTACCCAGGATCGCCGCGGCGAACAGCGCCGCGTTGACGGCACCCGCCTCGCCGATCGCGAAGGTGGCGACCGGCACCCCCGCCGGCATCTGGACGATCGACAACAGGCTGTCGACGCCTTTCAGCACGCGGCTTTCGATCGGCACGCCGAGCACCGGCAGCGAGGTCAGCGCCGCGGCCATGCCGGGCAGGTGCGCGGCACCGCCGGCACCGGCG
>DATMLF010000230.1:0-13915 GCA_035570595.1 Allostellaceae bacterium
CGTCGAGGAGGACGGGCCCTGGGAGCTCGTGTTCGACGGCGCGGTCGCCAAGGTGCTGCCGGCACGCGGGCTGTGGGACAAGATCATGCGGGCGACCTACGCCTATGCCGAGCCGGGCGTGATCTTTATCGATCGCATCAATCGCCGGAACAATCTCTGGTATTGTGAAACAATAACTTCCACCAATCCTTGTGGTGAGCAGCCGCTGCCGCCGTATGGCGCCTGCCTGTTGGGGTCGATCAACCTCGCGCGTCTTGTCGAGGCGCCGTTCACCAATGAGGCGCGGCTCGACCTTGACCGGCTGCGCGCGCTGGTGCCCGACTGCGTGCGGATGATGGACAACGTCGTCGACATCTCGCAATTCCCGCTGGCGGAACAGCAGCACGAGGCGAAAACCAAGCGCCGCATCGGGCTCGGCGTCACCGGGCTTGCCGACGCGCTGATCCTGTGCGGATTGCGCTACGGCTCGGCGCCGGCGGTGGCGGCGACCGAGGAATGGCTCGGCGTCATCGAGCGCGAGGCCTATCTCGCCTCGGCGGCGCTGGCGGCGGAAAAAGGCGCCTTCCCGCTGTTCGACCGCGGCCGCTACCTGGAGGGCGAGACGGTGGCCGCCCTCGACCCCGAGGTGCGCGAGGCGATCGCCCGGCACGGCATCCGCAACGCGCTTTTGACCTCGGTGGCGCCGACCGGCACGATCTCGCTGTTCGCCGACAACGTCTCGTCGGGCATCGAGCCGGTGTTCAGCTTTCGTCATACCCGCAATGTGCTGATGCCGGACGGCGCCCGCCGCGAGGAGGAGGTCGCCGACTACGCCTATCGCCAGTTCCGCCGGACCCGCGGCGAGACGGCACCCCTGCCTGATTATTTCGTCGACGCCCAGGTGCTGACACCCGAGGACCACCTCGTCATGCAGGCGGCGGTGCAGAAGCACGTCGACAGCTCGATTTCAAAGACGATCAACGTTCCGGCCGACATCCCGTTCGAGCGCTTCAAGGACGTGTACCAGCAGGCTTATGCGCTCGGCTGCAAGGGCTGCACCACCTACCGCCCGAACGAGGTGACGGGTGCCGTGCTCGCCGCCCGGCCCGAAGCAGCTCCCCCGGCCGAGGCGCGCCGGCCGCCGCAGCAGCCGGAATTGCCGCTCCCGCCGCCGGCGCCGGCGGCCTCGCCAAAGCCCGCGGACATCTACGAGGCGGGCGGCGTCGTCTACATGACGCAGCCCTTGAGCCGGCCCGAGGCGTTGCCCGGCCAGACCTACAAGCTCAACTGGCCGGACAGCGAGCACGCGCTCTACATCACGTTGAACGACATCGTGCAGGACGGCCGGCGGCGGCCGTTCGAGGTGTTCATCAACTCAAAGAACATGGAGCACTACGCCTGGACCGTCGCGTTGACGCGGATGATCAGCGCTGTGTTCCGGCGCGGCGGCGACGTGTCGTTTGTCGTCGAGGAGATGAAGGCGGTGTTCGACCCGCGCGGCGGCGCCTGGATAGAGGGCAGATACGTGCCCTCGCTGCTGGCCGCGATCGGCGGCGTGATCGAGCGCCACATGATCGAGATCGGCTTTTTGCCGCGCCAGGGGATGGACCGCGCCGCCGCTGCCCGGGTGGTGAATTTGCCGGCGCCCGGACCTTCCGGCGCCAGTTCGCAGGCTCTGCCGCGCCCCGCGCAGTGCCCGAAATGCGGAGAGGCGGCGTTGATCCGCCTCGAAGGATGCGACCAGTGCACGAGCTGCGACTATTCGAAATGCGGGTAACCGCTCCGCGGGCCGCGCGCGGAGGGCTGTTGGAGGACAGCGATCTCGGCTAAAACTTTTCCCTGCTCTCCGCTCCCCGCGGAGGGAATGGCCGCGGCAGGCGGCGGGTGGGCTTCGGCGCTCAAGTTCCGGGAGGAAGGCAGCGATGGCACAAGTCGGCGCGGGCAAATATACCTACGAGCTGATACCCGACTTCTTCAAATCCCCCGACGGCGAGCCGTTCGGGCTGATCAGCCGGGTGGCGGCTGACGCGCAGGACCGCATCTACGTGTTTCAGCGCCGGGACCCGCCGGTGGTGGTGTTCGACCGCGACGGGAAATATTTGGGCGCCTGGGGCAGCGGCGAGGTCACCGACCCGCACGGCCTGAAGATCGTCGGCGACGTGGTCTACACCACCGACCGCTCCGACTCGGTGGCGAAGTCGTTCACCTTGGACGGCAAGCCGATCCTCGAGCTCGGCACGCGGGGCGCGCATTCCGACACCGGCCACGTCGCCAACTGGCTGGCCGAGCGCGCGGCGGGGCCGTTCAACCACCCGACCGAGATGCTGGCCCACCCCAACGGCGACATTTACGTGACCGACGGCTACCGCAACGCCCGCGTGCACCGCTTTACCAAGGACGGGCGGCTCGTCAAGTCGTGGGGGGCGCCGGGTCATGGTGAGGGCCAGTTCCACCTGCCGCACAGCATCGCGTACGACGATGACGGCAAGCTTTATGTCGCCGACCGGGCGAACAAGCGCATCCAGATCTTCTCGCCCGAGGGCGACTTCCTCGGCCAGTGGACCGGCATGGGCGGGCCCAACGACATCACCCGCGGCAAGGACGGCAATTTCTACATCGCCGAGCAGGAAGACAGCGGGAACCCCGCCTATGTCTGCGTGCGCGACGCACAGGGCGCCGTGCTCGTCCGCATGGCGAGCCGACATGTCCACGGCGTCGGCATCGACTCGCACGGCGACATTTATGCCGGCCTGACCCAGGATCGCGGCGTCGACAAGTTCGTGCGGCAAGGCTGAGCGCGCGGCCATCCCGCGTCGGCGCGCCGACGCGGGATCGCGACTCGCCGAACGTTTATCGCTGTCCGCGAGCCCGGCCTGAAGCTGTCGCCCGTTTTACTGAGCGGCGGCCGCCATCGGCTGATGCGCCGCGGACGCCGGGCGGTTCGCCTTCAGAAAGGTGCGGATGTGGCGCACCGCCAGCGGGATCTGCTCCTTGGAGGCCTTCCACGGGTAGAGGCTCACCTGCGCGTTGGGCGCCAGATGCACGCTTTCCATCGCAACGGCGTAAGGGTGCGCCGGGACATCGTCGGGCAGGACAAGTATCGGCGTCCGGCAGCTGCGCACGAAATCTCGCGTCACCGTGAACACAAAGTCGGCGTTGGCGCGGTACATCTTGCTGAGAAACGCGTCCACCGTCGCCATCGTGACGTCCGGCCGGCGCTCACATAGCGGCGGCCCCCAGCCTTTGATGTTGTTCTGATAGAAGAGGTCGGGCGTCTCCGGGCGAAAGCCGCTCGGCTGCGCCAGCACCGCGGCGACGACGCGGTCGGGCGCCCGCCGCAGCAGGTTCCAGATAAACGGGCCGCCGATGCAGAAGCCCAGCACCAAAAACTCGCGGATGCCGAGATGGTCCATCAGGCCGAAATGGTCGTCGGTATAGGCGTCCCACGGCCGGTCGGTCTCGAGCGGCCCTGACGACTGGCCGCCATTGGCGTTGCGCAAATCCGCGGCGATGACGCGGTGCTCGTCCTTGAGCTCCTCCATCGGGTTGAACGGGTGGTTGGCGAGGCCCGCGACCGTCGAGTTCAGCCCGCCGCCGGGGATGACCAGCAGCGGAAACCCGGAGCCCGTCTCTTGGTAATGGATGCGGACATCGCCTTTTTCATAAAACGGCATGGCAGCTTCTCCTTGCCCTGGTGGTCACACCTCCGCGGTCGTCTCGACCGGCCGCGGGTTCTCCGGGCCAAACCGCAGACTAGCCGGACCGGGCATCCGGCTTCAGCTGCAGGATACACGAAACCGGCACGGCCGCGCCCGCCTCCGCCGGCGACAATGCGTTTTTTGCCGCGCCGAGCAAAGCCGGCTAGTCCCCGACCGCACGCAGCGGTTGTTGGGCGCCCTCGATCTGGTGGCGGATCAGGCGGGCGTAGAGGCCGCCCTGCGCGAGAAGCTCGGCGTGATTGCCGGTCTCGACCAGCCGGCCGTGGTCGAGCACCGCCAATAAATCGGCGTTTCTGACCGTCGACAGCCGATGGGCGATGACGAACGTCGTGCGTTCGCGCATCAGCGCGTCGAGGGCGGCGCGCACCTGCGCCTCGCTGACCGCGTCCAAATGCGAGGTCGCCTCGTCGAGCACCAGGGTCGGGGCGTTCTTCAGAAAGGCGCGGGCGATCGCCACCCGCTGGCGCTGCCCCCCCGACAGCTGGACGCCGCGCTCGCCGACCGGGGTGTCGAGGCCTTCGGGCAGGCTGTCGACAAACTCCGCGAGCGCTGCTTGCTCGAGAGCGCGGCGGACCGCCGCCTCGTCGGCCTCGGGTCGGGCCAGCGCGACATTCGCCCGCAGCGTGTCGTTGAACAGATAAGTGTCCTGCGAGACAAGCGAGATGCGGCGGCGCAGGTGGTCCAGCTCGAAATCGCGCAGGTCGACGCCGTCGACGAGGATCCGCCCGGCGGTCGGGTCCCAGAACCGCAACAACAGGTTGGCAAGCGTCGTCTTGCCAGCCCCCGACGGGCCAACCAACGCCAAGGTCGCGCCGGCTGGGACGTCGAGAGTGACGTCGCTGAGCGCCTGCCGCCTGGCGCCGGGATAGGAAAAGCTCGTGTTTTCAAAGCGTACCGCCGAGCCGCCCGCGGGCTCGGGCGGGCACAGCCGGCCGTCCGTGACCGCCGGCGCTTCGCGGTGCACGGCGTAGAGCCGGCGCGTCGAGGCGATCGTGTCGGCGAGCTGGCGGCTGACATTGGCGATTTCCGAGATCGGCAGAAACGACGACAGCGAGATCAGGATCAGCAGCGGCAACATGGTCGGCGCGAGATGATGCTCGGCCGCGAGCCGCGCGCCGACGACCGCGACCGCCAGCCCGCCGAGCCCGGTCACGGTTTCAAGCCGCGCCGTCTGCGCCGACAAATCGGCCAGCAGCTCCAGCCGGATCGTTTGATAGCCGCGCACCAGCTCCATAAAGCCGCGGCGGCGGCCGGCCACCGCTTGAAACGCGACCAGATCCGAAAGACCCTGGATCGTCTCGGTCAGGTAGGCGCCCATCAGCCCGAGCGCGTCGCGGGCTTGCGCGCCGAGGCGGTCGATCCTGGCTCGCGTCACTACCGGCGCCAACCCGGCGAACAGCACGAACGGCAACAGCGCCAGCGCCACCGGCCAGGCAACGACGGCCAGCACGACCAGCACCGCCGACGGCACCAGCACCGCGACCAACGCCGGCGCCACGGTGTGGGCGAAGAAATATTCGACGGTCTCGACGTCTTGCGCCGCGAGCGCGATCAGGTCTCCCGAGCGCCGCCGTAACAAATACGCGGGCGCCAGGGCGTCGAGCTTGTCGAACAGCGCGATCCGCATCTCGGCGAGGAGCCGGTAGGCGATGTCGTGGGCGAGCCATGATTCGAGCCAGTGCAGGAGCCCGGCGAGCGGGGCGGTCAGCGCCAAGAGGATCAGCAGGTAGCCGTAAGGCGCGCCGGTCTTGACCGCGGCGACGGCGAGCGCGCTGACGATGCCGACGCCGATAAAGGCAGCGACCCGCGCGATGCCGGAGCCGATGACGACCGCGAAGCGCCGGCGCCACGGCCTGATGATTTGCACCAGGGTGCCCAATGTCGCCGGCCAGCCGACCACCGCCGCGACGCCCGCGAGCTCGGCGGGCGCGGTCTCGGCCGCCAATTCGATTTGCTTACTCTCGCTTGCGGTCGCCGTTTCGTCGGCATCCTCGGACAGCACGACGTCCGCCTCGCGCTCCTCGGCCTGCGCGCCCATCAGCCGGCGGTAGGGGCCGTCGCGGCGGATCAGTTCGGCGTGACGGCCGGCCTCGACCACCCGGCCATGGTCGAGCACCAGGATGCGGTCGGCCCCGATCACGCTCGACAGCCTATGCGCCAGGACGAGGGTCGTGCGGCCGGCGGCGAGCCGGTCGATCGCCTGCTGGATGACCGCCTCGTTCTCGGCGTCGACCGAGGACAGCGCCTCGTCGAGGATCAGGATCGGCGCGTCGCGCAGCAAGGCGCGGGCGATGGCCAGCCGCTGGCGCTGGCCGCCCGACAGCATGACGCCGCGCTCGCCGATCATCGTCTGATAGCCGTGCGGCAACAGTGCTATGAACTCGTGCGCGTTGGCGTCACGCGCCGCCGCCTCGATCTCCTCTTGGTCAGCGTCGGGCCTGCCGAGCCGCAAATTCTCTTCGACCGTGCCGTGGAACAGGTAGGTGTCCTGGTGCACGACGGCGATCATCCGGCGCACCGCCTCGGGGTCGAGCGCCTTCAAGTCGCGGCCGCCGACCAACACCCGCCCCCCTTGCGGGTCGAAGAGCCGCAGCAGCAGGCGCGCGACCGACGACTTGCCCGACCCGCTCGGCCCGACGATGCCGATCTTCTCGCCGGCGCCGACGGTGAAGGACAAGCCGTCGTGAGCGGCGCCGCGCCCGCCCGGATAGGAAAAGCGCACGTCTTCAAAGGCGATCGTCGGGACTCGCGGCAAGTCGGGCGGCGCCGGCCGCCCGGGCTGCCGCGCCACCGGCGGCTCGGCGGCGAACAGCGCGTTGATGCCGGCCGCGGCCGATTGCCCGAGCATCCCCTGGTGCAGCACCGTGCGCAGGTCGCGCAACGGGCGGAAGATTTCGGTTCCGGCCATCAGCACGATCAGCAATGCCTGAATGCTCATCAGCCCGTGCGACACCCGCCACACCGCGAGCGCCAACGCCGCCGCCGCACCGATTGCGACGCCGCAATCGGTGATCCCGCGGGTCATGACCCCGGTCGACAGCACGCGCAGGCTGCTGTCGCACAACTCGCGCGCCCGCTCGGCGAGGCGATAACCAAACGCCCGGCTCTGCCCAAAGGCTTTGAGGGTCGGCAAGCCCTGGACGCCGTCGAGAAACTCGGAGCCAAAAGCTTTGAGCGCCTGCTGACGGCCCTGGCTCGAACGGCGCTCGACATGGATAAAGACGGTCGGCGCGACCAACGTCGTCAACGCCGCGACCAGCATCACCACCGCCACCGGGACGTCCCAGAACGCGATGAACGCAAAGATCGCGAGCGGCGTCAGCACCGCGATCGACAGCTGCGGGACGTATTGCCCGAAAAAGGTCTGCAGCTGCTCGACCCCGTCGACCACCGACAGCATGACCCCGCCGGTGCGCTCGCCGGCAAACCAAGCCGGGCCGAGCTCGGCGATCTTGTCGTAGAGCCGGCCGCGCAGCTCCTCCTGCACCCGGGTCGCGGTGCGGTGCGATACCATCGCGCGGTGATGCTCGATCGTGCCGCGCAACATCACCGCCGCGGCGACGCCGACCGCCGGCAGCGCGATTGCGGCAAACCCGCCGCCGCCAAAAACGTGCGACAGCAGCACGCCGAGAATCGCGAACCGCGCGATGCCGGCGACCGCGGCGACGAGCCCCAGCACGATCGCAAAGCCGATCCAGCCGCGCAGCCCGCGCGTCAATTCCCAGAGCCGTCGGTCAAAATACATCGTCGTTTCTCCCGGACCGCAGCGCTAACCTAAAACCAGTGCCAGCCTAAAGCAGTACTAACGTAAAACTGTATTGGCGCGAACCGGCGCGCCGCCGGTCTCGCGCAATTTCAGCGTTCGCGGGTCGTCGACCTCGGCCGCGGCGCGAACCGTCGGCTGCGGTGTCGCGGTCACGACGCAGACGCCGTCGGGCGCCTCGAACCTATGCCAGGCGTCTTTTGGCACGATCGCCACCATGCCGGCGGCGAGCGCGACCGACTGACGGCCCTCGGCAACAATCAGGTGCAAGGTTGTCGCGCCTTCGACGACATGCACGATTTCGTCGCCTCGCGGGTGCCGCTCCCAATCGCTGGTACCGGCGAACTTGGAGGCGAAGACCGCGCCGTCGCGATAGGGTGCCAACCGCGCGATGGCGCCGCTCTTTTCAGCGTCTGTGGTAGTCGGGCAGCGCCCGTCGAGCATGTTCAGCTTCGCCAGCTCAGCCGTCAGGTCGATGACCGCGATCATGTCCGCCCTCCGCGTCTCGCTGGGCCAACATAGGTCCACATATTGATTTCAGGGATCGACAAATCCGGCATCCCGCGATACGTATTCGTATCATGAACGATACCAATGGCTCCGCTGCGATGGATTGGGACAACCCGCGCGTCTTTCTGGCCGTTGCCCGTCATGGATCGCTGCGCGCCGCCGGCCGCGCCCTCGGGCTGAGCCAGCCGACGGTCGGGCGGCGCCTGGCGGCGTTCGAGGCGGTCTTTGGCGGGCCGGCGCTGTTCGACCGGCTGCCGGAGGGCCTGCGTCTCAACGCCGCCGGCGAGTCGCTGCTGCCGGCCGCCGAGCAGCTGGAGTTGGCGGCGCTGGCGTTGGAGCGGCGCCGCGCGGCGGCCTCGCCCGGCCTGAGCGGCACCGTCCGGGTCTCAGTCGGCGAATGGGCCGCCGGCTTTCTCGCCAGCCGGCTCGCCAGCGATCTTCCGGGCGCGGCGGGCGCGGCCTTGCCCGCCGGGATCACTCTCGAGCTCGTCGCGACCCAGCAAACCGCCAACCTCGCACGCCGGGAAGCCGATCTCGCGCTGCGCCACCATCCGCCGGAAAGCGGCGACCTCTACATCACCAAGGCCGGCGCCTTCGCCTGCGCGGTCTACCGTGGGCGCGGGGCGGAGGGCGAGGCGTGGGTGACCTACACCGAGGAGCAGGCGCACTACCCGACCGCCCGCTGGGTGCAGGAGCGGCTGCGCGAAAGCGGCGGTGCCGTGGCGCTGCGCGCCTCGAACATGGCTATGCAGCATGCCGCGATCCGCGCCGGCGCCGGCCGCGGCGTGCTGCCGTGCTATGCGGGCGACGCGGACCCGCTACTCGATCGGCTGACCCCGCCGGTGCCCGAGATCGCCGCCGAATACTGGGTCATCGTCCATCGCGACCTGCGCCGGGTGGCCTGCGTGCGTGCGGTCATCGACTGGATCCACGCGCTCTTCGCCCACGAGCGTGCCGCGCTTGCCGGCCACGGCGGCGCCCGCCCCCGGCACGCCGCAGCCGACTGAACGCGCAACCGGGGCGCGCCCTTCGCCGACCGGCGAGAGCGGCCCGCGAGCGAAACCCCAGCGCTCGCCCGGCGCACACCGCTCGCGTCCGCGTCGACATGGGCAGACCGCGCGTTCTACTGGACGGCTGTGGCTTTTGCGGTTACTATACTCATGCGCTACCGAAGGCGGTGCGTCGAGCGCGAACAACCGGCATTATTAACGATATTACAATTTGAGATGCAGCTCAGACTGTTCAGACATTTTGTCCCTGTTTCGGTCGTGCTGCTGGTGTCGTCGGACACCCTGCTGATCACTGGTGCATTTTACCAGATGCTGTCTCAGTCGGGCGGGACGACGCCGCTCGTGTTCGGCCTCACGAGCCTTCCCGCCCAGCTCGCCGCCGGCTTGTCGCTCGCTGCGGTCGCCGCCATGATCTCGGTCGGGCTGTATGGCGAGCAAAGCTTTGTCGACTTCCGACAGCTGCTCGGCAAGGTCGCCGTCGCCTTTGTCGTCGTGCTGATGCTCGTGCTGGTCACGGCCGCCTATTGGCGCGACGGGCTGCAGCACCTGCCCGACACCGGCAACCTCCCGCTGAAGGCGACCCTGCTGTGGCTCGGCTGCATCTCGGTGACGCGCGGCGCGTTTCTGATTACCCTCGGGCGCGGTCTGTTGAAACGGCGGGTCGCCGTCCTCGGCAACGGTGCCCAGGCGGGCCGCATCGCCAGCCTGATCGACAGCCACGAAAACCAGCATTTTGTCGCGGTCGCGTTTATCCGGATGCCGGGCGAGCGCGACCTCGCCAGCGGCAACCCGGCCGACTGGCCGCAAGGCGGGCCCGACGCGCTTGCCGAACTCGGCTGCGAGCTCGGCGCAAGCGAAATCGTCGTCGCCACCGACGACCGCCGCGGCTTGCCGGTGCGCCAGCTGCTCCATTGCAAGCTGGCCGGGATCCGGGTCACCGAATTTCTCGATTTTTGGGAGCGCGAGACCCGCACGGTCGACCTCGAGGCGCTCCGCCCGAGCTGGTTGTTCTATTCCGACGGCTTTCGCTGCGGCATCTTCGACGAGCTGCTGAAGCGCGCGTTCGACATCGTCGTCAGCCTCGCGCTTCTGGTGTTCTCGGCGCCGCTGCTGCTGGTCACTGCCTGCCTGATCAAGCTCGACAGCCCAGGGCCGGTGCTCTACCGGCAGGAACGCGTCGGCTATCGCGGCCGGGTGTTCACGATCCTCAAGTTCCGCAGCATGCGCACCGACGCCGAGCGCGAGGGCGGGCCGCAATGGGCCGCCAAGGCCGATCCGCGGGTGACGCGCGTCGGCGCCGTCATCCGCAAGCTGCGGATCGACGAGCTGGCGCAGGTCCTGAACGTGCTGCGCGGCGACATGAGCTTTGTCGGGCCGCGCCCCGAGCGCCCGTTCTTTGTAGCAAACCTCGCCGCGGCGATCCCCTACTACAACGAGCGGCATTGGGTGCGGCCCGGAATCACCGGCTGGGCGCAGATCAACTACCCTTACGGCGCCTCGATCGAGGACGGCCGGCGCAAGCTCTCGTACGACCTTTATTATGTCAAAAACCGCAGCATTTTTCTCGATCTGCTGATCTTATTGCAGACCGCCCGCGTGATATTTTGGAACTACGGGGCAAGATAGGACAACGGCGCTGGCCAGGATCGTCGTCGAAACGGTCTATTCGGGATGCGCGCTGGCGTTCATCCTGATTATCGGCCTGATGGTGCTGCGCGGGCGGACCAGCCGGACCGGCGCCGCCCTGATCGGCTGCTGTCTCGCTTCGGCCGTGTGGGCGGCGGCGACGGCGGCCGCGGGAGCGATCCCGATCCCGGTCCCCGCGTTGGCCGTGCTCGACAGCATCCGCCTGTCGGCCTGGCTGCTGTTCGCGGTGTGGCTCGTCACCGCCGGCGCCGGCAAGGGTTCCGAGCTCGGCCGGCGCTATTTGGCGGCGGCGGCGCTCTTCTGCGCCGTCGCGGTGGCGCTCGACGCGCACATCCTCGTCGCCGGGTTCGGCGCCTGGGACCCCTACCTGCAGGTGCTGATGCGCATCGGGTTCGGCGTCCTCGGTCTGCTGACGATCGAAAACTTGTGGCGCAACACCGACCCGCAGCGGCGCTGGCACGTCTGGCCTGTGTGCCTGGCGCTCGGCCTGTTGTTCGCCTTCGAGCTGTTTTTGTTCTCGGACGCCTTTATCACCCGCGGCCGGGTCGACCCTGGCCTTGCCTTGGGGCGGGCGATCGCGGCGGCATTTGCGGTGCCGCTCCTTGCGCTGGCGATGGCGCGAAACCGCGAGTGGCGGGTCGACATCCACGTTTCCCGACAGGTGGTGCTGCACACCGCGACCCTGCTCGCCAGCGGCTGCTTTCTGCTGGCGGTCGCGATTGTCGCGGTGCTGTTGCGCGGCCTCGGCGGCGACTGGGGGCTCGTCCTCCAGCTGGCGATGCTGTTGGGCAGCATCGTCGTGCTCGTCACCGTGCTGTCGTCCGGGAGCTTCCGCCAGCGCCTCAAATTTCTGATCTCGAGGAATTTCTTTACCCATCGCTACGACTATCGCGTCGAATGGCTGAAGTTCATCGAGCTCGTCTCCGACCCGCAGCAGGCTGAAGAGCTGCAAGTGAGGATCATCCGCGCGCTCGCCGAATTCGTCGACAGCCCGGCCGGCATGCTGTGGTCGGCGAGCCCCGGGGTCGGCTACCGCCCGACCGCGGGCTGGCGCACACCCACCGACCGCGGCGCCGTGTTGCCGGCCGACGACCTGTTTCTCGCCGGATTTCGCGATGGCGGCTGGATCCAGGTTCTTGCGAACGGCGCGGACCACGCCGACGGCGCGGACTGGAGCTTCGCCTCGCCGCGCGCGTGGTTGGCGGTGCCGTTGTCGTACCGCCGCGAGATTGTCGGGTTTGTCGTGCTCGACCGGCCGCGGCATCCCTCCGCGCTCGAGTGGGAGGCCTTCGACCTGTTGCGCTCCGCCGGCCGACAGGCGGCGAGCTATCTCGCCGAGGAGCGCTCCACCAAAGGCTTGCGCGAGGCGGAGCTGCTGACCGAATACAGCAAGCGCTTCGCGTTTGTCGTCCACGACATCAAGAACCTCGCCAGCCAGCTCGGCCTGATCGTCACCAATGCGCGGCGCTACATCGACAATCCCGAATTCCAGCGCGACATGCTGCAGACCGTCGAGGACTCGGTGGCACGAATGAACCATCTGCTGAGCCAGCTCAAGGCCGAGCGCGCGCCGCCGCCGCATCGCGCCGACCCCGCCGCAATCGCCGCCGCGGTCGCCGCCGAATTCTCGGTGCCCGTCGCGATCGGCGGCGGGGCCGAGGAGTGCACCGTTGCGATCGGCGCGGACAAGCTGCGCTCGGCTCTGACCCATCTCGTGCAGAACGCGCTCGACGCCTCGCCCGCGGGCGAACCCGTCATTGTCCGCGCCGAGTGCAACGGCGGGCGCTTTGTGATCGATGTCGTCGACCGCGGCGTCGGAATGGACGAGGCGTTTATCCGCAACGAGCTGTTTTTGCCGTTCCGCTCGACAAAATCCGGGGGCTACGGCATCGGCGCGTACCAGACGCGCGACCTGATCCGGATGGCCGGCGGCGAGCTCGAAGTCGTCTCGCGACCGGGCCACGGGACGACGATGCGCGTGATCCTGCCGCTCGCCGAAGAGCGCGCGTCGGCCGCACCCACCGTCGTCCTATGAACACGATGACCCCCGCCGCCCGATCGCTGCTGATTGTCGACGACGACAGCGGACTGCTGCGCCAGCTGCGCTGGGCGTTTTCTGAGCACAAGGTCCATGCCGCCGCCAGCCGCCCGGAAGCGCTGGCGCTGATCCGGGCGCATCAGGTGCCGGTCGCGATCCTCGATCTCGGGCTTCCACCCGACCCCGACGGCGCGTCGGAGGGGCTCGCGACCTTGTCCGAAATCCGCGAGATCGCGCCGGCGACAAAGGTCGTCATCGCCACCGGCAACGAGACCCGCGAGCACGCGCTGCGGGCGATCGCCCTTGGCGCCTACGACTTTTACCAGAAGCCGATCGACATCGAGGTCTTGCGGATGATCGTCGGTCGCGCCGAGCAGATGTTCGAGCTCGAGGCCGAGAACCGCCGGCTGACCGACGCGGCGACCGGTTCGCCGATCGACGGCATCATCGCCACCAGCCCCGAAATGCTGCGCGTGCTGCGCAATGTCGAGAAGCTGGCGCCGACCGACGTGGCGGTCCTGCTGCTCGGCGAAAGCGGCACCGGCAAGGAGCTGCTCGCGCACGCGATCCACAAGCTCAGCCCACGCGCCGGCGGCCCGTTTGTCCCGATCAATTGTGCGGCGATCCCCGAGACGCTGCTCGAGAGCGAGCTCTTCGGTCACGAAAAAGGCGCTTTTACCGGCGCGCTTCGGCAGAATATCGGCCGCATCGAAAGCGCCCACCAGGGCACGCTGTTTCTCGACGAAATCGGCGACGTGCCGTTGCCGATGCAGGTCAAGTTGTTGCGCTTTCTGCAGGACCAGGTGGTCGAGCGGATCGGCGGGCGGCGCCCGGTGCAGGTCGACGTGCGCATCGTGTGCGCCACCAACCAGGACCTCGACCGGATGATGGCGGACGGGCGGTTCCGTGAAGACCTGTTTTACCGGCTGAACGAGGTCACGGTGCGGATCCCGGCATTGCGCGAGCGGCCGGCCGATTCGATCATCCTTGCGAGCTTTTTTCTGCGTCGGTTCGCTGCGGAATACGGGCGCGCTGCGCGCGGGCTTGCCGGCTCGGCGCTCGCCGCGATCCGCGATTACCCGTGGCCCGGCAACGTGCGCGAGCTGGAAAACCGGGTGAAGCGGGCGATTGTGATGACCGAGGGGCCGCTCGTCACCGCCGCCGACCTCGATTTGCCGACCGGGGAAGACGAGGCGAAATCGCTCGACATCCGCGCCGCGCGGGCGCGCGCCGAGCGCGAGGTCATCCA
>DATMLF010000231.1:0-31411 GCA_035570595.1 Allostellaceae bacterium
CCAGACGCCGCCGCCGGTCGTGGTAGTTCCCGGCCCGAGCGCGCCGGCCCCACCTCCTCTTTCCCGAGGCAAATAGGTTTCGCCGTCAGACGGTGGGGCCGCGCCCCGCCTGGATCGCCCGCCAGACGCGCTCGGGAGTGGCCGGCATTTCGATGTGGCGCACGCCGAGTTCGGAGAGTGCATCGACGATCGCGTTGACGACCGCACCCAAGGCCGGGGTCGTGCCCCCTTCCCCGCCGGAGCGCACACCGAGCCGGTTGGTCGGCGCCGGCACCTCGCTGAGCGCCGTCTTCAGCAGCGGAAAGGTGGCGGCGCGCGGCATTGCGTAGTCCATAAAGCTCCCCGCCAGCAATTGCCCGGTCACCGGGTGGTAATGGGAATGCTCGAGCAACGCCTGGCCGACACCCTGCGCGATGCCGCCATGCGTCTGGCCGTGCAGGATCAGCGGGTTTATCGCCCGGCCGACATCGTCGACCGCGGCATAGCCGACGATCTCGACCGCACCCGTCTCGGCGTCGACCTCGACCTCGCAAACCTGCGTGCCGTAGGGAAAGCTCGCGACCGGCAACGTCTGGTCGGAAATGCCGGCAAGCGGCCCCTGCAATTGCTCCGGCAGATCCGCGCGGGTGGCGGCGGCCGCCGCGACCTCGAACAGGCCGACCTCGCGGTCGGTGCCGGCGACCCGGAAACGGCCATCTTCGAACTCGAGGTCGACCTCGCCGGTCTCGAGCAGAAAGCTCGCGATCCTGCGGCCCTTGTCGATGATCGCGTCGGTCGCGTCGCCAATGATCGTCGCCGCCAGCTTCATCGATCGGCCGGAATGCGAGCCGCCGCCGGCCTTGACGCGCAGGGTGTCATGGGCGACGTAGGCGACGCTGTCGAACGGCACGCCGAGCCATTCGGTCACGAGCTGGGCAAAGCTCGTCTCGTGCCCCTGCCCCGAGGCCATGGTGCCCATGACGAGCTCGACCTTGCCTTCGGGCAATACCGTGATTTCGGTGCGCTCGCGCGGGGCGCCCGAGGTGATCTCGACGTAATTGGCAACCCCGATGCCGCGAAACCGGCCGCGACGGCGAGCCTCGGCACGGCGGGCGGGAAACCCGTCCCAGTCGGCGAGCGCCAAGGCGGTGCCCATCGCCGCTTTGTAGTCGCCGCTGTCGTAGGTGACGCCAAGCGGGTTGGCGTAAGGCTGCGCCTCGCGCGGCACCATGTTGCGGCGGCGCAGCGCGGCCGGGTCGACCCCGAGCCGGTCGGCGGCCAGGTCGACCAGCCGCTCGACGACAAAAATCGCCTCGGGCCGGCCGGAGCTGCGGTAGGGCGTCGTCGACGCCGTGTTGGTGACGGCCCCGCGCCCGCGAAAATAGCCGACCGGGATCCGGTAGACGCTCGTCATCAGGCCGAGGCCCTTTTGCAACGGCCCGAAAGCGACCGAGTGACCGCCAAGGTTGCTGAGGTTGGAGCCGCGAACCGCGAGAAAATTGCCCTCCTCGTCGAGGGCGAGCTCGGCGGTAACCGTCAGGTCGCGGGCCTGCCAGTCGCTGAGAAACGATTCCTGCCGTTCGCAAGTCCATTTGACCGGCCGGCCGACGCGGCGCGCCGCCCAGGCCAGCACCGCGTATTCGGGGTAGAAGAGGTTGCGCGTGCCGAAATTGCCGCCCATGTCCCGGCACAGGACGCGCACCTGCTCGGCCGGCACGCCCAGCACCTGGGCGAGGTCGAGCCTGACCTTGGCGACGCCGCGGCCGCTCCCGGTGTAAAGCGTGTATTGGCCGGTCGCAGGGTCGTATTCGGCGAGGTTGGTGCGTGGCTCCATCGGCACGCCGGTGACGCGTTGCGCCCGGGTGTCGAGCCGCACGACATGCGCGGCGCAGGCAAAGGCGGCGGCGGTCGCGGCCTCGTCGCCGACCTCGATGTCGATACAGAGATTGCCCGGCGCCGTCTCCCATAAGACGGGCGCACCCGCCTCCAGCGCCTCGGCGGCCTGGGTCACCGCCGGCAGCGGCTCGTAGGCGATGTCGACGAGCTCCGCGGCGTCCTTGGCTTCGGCGATGGTCCGGGCGACGACAACGGCAACCGGCTCGCCGACATGGCGAACCTTGTCGGCCGGCAGCGGGAAATGAACCGTCGCGATCGGTGCCAGGCCGCGCACGCGCGCTTGCACATCGGGCGGCGCGCTGAGCCCGGGATTGTGCGGGATCGGGCCGAGCCCGTCGGCGACGTAGTCGGCCCCGGTCAGCACGGCGAGCACGCCGGGGGCTGCGCGCGCGGCCGCGGTTTCCAGCGCGGCGAGCCGCGCATGGGCGTGCGGCGAGCGCACGACGACGGCATGCGCCAGACCCGGCGGCGAAACGTCGTCGCCAAAGCAGCCTCTGCCGGTCAGCAGCCGAAAATCTTCCTTGCGCCGCACCGACTGGCCGATGCCGTAACCCGAGGCGCCCGCTGCGCTCATCCCTGTGCCTTTCTCAATCTCGCCCGCCGTTTCGAGGGGCCGACCCGACCGTCCGATTTGCTTCTTTCCACCCACCGCGAATGGGGCGCCGCGCACCGATGACCGGGACGGGGTAAACGAACTCGGTCGCCTGTTGCACCCCCGCCCTCACCGCACTATTGAGTGCCCTGCTCGGCACTGCGCGCGCCGTTGCGACCTCGACGTCCTGCAGACGAACAATATTTATATCGCGATCGGCGCCGGCGACGAGGTTTTGGCACGATTCGCGGTTGCTCAGGCCGTTCAACGGCGTGATCCTTTGGACCCAATATCGCCGCGGTGAGAATGTCGGCTGATTTTGCCATGGGCTAGGATCAATCCGAAGTGGACGACCTATACATTTTTTATCACCTGCCGAAGTGCGGGGGAACGACGCTATCCCGCATCATTGACAAACTCTATGATCCGTCGGTCCTTTTCGTGGTGAACCCCGCGATGCAGCATTTCCACGCGTCGTTGCGGGAACTGAGACAACTAAACCCGGATGCAATATCGAAGCTTCGGATGATCCGCGGACATCAAACCTATGGATTGGATAAAATCTTCGGACGCTCCTGTAAATACATCACAATCCTCCGCGAGCCCGCGCATCGGTTTGTTTCGGCCTATTTTCATGCGATTCACGACCCTGATTCACCCCTTGGCCGCCGACTGCGCGACAGCGGAATCACCTTGCAACAATTGGCGGAGGCAGACGATGCTGCGCTTGGCCGTGATTACCTCGTGAGGAGCTTCGCCGCAGTTCCAGAAGCAGCGCACGCCAGGGAGGGCGCCGATTTCCTTGAACTGGCAAAAAACAACCTATCCCGCGACTTCATCGCAGTGGGGATTACGGAGAGAATGCACGAATCAGTTTTGCTGATTTCCGAACGGCTCCACTGGAAAATACGCGGCTATCGCAGCCACAACGTCAGTAGAGAATATAGTATTGACCAAGTGAATTCCGAAGTTCTGACCGCATTCAGGCAGCGGAATCCTAGCGACGTAGCATTCTATGAATTTGCTCTGTCGTTGTGGGACCGACAGACGCAGGCAATCCCGTCATTTGCAGAAAAGCTGGAGCATTTTTGCTCGACGAACCGCACCTACAATCAATGGCACGATCGAATTGATAAGCTCAAGAAGCCACTGCGACCCGTACACCGGCTGCTGATGGGCAAAACCGCGAGCATGAGTTGAGGGTCGGCGAGGATCATACTGAATTCGCTGTCGCGGCGTTGGCGCGAGGCCGTTTCGTCGTTTGACCAATTGCGATGATTCAGCGATTGGCGGATGGGGTGGGATTCGAACCCACGGTGAGCTTGCACCCACGCCGGTTTTCAAGACCGGTGCCTTAAACCGCTCGGCCACCCATCCACACGAATGATTTCAATAGGTGAGAGAGATCGTAACATATAACACCTAGGCAACCGCGCCGCCTATTGCGCGGGTTGGCCGAGACAGTGGCCCGGGACCCATTTGCCGTTGGCGTAGTCGGCGGGAACCCAGGGCGTTCCCGGCGCGCAGGCCTGCGCCTGAGTTGTCGCGGGCGCGCACCCCGCGATCGTGGCGATTGCCGCGAAAATGAATAAACAAGTCAACACCATGGGGATAAGACGCATGTTGCGGTCCTTTCCATCTTTCCTAAGTTCGTCTTTAGGTTTCCCGGCGGCAAGGGCGCGGGCTGCGGCAGGTCGGGGATCGCTTTCAGCGGGGCAGTGGGTTTGAGCAATCTTCAAAGGCGTTGTCAGGACATTCGAGGCCGCCGCCCGGATCGGGGCCGGCCAAGGTATTGCCCCGCGCGCATTCGGCGAGAAACAGCGCGAGGCAAACCGCGAGCAGTCTCAGCCTCTCCACCCTCGCCTCCCGCCCCAGCCGGTTCCGCGGCGTCGCGCCATGCCGGCTGTCCGCGGCGCCGGAGGCTCCGGCGTCCGCGCCTCCAGCCTGGCCAGGATCGCTTTCGACGCGTGGGGCATGCGGAAACGGCTCCTCATCGACCGCATGCCGCAGGTGCTGGGCAAGCGCACGCGCATCGTCATCGGCAAGATCGGGCATCATGCGGGTGTGATATGGTGCGGTGGAGGGTGTAAACGGCTTGCCGGAGCGGAGCGGCGGCGCGTAGCTTTTCCAAAGCGGCCACGGGCCCATACGAACGCCCAGGCGGGCGCGCACAACAAGGGACGACTGGCTCGATGAAACGGCGGCTGCACCTCAACCTGTTTATCCACAGCCGCGGTCATCACGAGGCGGCGTGGCGCCATCCGGCGGCGTCGCCGCTCGCGTTGACCGACATCCGCTATTACCAGGATCTGGCGCAGCGCGCCGAGGCGGCGCTGTTCGATTCGATCTTTCTCGCCGACCAGCTGGCGCTTGGCGGCGACGTGGCGCAGGCCCCGCGCACCTGGCTGGAGCCGATCACGGTCCTGGCGGCATTGGCGACGGCGACGAGCCGGGTCGGGCTGATCGCCACCGCGTCGACCACCTACACCGAGCCGTTCAACCTCGCGCGGCAGTTTGCCTCGATCGACCACATCAGCAACGGCCGCGCCGCGTGGAACATCGTCACCTCGTGGCTCGCGACTGCGGCGGAGAATTACGGCGGCGCCGGGCAGGTGACCCACGCCGACCGCTACGCCCGCGGGGAGGAGTTCATGGCAGTCGTCAAGGAGCTGTGGGACAGCTGGGCCCCGGATGCCGTCCTCGACGACCGGGCGAGCGGGATCTATGCTCGCGGCGAGCGGATCAGACCGGTCGGCCACCGGGGCGATTTTTATCAGGTGGCGGGGCCGCTCAACATGCCGCGCTGCCCGCAGGGCCGGCCGGTGCTGGTGCAGGCCGGCTCGTCCGACACCGGCCGCCGGTTTGCGGCGCGGCATGCCGACGCGGTGTTCACCGCCCACATGGCGAAAGAGACGGCGCAGGAGTTTTACGCCGACCTCAAGGCATTGGCGGCAGCCGAGGGACGACCGCCGGAGCAGGTGCTGATCCTGCCCGGCCTCAGCCCGATGATCGCCGCAACCGAGACCGAGGCGCAGCGCCTGGTGCGCGAGCTCAACGACCTCTCCGACCCCGAGGTCGGCCGCAAGCGGCTGTCGGGCCGCTTTGGCGGGCACGACTTTTCGCATCTGCCGCTCGACCGGCCGCTCTCGCCCGCGGATTTCCCCGACCCGGGCGCGGTCGAGGCGGCGCGCAGCCGTGCCGAGGTGATCCTCAACCTGGTCAGCCGCGACCGGCCGACCTTGCGCCAATTGCTCGGCTACCTCGCCGGCGCGCGCGGGCATTTCGTGACCGCCGGGACGCCCGAGCAGATCGCCCGACTGATCGAAGACTGGTTCGCCGACGGTGCGGCCGACGGGTTCAACATCATGCCGCCGCTATTGCCGGCGCAGCTCGACATCTTCAGCGCCGAGGTGATCCCGATCCTGCAACGCCGCGGGCTGTTTCGCACCGAATACACGGGCGCCATGCTGCGCGAGCATTACGGTCTGGGCTGGCCGGCGAGCGTGTTCGACGACCCGGCATTCACGGTCGAGCTTCGGGGCGCCGCCGCCGGGATATGACCGCCGCGCAGAAAAGCAAGACAAGTTGCGAGTGCGGTGCGCGGGCCGATACGCCTGCAACGGCGATCCGGGTTTGCCGATTACGCGACTAGTCGGCGCTTCGGCCGACTGAGGATTGCGGAGGGCGCATGCCATGACTGACGTTCGCCGCGAAACCGACAGCATGGGCGTGGTGGAGGTGCCGGCCGACAAGCTTTGGGGGGCCCAAACCCAGCGTTCGCTCGAGCATTTCAGCATCGGCCATGACCTGATGCCGCGCGAGATGATCGCCGCTTACGCGATGCTGAAAAAGGCGGCCGCCAACGCCAACCATGCCGGCGGCCGGCTGGACGGCGCCGTGCACCGGCTGATCGTGCAGGCCTGCGACGAGATCCTGGCCGGGCGGCACCACGACATGTTTCCGCTGCATGTGTGGATGAGCGGCAGCGGCACGCAATTCAACATGAACGTCAACGAGGTGATCTCCAACCGCTGCTGCGAGCTCGCCGGCACCCCGCTCGGCAGCAAGACGCCGGTTCACCCGAACGACCATGTCAACATGTCGCAATCGTCGAACGACACGTTCCCGTCGGCGATGCACATGGCCGCCGCCGTCAACGTGACCGGGCGGCTGGTGCCGGCGGTCGCCGGCCTGCGCGACGCGATCGCGGCAAAGGCCGAAGACTGGAAGGACATCGTCAAGATCGGCCGCACCCACATGCAGGACGCGACGCCGATCACGTTGGGCCAGGAATGGTCGGGCTACGCCGCGATGCTCGGCGACGACATCGAGCGCATCGAGGATGCGCTGAAGGGCGTGTACCGGCTGGCGCTCGGCGGCACCGCGGTCGGCACCGGCATCAATGCCGCGCCCGGCTTTGCCGAAGCGGCGGCGGCGGAAATCGCCAAGCTCACCGGGCTGTCGTTTGTCAGCGCGCCGAACAAATTCGCGGCGCAGGGCGCCCACGACGCGCTGGTGCAGTTGTCCGGGACGTTGCGCACCTTGGCGGTCTCGCTCTACAAGATCGCCAACGACATCCGCCTGATGTCGTGCGGGCCGCGCGCCGGGTTTGCCGAGCTGGAGATCCCGGAGAACGAGCCCGGCTCCTCGATCATGCCGGGCAAGGTGAACCCGACCCAGGCCGAGGCGCTGACGATGATCGCGGCGCAGGTCATGGCCAACGACGTGGCGGTCGGGTTTGGCGGGGCCGGCGGCTATCTCGAGATGAACGTGTACAAGCCGCTGATGATCTTCAACATCGCGCATTCGATAACAATCCTGAGCGACGGCTGCGCCAATTTCCGCAAGTTCCTGGTCGAGGGAACCAGGCCGAACCTGAAAAAGATCAACGAGGATGTGGCGCGCTCGCTGATGCTGGTGACGGCGTTGTCGCCGGTCATCGGCTACGACAAGGCGTCGAGGATCGCCCACTATGCGATGGACAACGACCTGACCTTGAAGGAAGCGGCGCTGAAGCTCGGGTTCGTGACCGAGGAGCTGTTCGACCGCCTCGTCGACCCGGCGAAGATGGTGCGGCCCTGCGTCGCCGGGAACTGACGCCCGCCGGCTTTCGGACAGGGGCGGCGGGTGGCCGGCCCCTACAACTTCAGCTCGCGCAGCTGTTTCACGTCGGCGCGGCCGGCTCTGAGGATGTAGCCGACATCGGAGCCGCCGGTCAGGTAACGCACGCCGCGCTGAAGCAGCCAGCTTTGGAACTCGAAATCTCGGCGCACGCCGCCGACGCCTATCGCCCTGCCGGTCGAGCTCGACGGGCCGGCCCAGGACGGGTTTGCCGGCGCGCGCGGCGGGCCTATCTTGACCCGCATGTGCAACGATTTCGGCAACCGTGTCCCTTATGACGACTACCTGCAGGCGTTCAGCGAAATGCGCCTGCCTTTGCGCTGGCCGGAGGCCGCGCCCAACCTCGAACCGCGCGACGACATCTGGCCGACCGAGCCGGCGCCCGTCATCCGTCGCCGCGGCGACGGGGTCGAGCTCGTGCAGCTGCGGTGGGGCTTCCCGCCGGCCCGGCCCAAGGGGGCGCCGGTCATCAACTTCCGATCGGAAGGCCGCCGGTTCCCGAAGGGCCGCTGCCTCGTCCCGGCGACGCACTTCTTCGAGTTCACCGGCGCCCGCTCGCCAAAGTCGAAGTGGCGCTTTTCGAGGGCGGGCGCGGCTTGGTTCTGCTTTGCCGGGCTGTGGCGACCGACCGATGCCGGCGACGCCTTCACGCTGTTGACCACCGAGCCCGGCCCCGACGTGGCACCGATCCATGATCGGCAAATGGTCGTGCTCGACCGCGCGGCCTGGCTCGCGTGGCTCGATCTGACGCGGCCGGAAGCAGAGCTGCTTCGCCCGTTGCCGCAGGGCTCGCTCGCGGTCGAGCAGGTGCGGTAGCCGCCCTCCCCCACCAGCAATTTCGCGCCTCGGTGTCGCCCGAGCTGCGCCGCCGCGTCATGGCGACAGCGGCGCGCGAGGGGAAGCGCGTCAGCGCCGTTATCGCAAAGACCGCGAACCGCATGGCGTGAGATCGGCTCAATACGACTTCGGCAGGCCGAGCACCCGCTCGGCGATGTGGGAGAGGATCAGCTGCGGGCTGATCGGGGCAATGCGGGCGATCTGGATTTCGCGGAAATAGCGCTCGACATGGTATTCGCGGGCATAGCCCATCCCGCCATGGGTCATGACCGCGGTTTCGCAGGCGCGAAACCCGGCCTCGGCGGCGCAGTATTTGGCGGCGTTGGCATAGGCGCCGACCTCGCCCGCCGCCTCGCCCCGGTCATAGGCGGCGGCGGCGCGCAGCACCATCAATTCGGCCGCCTCCAATTCGATCCAGCGCTCGGCGAGCGGATGCTGGATCGCCTGGTTCTGGCCGATCGGCCGGCCGAACACGACCCGCTCGCCGGCATAGCGGGCGGCGCGCGCCAACGCGGCGCGGCCGAGCCCGACCGCCTCGGCGGCGATCAGGATGCGCTCCGGGTTCATGCCGTGCAGGATGTAGTGGAACCCCCTGCCCTCCTCGCCGATGCGGTCTTCGACCGGCACTTCGAGCCCGTCGATGAACAACAGGTTCGAGTCGACCGCCTTCCTCCCCATTTTCGGGATTTCGCGCACCTCGACCTTGCCGCGGTCGAGATCGGTATAGAACAGGGTCATGCCGTGCGACGGCCGCGCCACCTCCTCGACCGGGGTCGTGCGCGCCAGGATCAGCATCTTTTCGGCGACTTGAGCGGTCGAAATCCAGATCTTGCGGCCCGACAGCACGTAATGGTCGCCATGGCGCTCGGCACGCGTCTTGAGCCGGGTCGTGTCGAGCCCGGCGTCGGGTTCGGTGACCGCGAAACAGGTCTTTTCACGGCCGGCGATCAACGGCGGCAGAAACCGCCGTTTCTGCTCGTCGGTGCCAAAGACGACGACCGGGTGCAGCCCGAAGATGTTCATGTGGATCGCCGAGGCGCCGCTGAACCCCGCACCCGATTCGGCGACCGCCTGCATCAGCACCGCCGCCTCGGCGATGCCGAGCCCGCTGCCGCCATATTCGGGCGGCATCGCGATGCCGAGCCACCCGGCCTCGGCCATCGCCCGGTGAAATTCATGCGGGAAGCCGCCCGCCTCGTCCTTGCCGAGCCAATAGTCGTCGCCAAACCGCGTGCACAACCGCAGCACGGCCGCCCGGATCTCGCGCTGCTCCTCGCTCAACGTGAACGCCATCTGAGCCTCCGTCCGCGCGCGCGCCGCGAGCGCGCTCGTTGCGCTATTCTTGCACAGCCGCGATCCGACCCAATCTCGCTCTTTGTCGGACCGTTATGCCGGTGGCGCGCGCAAGCCGGCAAACCGTGGTCAGAGAGGTGCCATGACCGCTTCCCTCGCGCCCCTGGCCGGGGCGATCGAACGCGACGGGTTCGCCTTTGTCGAGGCGCCCGAGATGCGCGCGCTCCTCGACGCGGCCGCGCTCGGCGACTGGGACGGCTTTGCCGCGAGCTGGAACGACCTCGGCGTCGACACCTACATGGCCGACGGCGGGCGCTACCGCCGGCGCCGCTTTGCTGCCTACCGCGCGAACCCGGCCGGCATTTTGCGCAAGCCGCACCAGCCGCATTACCAGAGCAGCGACTACAACCCGCTGAACGGCGGCATCGAGCGCTGGTTCGAGCCGGTCGCCGAGGCGATCGGCCGCCACCCGGCGCTGGGCGCCATCCTCGGGACGAGCCACGCGCTGTTCGACCGGATGACCCCGGCGGCGCTGCGCCCCGAGGCCTGGCATGTCGAGCTGCACCAGTTCCGCATCGAGGCGCGTCCCGGCGAGGCCGGTCAGCCGACCCCCGAGGGCATGCACCGCGACGGGGTCGACTGGGTGCTGGTGCTGATGGTCCGGCGCGAGAACGTCCGGAGCGGCGAGACGACGATCTACGACCTGACGCGGCGGCCGCTCGGCAGCTTTACGCTGACCCGGCCGCTCGACGCGGCGCTGGTCGACGACAGCCGCGTCTACCACGGCGTCACCCCGGTCGAGCCGATCAACCCGGCCGGACCGGCCTATCGCGACGTGCTGGTGGTGACGTTCCGCCGCGAGTAGCGCCCGCGATTTTGGTGAATTTCCCGCGTCTTTGATGAAGTTAGAGGCGTCGCGGGGTCATCAGCGCGTTCGAGGGCAGCGTGTGGTCGAGCAGCTTTTTGGCGGTCTCGACACCGGCAACCGGCAGCCCCGCCGGGTCGAGCAGCCCGATCTGCACGAGCACGCTCGCCTGGTCCCAATAGATGTGCTCGTGATAGAGCTTGTCGCCGCGAAAGCCGACGATCGCGACGAGCGGCACCTCGACGCGGCGCCCGGTCGGGGCCACGCCGGGCAGCATCCAGTCGATTTCCCTGTCGTGGGTGAACGACACGACCATTTCGTCGACGACGCGGTCGGCGCCGACCGTGCGCGAAACCGGCACCATCGCGATGTCGGCCGGGCATTTCGGGATGAAGTGCTCGGCATAGAAGCGGGCGAGGTCGCGCCCGCCGACGCCGCCGGTCATGACCGGCACGTGGTTGACGTAGGGTTCGGCGACCATTGTCGCCATCGTCGCATCGACGTCGCGGGTCACAAATTCGTAGCGGGTGTGCGCCTCCCACAAGGTCTCGAGGTCGTAGCAGGGCCCGATCGCGCGGCGCAGCGATGCGATCGAGCGCGAGTGCGCGAGGCCGGCCGCGGCCCGGTCATGGTGCGCGCTGCCCGTGTCGGCAAAACCGCGGCGGGCGCCGGGGTAGACATAGACCGCGGCCTCCGGCGGGCCGGCGAAGGCCTGCCTGACCCGCGCGACCGCGTCGGCCGGGGTGTCCGGGCCGTTCTCGGCGAAGTGCAGCACCACCGGGCAGGCGATCCGCGGCGCGAGCTCGAGCGCGGCCGCGATGCCGGCCGGCTCGTAGCAGACCACTGCCGCGACGCGATTCTCGGCGGCAAGGCGCAACGCCGGCAGCCCGCCGTCGCCGAAGGCGAGCGCCGCGAGCTTTCCGGTGCACTCCGGTCGCGCGCACAACGCCGCCGCCGCGGCGGCCGCGACATCTGGTTCGGTGCCCGGCGCCTCCGGGCACAGCACGACGTAGCCTTCCGCGGCGTAGAGGTCGGCGAGCGGCCGCGCGCCAGCGCCCGCCCCGTGCAGCAGCACCACCCCGGGACCGCTCCCCGCCTCCGCAACCGCGAGATAGGCGGAAAATCCGCCAGCTTCCGCCCCGGCAACATGAATGACTTCTCCCGCCATGCTTGCCCCCGCTCCAGCTGATGTTTCGCGTCATTGCCGCCGAGCGACGGGACCGCTGCCCCGGCCGCCCGACGATACGCAGCCGCCCTGAGATTGCTGCGCTTTGCCGGCCATGACCAGCCCCAGGCAAGTAGGCTGGTTAATGCCACAATCTTGTAGCGACACTGTAATTTCCTTCAATTAGTGGTATGCTGATCGGGGTGTAAGCCATCACCGCGGGAGGAGCCGGATGGGAAAGCGCTGGGCGAATGCGGGATCGGTCGTCCATCTTGCCGAGGCCGCCTATGCGGTGGCGCCGGTCGCCGAGGGCGAGCAGGGCTGGCGCCGCAAGGTCCGCCCGCAGAGCGATGGCCAGCGCCGGCTGATGGCGGCGATCGCCGAGCACCACCTTACGGTCGCCCTCGGCCCCGCCGGGACCGGCAAGACCTATCTCGCGGTCAGCGCCGCGGTCGACGCGCTGACCTCGGGTGCGGCGGCGCGCATCGTCTTGACGCGGCCCGCGGTCGAGGCCGGCGAAAGCCTCGGCTATCTGCCGGGCGACATGAACGCCAAGCTCGCACCTTACCTGCGCCCGCTGGACGACGCGCTTAACGAGCGGCTCGGCGGCAAACGGCTGAAACAGCTGATCGGCGAGCGCGCGATTGAGATCGCGCCGATCGCCTACATGCGCGGGCGCACCCTGAACAACGCCTTTATCGTCATCGACGAGGCGCAGAACTGCACCTATGGCCAGATCAAGATGCTGTTGACCCGGCTCGGCGCCAATGCGCGTATGGTCGTGACCGGCGACCCCGACCAGAGCGACCTGCTCGACGGGCTGTCGGGGCTCGCCGACATCGCCCGCCGGCTCGAGGCGATCGCCGAGGTCGCGGTGGTGCGGCTCGGCGAGGCCGACATCGTCCGCCACCCGCTCGTCGCCGAAATGCTGAGCGTGCTGTAAGCCGACGACGGCCGGCTCGAACGCCCCGGTCAGGCAAGGAACTTGTCAGGGGTCAGCGGCAGGTCGCGAACCCGGATGCCGGTGGCGTTGTAGGCGGCGTTGGCGATCGCCGCGGCGGCGCCGACGATGCCGATCTCGCCGATGCCGCGGGTGCCCATCGGGTTGCCGTGCGGGTCGCTTTCGTCGAGCCAGACCGCGTCGAGGTCGCCGACATCGGCATTGGCGGCGATGTGGTAGCCGGCGAGATCGTGGTTCACGACATGGCCAAAGCGCGGGTCGACGACGCTGTGCTCGTGCAACGCCATCGACAGGCCCATCGTCATGCCGCCAATGAACTGCGAGCGCGCGAGACGCGGGTTGACGATGCGGCCCGCCGAAAAGACCCCGAGCATGCGCGGCACCCGGATCTCGCCGGTGTCGGCGTGGACGTGGACCTCGGCGAACTGCGCGCCAAATGAATGGATCGCGAACTGCTCGGCATCCGGGTTCTGCGGCATCCCGGCCTCGATCTCGGCGCCGTCGGCGGGGTCGGCGCCGTGCCGGGCGCGAAAGGCGCGCGCCGCGGCGACGATCGCCGAGCCCCAGCAATTGATGCCGCTGGAGCCGCCTTCGACGCTGGCCGTCGGCAGCGCGGTGTCGCCGATTTCGAGATGGATCGCCTCAAGCGGGCAGCCGAGCGCGTCGGCGGCGATCTGGCTCAACGCCGTCCAGGTGCCGGTCCCGATGTCGGCGGCGCCGATGCGCACGACATAGCGCTGGTCCTGCCCGTAGCGCACGCTTGCCCGCGAGCCGGGGATCGAAAACGCCGGATAGGTCGAGCTTGCGACGCCGACGCCGACCAGCCAGCCGTCGCGCCGGCGGGTGCCGGGTCTCGGGTCGCGCCGCTCCCAGCCGAACCGGCGGGCACCTTCGCGAAGACAGCCCACGAGGTTGCGGCCGGACCACGGCCTGCCGGATTCGGGGTCGATGTCGGGCTCGTTGCGGACCCGCAGCTCGATCGGGTCGATCCCGCAGCCGGCCGCGAGCTCGTCCATCGCCGCCTCGAGCGCGTACATGCCCGGCGCTTCCCCCGGCGCCCGCATCCATGACGGCACCGGCACGTCGAGCGCCGCCAGCCGGTGCGCGGTGCGCCGGTTGGGTGCCGCGTACATGATCCGGGTGGCGACCGCGGTCTGCTCGGCGAATTCCTTGATCCTCGAAGTCTGCTCGACGACCTCGTGGACGATCGCCGTCAAGCGCCCCTGGCGATCCGCGGCGAGCCGCACGCGCTGGATCGTCGGCGTGCGATAGCCGACAAGCGAGAACATCTGCTGCCGCGTCAGCGCCAGCTTGACCGGCCGACCGGGAACCGCCTGCGCCGCCAGCACGGCGAGCGCGTTGTGCGCGTGCGTCGTCCCCTTGGACCCGAACCCGCCTCCGACATAGGGGGCGACGACATGGACATGCGCCGCGTCGACGCCGAACAGCGGCGCCAACGAGTCGCGCACCGTGTGCACGCCCTGCGTCGAATCATAAAGGGTCAGCTCGCCATTCTCCCATATGGCGATGGTGGCGTGCGGCTCCATCGGGTTGTTGTGCTCGGTCGGGGTGGTGTAGGTCTCGTCGACCGTCACCTCGGCTGCCGCGAGTGCGGCATCGACATCGCCGTCGTCGGTGGCGGCGGGGTAGGTCGGGTTGACGTGCTCGGGGGCGAAGAGATCCTCGCGGTCGGCGCGCAACTCTACGTCGTGCGCCTGCTCGGCATAGCGGACGCGGACCAGATCAGCCGCCTGGCGCGCGATCTCCGGCGTGTCCGCGACCGAAGCCGCGATGATCTGACCGCGAAAATGGATTTCGTCCGATTGCAGAATCCACAGCTCTTTGTTTTCGTCGGAAGCGAGGCGCGGGGCGTTCTGGTGCGTGATGACCTTGACAACGCCGGCGAGCGCTTCGGCGGCGGCGGTGTCGATGCCGGTGACATGGGCGCGGGCGACGGCGGCCTGCACCGGATACACGTAGAGCGGGCTCGCAACCGGGTGGTCGAACGCGTAAGGGGCGGTGCCGGCGACCTTGGCGGGCCCGTCGAGGCGCGCCGGCGACGTGCCGATCGCGCGCGGCTGCAAGAGCTCGGTCATCGGCGCTCCTCCCGGGCGAGGTCGCGCAACACCGCGACCATGGTGTTGCGGGCCATCGACACCTTGAACGCGTTGTCGCGCAACGGCCGCGCGTCGGCGAGCTCGGCCTCGGCGGCGCGCCGAAAGCTTTCCTCGCTGGCCGGCGCCCCGCGCAGCGCCGCCTCGGCGCGGTGGGCGCGCCACGGCTTGTGGGCGACGCCGCCGAGTGCCATGCGCGCCTCGCGCACGACCCCGCTCTCGACCGAAAGTGCTGCCGCGACCGAGACCAGCGCGAACGCGTAGGAGGCGCGGTCGCGCACCTTGCGGTAGGCCGAATTGCCGGCGAGCGGCAACGCCGGCAGCTCGACGGCGGTGATCAGGTCGCCATGCGCGAGGGCGGTGTCGCGCTGCGGCGCGTCGCCGGGCAGCCGGTAAAAGTCGACGAGCGCCACGCGGCGGGCGCCCGTGACCCCGAGCACGATCACGGTCGCGTCCAACGCCGCCAGCGCCACCGCCATGTCGGAGGGGTGCGTCGCGACGCAGTGCTCGGAGGCGCCGAGGATCGCGTGGTCGCGGGTGTAGCCGCCGATCGCCGAGCACCCGCTTCCCGATGCGCGCTTGTTGCACGGGGTCGTCACGTCCTGGAAATAGACGCAGCGGGTGCGCTGCAACAGGTTGCCGGCGGTCGTCGCGAGGTTGCGCAGCTGCCCCGACGCCCCGGCGAGCAAGGCCTGGGCCAGCACCGGGTAGTCCCGGCGGACCGTCGGGTCGGCGGCAAGGTCGCTGTTGCGCACCCCCGCCCCGATCCGCACGCCGCCTTGCGGCAGCGGCTCGATCTTGTCGAACGGCAGCCGGGTCACGTCGACAAGCAGGTCGGGGCTCGCGACGCCGAGCTTCATGTGGTCGACGAGGTTGGTGCCGGCGCCGAGAAACGCCGCACCCGGGCGGCCCGCGACCCGCGCCACGGCACTCGCGGCGTCGGCGGCGCGCTCATATTCGAACGGGCTCATGACGCGGCCGCCGCACGGATCGCCGCCACGATGTTGACGTAGGCGCCGCAACGACAGAGGTTGCCGCTCATCCGCTCGCGGATCTCGTCGTCGCTGAGCGCGATCGGGCCGCAGAGGTCGCGGGTGACGTGGCTTGGGTGGCCCGCCCTCACCTCATCGAGCATGCCGACCGCCGAGCAGATCTGGCCCGGCGTGCAGTAGCCGCACTGAAAGCCGTCATGCTCGATAAACGCGCGCTGCATCGGGTGGAGCAAGCCGCCGTCCGCGAGACCTTGCGCGGTCGTGATCGCAGCACCGTCATGGGCGACCGCGAGGGCGAGGCAGGTCGTCGCGCGGCGGCCGTCGAGCAGAACCGTGCAGGAGCCGCATTGGCCATGGTCGCAGCCCTTCTTGGGCGAGATCACGCCGAGCCGGTCGCGCAACGCGTCGAGCAGGGTGGTGCGGGTGTCGAGGGTCAGCTGGCGCTCCGCCCCGTCGACGCGCAATGTGATCCGGGCATCCATGCGGGCCTCCTTTCCCGCCAGAAGACGGGCTTTCCGGGCTAAAGGCGGGATGCGGTAGCGACCGCCGGGCGCGGCACCGCCGCTTCGACAGGTCGCGCGAACATGATCCGCCGCGCTCAGAACCCCGCATTCGGTCGATGGTTCCCTGCGGGGAGCCGCGCGCGTGCACCGAGGTGGCTGCGCCCGCGCAAAATCCGCTGCGCCGCCCCGACAGCGGGCTTATGATGCGGTAATCGGCGAGGTCAGCATTCGGGTCGGGTGATGAGCGACATTCAGCACTACATCGGCGGCAAACGGGTCGAGGGCAAAGGCGGGCGCTGGGGCGACGTATTCAACCCGGCGACCGGCGAGAAGATCAGGCGCGTCGCCTTTGCCGAGCCGGGCGAGGTCGACGCCGCGGTCAAGGCCGCCGCCGCGGCGTTTCCGCAATGGGCCGCGACCCCGCCCCTCACCCGCGCGCGGGTCATGTTCAAGTTCCTCGAGCTGTTGGCGCGCGACCATGACGCGCTGGCGCGGCTGATTTCCGAGGAGCACGGCAAGGTCTTCTCCGACGCCCAGGGCGAGATCACCCGCGGGGTCGAGGTCGTCGAGTTCGCCTGCGGCATCCCGCATTTGATGAAAGGCGAGTTCGCCGAGCAGGTCGGGCGCGGCATCGACAGCTGGTCGGTGCGTCAGCCGCTAGGCGTCTGCGCCGGCATCACGCCGTTCAACTTTCCGGCGATGGTGCCGATGTGGATGTTCCCGATGGCGCTCGCCTGCGGCAACACGTTTGTGCTGAAGCCGTCGGAGCGCGACCCGTCGGCCGGTGTGCGCATCGCCGAGCTGTTGACCGAGGCCGGGTTGCCGGCGGGCGTGTTCAACGTCGTTCACGGGGACAAGGCGGCGGTCGACGCGATCCTGCACCATCCGGGGGTCGCGGCGGTCAGCTTTGTCGGCTCGACCGCGATCGCCGAGTACATCTACACGACCGCGGCCGCCGCCGGAAAGCGGGTGCAGGCGTTGGGCGGTGCGAAAAACCACATGGTGGTGATGCCCGACGCCGACCTCGACCAGGCGACCGACGCGCTGATGGGCTCGGCCTATGGCGCGGCGGGCGAGCGCTGCATGGCGGTGTCGGTGGCGGTCGCGGTCGGCGGCATCGGCGACAAGCTGATGGACAAGCTCGTGCCGCGGGTGCGGGCGTTGAAGATCGGCCCCGGCACCGACCCCGAGGCGGAGATGGGGCCGCTTGTGACCCGCCAGCATTTGGACAAGGTGCGCTCCTATGTCGATCTTGGGCTGGCCGAGGGCGCCAAGCTCGCCGTCGACGGCCGCGGATTAAAGCTCCAGGGCTACGAGAACGGGTTTTTCCTCGGCGGCTGCCTGTTCGACGAGGTCAAGCCCGAGATGCGCATCTACAAGGAGGAGATTTTCGGGCCGGTGCTGTCGGTCGTGCGCGCGCCCGATTTCGAGCACGCGACCAAGCTCGTCAACGACCACGAATACGGCAACGGGGTCGCGATCTTCACCCGCGACGGCGACGCCGCGCGCGAGTTCTCGAACCGCGTCCAGATCGGCATGGTCGGGATCAACGTGCCGATCCCGGTGCCGATGGCGTTCCACAGCTTTGGCGGTTGGAAGCGCTCATTGTTCGGCGACATGGCGGTGTACGGCCCCGAGGGCGTGCGCTTTTACACGCATCTGAAGACGATGACCGCGCGCTGGCCTGCGGGCGTGCGCGCCGGCGCCGAATACGTGATGCCGACGATGCGCTAGTGGAGCTGACCTAACAAACGACTCCGCTAGCCTCCTATCCGTACAAACGACTCCGCTAGCCTCCTATCCGTCGCCCCCGCGCAGGCGGGGGTCCAGAGCCTGCGCGTGGCTAGAACAGGGGGCACGCGCTCGGTGCCCGCCCCCCCTGTTCGTGCCAGAGGCAGGCTCTGGGTTCCGCTTTCGCGGGAAGGACGAAGAGCTCAGGGATGGGTGCTGCCGGTCGGGGCGCCGAACACGCGGCAGGGGGGTCAGGCGGGTTCGGGCACCGTTTTCGGAAAGGGGTGCGTCAGGTCGCGGCCGAGGATCCGGCCGAGCAGCTCGAGCTCGGCGCGCAGGATCTCGTAAGCCGGGCGCCCGGCGCGTGCCGTGCGGCCGCAGAAGGTGCGGCTCAAAAAGCCGTCGTAATCGGGGTAGCGGTAGGGGTCGCTCGCCTCGTCAAAGAGCGTGATGCGCTCTGGCGAGACGCTGATCGGGAACAGCCAGCATACGAGCGGCTTGTAGAACCACGGATGCTTGCCGTCCTTTCCCCCCAAGGTCTGCAAGGTGCATCTGCCATCGTCGGCGTGGAAGACGCAGGCGGTGTCGTCGAAATGGCCGGGGAAGCCTTCGACCACGCTGCGAAAATCGTTGGGCTTAGTCGCCGTCTTAGGCCCGCTGCTGCCGTCGCGCCACAGCCCGTCGACAATCACGGTCGCCGGCAGGGCTGTGCCCGCCTCGCGAAACTCCGCGGCGCGGGTTGCGGCGAGGTGCTGCAGGACTTCCGCCGTGGCGTTGTGGACATAGACGCCGTCGTAGCAGCACATGCCGCGGCAGTGGGCGAGGTCGCATCTGGCGAGCGGGCGGTGAAACGCCGGTACGTCGAGCTCGGCGCCGGCGCAGGTGTCGCGCAGCCACCGCTCGGTCGCGGGGAACGCCGTCAAGCCGGTCTTTTCGAGCTGGGTCACACCGCCGCCCTCCCCCATCCACGCGCCGCGCCTCAGCCGTCAACGCCAGCGGCGCCGCGGCGTTCATCGCCATCCCCGGCCTGCGAGATTTAGCGGCGGGTGCCGAGGCCGCCGCGAAGCGGCATGCGGATTTACACGCCCGTATCGGGCATGGCAATTTCGCCGGGTCGGGCGGGACAAGGGCGGCGGCGATGGCGGGACGGCTCGCGGGCAAGCGCGCGGTGGTGACGGCGGCCGCGCAGGGCATCGGCCGGGCGGCGGCGCTTGCCTTTGCCGCCGAAGGCGCGAGCGTGCTCGCGACCGACATCGCCGACGACAAGCTGGCGCCGCTCGCCGACGCGCTGATCGCCACACGGCGGCTCGACGTGACCGACGACGACGCGGTTGCCGCGCTCGCGGGCGAGCTCGGGCCGGTCGACGTGCTGTTCAACTGCGCCGGGTTTGTCCATCACGGCACGATCCTCGACGCCGACCCGATCGAGTGGGACGCGTCGTTCGCGCTCAACGTGCGCTCGATGTTCATGACGATCCGCGCCTTTTTGCCCAAGATGCTGGAGCGCGGCGCGGGCGCCTCGATCGTCAACATGGCCTCGACCGTGTCCTCGGTCAAAGGCGCCCCCAACCGCTGCGTCTACGGCGCCACCAAGGCGGCGGTGATCGGGCTGACCAAATCGGTGGCGGCCGACTTCATCACCCAAGGGATCCGCTGCAACGCGATCTGCCCGGGGACAATCGAGACGCCGTCGCTCGACGACCGCGTCGCGGCGCAAGGGGTGCGCGTCGTCGGCGGCAGCGAGGCGGCGCGGCGCGCCTTTGTCGAGCGCCAGCCGTTGGGCCGGCTCGGCACGCCCGAGGAGGTGGCGGCGCTGGCGGTCTACCTCGCGTCCGACGAATCCTCGTTCACGACCGGGGCGATCCATGTGATCGACGGCGGCTTTACGCTGTGACCGGGTTTGACGGTTTAACTCGCAACTGGAGGGAATGCCGATGAAGCTCCTTCGCTACGGGCTGGCGGGCCAGGAAAAGCCCGGCCTCGTCGACCGCGACGGCAAAATCCGCGACCTGTCGGGCGTCGTTCGCGACATCGACGGCGCGGCCTTGATGCCCACCGAGCTCGCCCGGCTGCGCGCGCTCGACCCGGCGAGCCTGCCGCTCGTCTCCGGGACGCCGCGGCTCGGGCCGTGCGTCGGCGCCGTCTCCAAGATCGTCGCGATCGGCCTCAACTACCGCCTGCACGCGCAGGAGGCGGGCGCGGCGATCCCGTCCGAGCCGATCTTTTTCATGAAGGCGCCGTCGTCGATCTGCGGGCCGAACGACGACGTGATGATCCCCAAGGGCTCGCAAAAGACCGATTACGAGGTCGAGCTCGGCATCGTGATCGGCAGCCGCACGAGCTATGTCGCGGTGCACGACGCGCCCAAGCACGTCGCCGGGTTTTGCGTCGTCAACGACGTGTCCGAGCGCGAATTCCAGATCGAGCGGCTGGGCCAGTGGACCAAGGGCAAGAGTGCCGACACCTTCTGCCCGATCGGGCCGTGGCTCGTGACGGCGGACGAGGTCGCCGACCCCGGCAAGCTCGCACTGTGGACCGAGGTCAACGGTGAGCGGCGCCAGAACAGCAACACCGCCGACCTGATCTTCGGGGTCGACCACATCGTCAGCTATGTCAGCCATTTCATGACCTTGCTGCCCGGCGACGTGATCCCGACCGGGACGCCCTCGGGGGTCGGCATGGGCTTCAAGCCGCCCAAGTTTCTGAAGCCCGGCGATCGCGTGCGGCTGTCGGTCGAAGGATTGGGCGAGCAGAACCAGCGGCTTGTGGCCTTCGAGGGTTAGCCGGGCGGTGCGGTGGCGCGACCGCAAATGGGGCGGCAATACGGCGAGGTGACGGCTAGCGCGGGGCAGCGCGTTTAGGATAAGGTTTGGCGGTCGACAGGCTCGCCGGAATCTAATCCCACGCTCAGAGGCCCCATGTACGAGCGCCGCCCCGGCTTCTTTCGCGAAGACACCGCCCCAGGCCGTCGCGTCGAAGCCAAAGTCAAATGGTTCAACCCCAGCAAAGGGTTTGGCTTCGTCACCTTGTCCGACGGCACGCAAGACGCGTTTCTGCCGATGGCGGTGCTGCGTCGCGCCGGTTACGAGGATGTACGCGAAGGCGCCTCGATCTCGTGCGAGGTCGGCGCCGGGGCCAAGGGCCCGCTGGTGACCAATGTGTTGAACGTCGACAACAGCACCGCGACTGGGCGGGCGGCCGCGGACGGTGGGTTCGACCGCCGCGTCCCCGGGCCGGCGACGACGCTCGAAGGTGCTGTGAAATGGTTCGAGCCGGAGAAAGGCTACGGCTTCATCTCGCCCGACGGCGGCGGCAAGGATGTGTTCATCCACATCACTGCGCTGCGCCGCAGCGGCGTCACCGCGCTCGATCCGGGCCAGCGGGTGCGCGTCGAGGTCGTCGACGGCAAAAAGGGCCAGGAGGCCGAGCGCGTCACGCTGCTCTGAGCAGCCGGCATCTCAACGGCCGCGATATGAACGGCCGGGATCTGAACAGCCGGCCTGAAAGGAGGGCGCAACGGCGTTAAAGGCGGGCCGGCCAATGCCGACGTTGGGCGCGCAACGATCTGACGCGCGAGCCGCGCCGGCGCATTAGGGAGGACAAAGATGACGCAAAAACTGCGGCATGCTACGCCTGTGCCAACAAACGCGTTCAAAACCGGCGGCTCGTCGCAGGAACCGCCGCGGCGTACAGCGCTTGTCCTGTCGATGTGACGAGAGCGAGACGATGGACTTGCACGACACGATCCGGACCTACCGGCTGTTCTCAGGCTCCTACGACATCTTTTTTGGCCCGGTGTTCCACCCGGGGCGCAAGGAGGCGGTGCGGATCGCGAATGACCGTCCGGGGCAGCGCATTCTCGAGGTCGGGGTCGGCACCGGGCTCTCGTTGCCGCATTTCCGGCCCGATTCGCGGGTGACCGGGATCGACGTGTCGGCCGAGATGCTGGAGAAGGCCAAGAGCCGCACCGAGCGCATGCGGCTCGCCCATGTCGAGGGCCTGCATCTGATGGACGCCGAAAACCTCGAATTCGCCGACAACTCGTTTGACGCGGTGCTGGCGCTTTACGTCGCCTCGGTGGTGCCCGACCCGGCGCGGTTTGCCGCGGAAATGCGCCGCGTGTGCATCCCCGGCGGGACGATCGTCGTCGTCAACCACTTTACCAGCGAAAACCCGGCGGCGCGCTTTATGGAAAAGCGCTTGGCGCATCTCGCCCGCCACATCGGGTTTCACGCCGATTTCCCGTTCGAGACGTTCCAGCAGGCGAGCCGGTTGGCGATCCGCGAGGTTCGCCGGAGCAATTTGTTCGGTTATTGGAAGCTGTTGCGCTGCGTCAACGAAAAGCCTGCATCGAGCCCCGGCTAAAGCGGTTGCAGGCCAAGTTGCCGGAACGTCGTAGCCAGGGTGTCATCGCGAGGAGCCCACGGGTCCGGCTTCGCCGGTCCGAGGACAGGCTCCCCGGCAAAGCAATCCCGACCAGACGACCCCTGCAGCGCGCGATTGCTTCGCTGCGCTCGCAACGACAGACCCCAGACAGGGGCGAGGCCGGATCCGCACTCGGGCTGACAAGCGTGTGAGGAAATTGTCGACAACCGCGTCGGCCAGCCCGGCGAGCGCGAGCGCGGGCGCCACGGCGACGACCTGATTGCCTCGTTAGGCCAGCAAAAAGCGCTTGCGGCCGAGCCGCGGCGTCGCGCTCGGCTCGCTCATAGCAACCGCACCCCGTTCGGCCTCTGCCCGCGCCGCCCCGGCAATATGACGGCACGATTAAATCGCTGTAATCCCGAGCTTTACGGGTACGCCGCGGCACAGCGGCGCATAGCTCTAGACGAGGGGCAACGACCCCGCTTCTCGATGAGGACGACAATGACGAGGTTTCGCACATCCCTGTTATCGGCTGCGTTGCTGACCGGTGTGGCGGCAATGGGACTGACGCCCGCTTTGGCGGAAACCGCGGCGGCGCCGGCGAATTCCCCGGCCAATTCCCCAGCCGCGCAAAGCATGGCGCAGCGCCACGGCCATGCCTGGATGACACCGGGGCAGCTGGTAGACGGCCGGCTCGCCTTTTTGAAGACCGAGCTCAAGATCACGCCGGCGCAGGAAGGCGAGTGGCAGCAATATGCCGCGGCCATGCGCCAGAACGCGCAGTCGCTCGACCAGGCGATCGCCACCGCCCGCCAGCACCGCGGGACCGCGGTCAACGCGGTCCAGCGCATGGAGATGCGCGGCGAGTTCGCCAAGGTGCGCGCGGAAAACCAGGCGCGCCTCCTGACCGCGTTCAAGCCGCTCTATGCGAGCCTGTCGCCCGAGCAGCAGCAGGTCGCGAACGCGCTGATGACGCAACACGCCGGCTGGCGCCACGGCTGGCATCACCGCGCCTGATCCGCCATCGGCTAGCCGGGAGCCGCCGGGTTCGCCGGGCGGTTTTCCCGCCGAGCTCCGATGAGCTGTCGGCGGCAATACACAGTCGACATTTGTGGCGACAGCTTCCCGTTCGCGTCATCCGGCGCAGGAGCGTGTGAAGAAATCCAACGGACCGTCATTCCGGGGCGTGGGCATTGCCCGCGAACCCGGAACCCAGGCAAAGGGCGTTGGGAAATACCGGCAGGGCAATGTTTCCATCGGTTCCGGGCCTGCCAAGCGGCATCCCGGCATGACAAGCTCGCAAGTTGTGTGATTTCTTCACATGCTCGCAGGCCGGGAACCATGAACACCGCGATCGAAATATTTTCAATGCTGGTGTTCATGGATTCCGGGCTCGCGGGGAAGGCCCGCGCCCCGGAAAGACGGTAGGCTCGGAGGCCGGACGTGTTTCGGTCGCGCGCCCTGACCAGTTGACAGCGCGGTTCGCGGCACCGAAGACTTGACGCGCCTGCCGGGTTTTAGGGGCGTGATCGTGCAAGAAGGCGCAAGACTGGGCGTCGACATCGGCGGCACCTTTACCGATGTGGCGCTCGAATTGGGCGAGCGGCGGTGGAGCGCCAAGATCCTGACCACGCCCGCCGCACCCGAGCGCGCGGTCATCGAGGTGATCCGCCGGGTGCTGGGCGAGGCCGAGCTCGGCCCCGGCGATTTGTCGATCATCATCCACGGCACGACCTTGGCGACCAACGCGATCATCGAGCGCAAGGGGGCGAAAACCGCGCTTTTGACGACCGAGGGCTTTCGCGACACGATCGAAATCCGCCACGAGAACCGCTTCGAGCAATACGACGTCAACATCGACCTGCCGCCGCCGCTGGTGCCGCGCCGGCTGCGCTTCCCGGTGCGCGAGCGGATCGACGCGCAGGGCCGGGTGCTCGTGCCGCTCGACGAGAAGGGTGTCGCCGCCCTCGCCGGCCGGCTCGCCGAGCAGGAGGTCGAGGCGGTCGCGATCGGCTTTCTGCACAGTTTTACGAATCCAGCGCACGAGCGCCGCGCCGGCGCGATCCTGGCGCGGCATCTGCCCGAGGTGCCGGTCACCCTGTCGAGCGACGTGTCGCCGGAGATGCGCGAATACGAGCGCTTCTCGACCGCCTGCGCCAACGCCTACGTCCAGCCGCTGATCGGCCGCTATCTCGGCAATCTCGAAGCCCTGCTGCGGCGAGAGGGGTTTGCCTGCCCGCTGTTTTTGATGCTGTCGGGCGGCGGGTTGACCGCGGTCGAGACCGCGATCCGGTTTCCGGTGCGGCTCGTCGAGTCGGGGCCGGCGGGCGGCGCCATCTTTGCCGCCGAGATCGCCCGCCAGTGCGCGCTCGACAAGGTGCTGTCCTACGACATGGGCGGCACCACCGCCAAAATCTGCCTGATCGACGACTTGCAGCCGCAGTCGAGCCGCGCCTTTGAGGTGGCGCGCGTCTACCGCTTCAAAAAGGGGAGCGGCCTGCCGTTGCGCATCCCGGTCATCGAGATGGTCGAGATCGGCGCCGGCGGCGGCTCCGTCGCGCGCGTCGACCGGCTGAAGCGGATAACGGTCGGGCCGGACAGCGCCGGCGCCGACCCCGGCCCCGCCTGCTACGGCCGCGGCGGAGCGGCGCCGACCGTGACCGATGCCGACCTCGTGCTCGGCCGCATCGACCCCGAGGGCTTTTCCGGCGGTCATATGACGCTCGACCGGGCTGCGGCAGAAACGTCGTTGCGCCATGACGTGGCCGAGCCCTTGGCGCTCGGGCTGGAGCTGGCGGCGCTCGGGGTCAGCGAGATCGTCGACGAGAACATGGCGAACGCCGCCCGCGTCCACGCGATCGAGAGCGGCAAGGACGCCCGCGGCCGCACGTTGGTGGCGTTTGGCGGGGCGGCTCCGCTGCATGCCGCACGGCTCGCCGAAAAGCTCGGCCTCGACCGGGTCGTGGTGCCGGCGCAGGCCGGGGTCGGCTCGGCGGTCGGGTTTTTGCGCGCGCCGATCGCATACGAGATTGTCCGCTCGGGCCTGCAGCGGCTCGACCGCTTCGAGGCGGCGCGCGCCAACGCGCTGTTGGCCGAGATGCGCGCCGAAGCGGAGCCGATCGTCCGGCGCGGCGCCCCCGACGCGCCGCTGAGCGAGGCCCGCTCGGCCTTTATGCGCTACCGCGGCCAGGGCCACGAGATCGCCGTCGCGCTGCCGGTGCGCGATTTCCGCGCCGACGACGCCCAAACGTTGCAGGCGCTCTTCGAGGATGCCTACCGCCGCCTCTACCACCGGGTCATCCCCGGTGTCGAGGTCGAGGTGTTGAGCTGGGTCTTGCTGCTCTCGGCCCCGGCGCCGGCAGAGCCCGCGCCGACGACGCCGAACCCCGCGCCCTATACGCCGCAGCCGGCCCGCCGGCGCCCGGTGTTCGACGCCGAAGCGGGCGAGTTCGTCACGGTCGCGATCCACGAGCGCCGCGACTTATCCCCCGGCGCGCAGATCCCCGGCCCGGCGGTCATCGTCGAGGACGAGACCTCGACCGTCGTCACCCGCCTTTTCACCGCGGCGATCGACACCCTGGGCTGCATCCACCTGACCCGCCGGGCAAGCTGACCGCATGCCGGCGGCCCCAGCACCCAGACGAGCGCCGATGCGCAGCCTGCCGCCGTCGCGGCGGTGCTGCTTGCGCGCGGCCGACGGGCCGCCCATTTTGGGCGGGCGTCATGGACAACCGCAAGCCCGACCCGGAACCCGCCGCGCACCCCGAGCGCGTCGCCCCCGAGCGCGTCGCCAAGGTGCTGGCCCGCGCCGGGCTGTGCTCGCGCCGCGACGCCGAGCGCTGGATCGCCGACGGGCGGGTCTCGGTTGACGGCGCCGTGTTGACCAGCCCGGCGGTCACGGTCGCCGCCGGCAACGAGATCCGCGTCGACGGCAAGCCGCTCCCGCAGCCCGACCGGGCGCGGCTGTGGCGCTATCACAAGGCCGCGGGGCTCGTCACCACGCACCGCGACGAAAAGGGCCGGCCGACGGTGTTCGCGGCGCTCCCCAGGGATTTGCCGCGGCTGATTTCGATCGGCCGGCTCGACCTCAATTCCGAGGGGCTCCTGCTTTTGACCAACGACGGGGCGCTCGCCCGCCGCCTCGAGTTGCCGGCGACCGGCTGGGTGCGGCGCTACAAGGTGCGGGTGCACGGCGAGGTCGACCCTACCCGCCTCGGCCGCCTCGCCGGCGGGGTCACGATCGACGGGGTTTCCTATGGCCCGATCCGCGCCGCGCTAGAACGCACCCAGGGCAGCAACGCCTGGGTCGCGATGGCGCTGACCGAAGGCAAGAACCGCGAGGTGCGCCGGGTGTTGGAGCATCTCGGGTTGCAGGTGACCCGGCTGATCCGCCTGTCCTACGGCCCGTTCCAGCTGGGCAGCCTCGAGCGCGGCATGCTCGCCGAGGTCCCGCGCAAGGCGCTCGCCGAGCAGCTGGGCGACGAAGCGCCCAAATGGGCGGCGCATGCGGATCGTCGGCGGTAGCCATCGCGGCCGCCGCCTCGCTGCCCCATCGGGTGCGGCGGTGCGCCCGACCAGCGACCGCGCCCGCGAGGCCTTGTTCAACATCCTCTCGCACGGCGATTTCGCTGCCGCGGGGCTCCCGTTCGCCGAGGCCGCGGTGCTCGACGCTTTTGCCGGGACCGGGGCGCTCGGGCTCGAAGCATTGTCGCGCGGTGCGGCCGAGGCAGTGTTCATCGAAAACGACCGCGACGCGCTCGCCGCGTTGCGCCGCAACATCGCCGAGCTCGGCGAGAATGCCCGCGCCCGCATCATCGCCGGCGACGCCAGCCGGCCGCCGCTCGCCTCGGTTGCCTGCGCGGTCGCCTTTCTCGACCCGCCCTATGGCAGCGGGCTTGCCGCGCCGGCGCTGACCGCACTTGCCGCGGCCGGCTGGCTGACCCTTGACGCGCTCGCAGTGGTGGAAGTCGGGGCGCGCGAGGCGCTGACCCCGCCGGACGGTTTCGCCGTGCTTGACGAGCGCGTCTACGGCGCCGCCCGCGTCGTCTTTATGCGCCGCGAAGCAGCCTGATCCGGGGTACATATTCGACAGGCTACGCAAACCGTTGACTGACGAGAGGACAGCCGGGTGGCCACGGCCGGACCGCGCAACCTGATCACCGACGTCCCGGGCATCCTGGTCGGCCAGGCCGAGGACCGCGCCGGGACAACCGGCACGACCGTCGTGCTGGCGGAAGAGCCGGCAGTGGCCTCGGTCGACGTCCGCGGCGGCGCGCCCGGCACGCGCGAGACCGAGCTGCTCGCGGCGGACGCGCTCGTCGACCGGGTCGACGCGGTGGTGCTGTCGGGTGGCTCTGCCTTTGGGCTCGACGCGGCGGGCGGGGTGACGGAATGGCTCGCCGCCGCCGGCCGCGGCTTTCGGGTCGGGGGAACGAGCCGCTCACTGGAGATCCGGGTGCCGATCGTCCCCGCCGCGATCCTGTTCGACCTGCCGTTTCCGGGACGGCTAATTTGGGCCGGCGAACCGCCTTACCGCGAGCTCGGCCGGCGCGCGGTCGGCGCCGCCGCCAAGGACTTCGCCCTCGGCAATACCGGGGCCGGGCTCGGCGCCCGGGCCGGCAGCCTAAAGGGCGGGATCGGCAGCGCCTCGCTGGTGCTCGCCGACGGGGCGACCGTCGGCGCCGTCGTCGCGGTCAACAGCTGGGGTTCGGCGGTGCGGCCGGATTGCGGGCGGCTGTGGGCGGCCGAGCTGGCCCTGCCGGGCGAGATCGACCCGCAGCCGCCGACCCCGCGCACGCCGCTCGACCCCGAGGACTTCGCCGAGACCCGCACCGCGGTTCCCGGCGGCGCAACCACGGTCGCGGTTGTCGCCACCGACGCGGCGCTCGGCAAGCCCGGCTGCCGCCGGCTCGCGGTCATGGCGCAGGACGGGCTCGCCCGGGCAATCCGGCCGATCCACACGCCGTTCGACGGCGACAGCGTCTTTGCGCTGGCGACCGGCGCCGGCCCGCCGGTGGAGGCCGCGGCGCTGCTGCGGCTCGGCGCCGCCGCCGCCGACTGCCTCGCTCGCGCGGTCATGCGCGCGCTGACCGCGGCCGAACCGCTCAACGGCGTCGCGAATTGGCGGCAGCGCTGGGGAGGGCGTCAGCCGCCGGCGTGACCACAGCGGCCTGAAACTCGGCTTTGGGTATTGGGAGGATCACCCGAACGCCGGCGCGCGCGGCGGCTGCGCGAAATCGAAGCCGTCGGCAAGGTTGTAGGCCCGCGCGTCGCGCTGCTGCAGCGGCTTCAGGCCGAACCGCGCCTCGATCAATGCCAAGACCGAAGTCGTGTCGGCGACGCGGTGGTCGACATAGCCGCGCCGCGCCCACGGGCTGACCAGCAATGCCGGGATACGGGTGCCGCAACCGTAGGCGTCGGGGGTGGGCGGCGCCAAATGGTCCCAGAACCCGCCACCCTCGTCATAGGTGACGACGACGGCGCTCTTCTCCCACAGCCGGCTGTGGCCGAGCGCCTTCAGCAAACCCATGACCCAGTCCTCGCCCCAGCGCGGCGCCGAATCCGCCGGATGCTCGTCGCGCGCGCCGGTCGCCTTCAGAAACGAAACGGGCGGCAACCGGCCGGTCTTCAGGTCGTCGAGAAAATCGTCGCTGTCGCGGATATGGCCGGCCTTTACGTTCTGGAACCAGCTGGGCAGATACTGGAACGGGTTGTGGTGCGGCAGGTAGAGCGCCGGCGTGTCGACCACGACCGAGCCGTCGCCGGCCCCGAACGCGGTCTTGAGCGCCCACGGCTTGACCGCGTTCCACCCCTCGTTGTACCAGGCCCAGCCGAGACCGGCGGCGTCGAGTCGGTCGGCGATCGTCGGATAGGTCTGCTCGGCGGGCGGCGGCGCCAAGTCAATCGACCCCATAAAGGTCTCGCTCGGGCCGTTCACCGGCGCCACGTCGTTGATCAGGATCCCGGCCTTGTCATAGGGCTTGTCGAAGACCGGCGGCTCGAGGCTGCCGGTCTTGGCCGCCGGCGGCTTTGACCATTGCGCCGAGCGCGCCGCCACGAGGTAGAGAGCGTTGCCGGTCGAGCCGCCGGTCATCGCCTGGAAGAAATGGTCGAACAGCACGTATTCGTCGGCGAGGCGATGGTATTGCGGCAGGTCCTCGCGCGTGTAGTAGCCGAGGACGGCACCCGACGGCGTCGACTGGGCAAGCATCATCGCCACCGGGTCTTTTCCTGGCCCCTTGTCGAAGAATTCGTGCTTGCCGGCGAGCGCCAACGCCACGAAGCGGTCCATCTTGCCGTGGTCGATCTGCGCCGACATGCGGAAAAAGTGGTGCGAGGGGTCCCACGGCACGTTGTCGTCCGGCCGGATGTAGGGGGTCAGGCGAAACGGCCGGTTTTCGAGGAGCGCGTCGGCAAAGCCCGGCACCTGGTAGGGCACCGGCAGATAGCCGTAGGGCACGCCCGCCGGGTTCTTTTGCAACCCGGTAAAGCGCGCGTCGATTCGGCCCTCGGCGTCCAGCAGGTTCGCGACCGCGGCCCCGCCCGGCGGCTGATAGGCGCCGAAATAATGGTCGAAGCTGCGGTTCTCCTGATAGATCACGATGATGTGGTCGACCTTGCCGCGCAGCCCTTGCAGGTCCGGCGCGGCGGGCGCGGCAGCCAGCGCCGGCAAGCGCGACGCGAGAAACGCCGCACCGCCGGCCGCCGCGGCCGATTTCAGAAAGCTGCGCCGGCTTTGCCCGCGGCTCGTCATCCCCGCCCCCAACTATCGCGGCCCCGGCCGTCCCGCCGGCCGGTCCCCTTTAGCCGAATTATCACGCTTTTATGTCAGTTGTACGAACCTGAATGACCGTGCGGTGCAGCGGCCGACGCGGCGGCACCAGCCAGAGCAGCGCCAGCGCATAAAGGAAGACGACGGCGTATAGCGCCGCGAACACCCAGAGCGGCAGCGGCCAATAGATTGCCCGAGCGACCCAGCGCGCGATCAACGGTGCGCGGCCCGCGGCGCCGCCGGACAACGCCCCCTGCCACATCGTCAAAATGCAGGCGCGGCCCGCCAGCGCCTGCGCCGCGACCGCCGCCAGCAGCAGAATGTGCACGATGCGCCACCACCCGACACGCACAAACCGCCACCCGCACGCCGCACCGACGGGCACCGCGACGAGCCCGAACAGGTTGAACAGGATGATCGCGACGTGCACGCCAAGAACGCAATCGGCCAGCATCCTGAAAGCCCGTTGCCGCGGGAGCGCGTTGTCGGAAGGGCCTGTAGAAGCGATGCTTGCGCGCCGGTCGGCGCGAGCCTTGCCAACCCCCGAAGCGCTTCGTACGTATCGTAAAGCCAAAGGGAGGTATGCGCGATGAAGCTTTCCGATCCGAAGCTGTTCCGCCAGCAATGCTATGTCGACGGCGAGTGGGTTGACGCGTTGAACCGCGGCACGATCCCGGTTACCGACCCGGCGAGCGGCGAAACCCTCGGCACCGTGCCCCGCATGGGCGCCGAGGAGACCCGTCGCGCGATCGAGGCGGCCGACCGGGCGCTCCCCGCTTGGCGAGCCAAGACCGCCAAGGAGCGCGCCCACATCCTGCGCCGCTGGTATGATTTGATGATGGCGAACCAGGATGACCTCGCCACCCTGATGACCGCCGAGCAAGGCAAGCCGCTCGCCGAGTCGAAGGGCGAGATCGCCTACGCCGCGGCTTTTATCGAATGGTTTGGCGAGGAGGGCAAGCGCATCTACGGCGACACGATCCCGGCGCACATGGCCGACAAGCGCATCGTCGTCACCAAGGAGCCGATCGGCGTCACCGCCGCGATCACTCCGTGGAACTTCCCGGCGGCGATGATCACCCGCAAATGCGGCCCGGCCTTGGCCGCGGGTTGCACGATGGTGCTGAAGCCGGCCTCCGCGACACCCTATTCGGCCTTGGCATTGTGCGAGCTGGCCGAGCGCGCCGGGGTGCCGCGCGGGGTCTTTTCGTGCGTGACCGGTGGTG
>DATMLF010000232.1:0-21127 GCA_035570595.1 Allostellaceae bacterium
CCGGTCGCCGCGGCAGGCGCCGCGCTTGGTCACGAAATTGTAGATGCCGCCCTTGCCCTCGGCGTCGCCCGGGTACCAGTTCTGCACGGTCGAATACTTGATCTGCGCATCCTCGTGCGCGATCAGCTCGACAACCGCGGCGTGCAGCTGGTTCTCGTCGCGCTGGGGTGCCGTGCAGCCTTCGAGGTAGCTGACATAGGCGCCCTTGTCGGCGACCAGCAGGGTGCGCTCGAACTGGCCGCTCTTGGCCGCGTTGATGCGGAAATAGGTCGAGAGCTCCATCGGGCACCGCACGCCGGGCGGCACATAGGCGAACGAGCCGTCGCTGAACACAGCCGAGTTCAGAGCGGCAAAGAAATTGTCGTTCTGCGGGACCACGGTGCCGAGATATTTGCGGACGAGATCGGGGTGCTCGCGCACCGCCTCGCCGAACGAGCAAAAGATGATTCCGAGCTTGCCGAGCTCCGCCTTGAAGGTGGTCGCGACCGAGATGCTGTCGAACACCGCGTCGACCGCGACCCCGGCCAGCGCCTCGCGCTCCCGGATCGGAATGCCGAGCTTCTCGTAGGTGCGCAACAGCTCGGGATCGACCTCGTCCAGGGACTTCGGGCCGGCATTCTGCTTTGGCGCCGAATAATAGGTCGCGGCCTGGTAGTCGATCGGGGCGAGGTTGAGCTTCGCCCAATTGGGCGGCGTCATCTTCTGCCACGCGCGAAACGCCGCGAGCCGCCATTCGAGCAGCCATGCGGGCTCGCCTTTTTTGGCGGAGATGAAAGCGACCGTGTCCTCGCTGAGGCCGGGCGGCGCCTCGTCGGCTTCGATGTCGGTGACAAAGCCGTATTTGTAGCTGTCCTGCGAGAGCGCGCGGACGGTATCGAGCGTATCGATTGAAGCAGTCATGCGATTGTTCTGGCTCGTCAGTTCGGAGCGGGATGGACGGCGGCGGCCGGCCGGCGCGTGACAAACGCGGCGGGCGTCAGCATCGCGTCGAGTGAAACCGCCGCGAGCGCCTGCGCGACCGCGCGGTTGATCGCCGCCCAATGCGGCCGGGTCGGGCAGTAATTGGTGCGCGCGCATTCGGCGACGTGCACCGAGCATTGCGTCAAGCCGATGTCGCCGTCGATCGCGGCCACCACCTCGGCGACCGAGATCGCGCTTGCCGCGCGCGCCAAGCGATAGCCGCCGGCCGCGCCGCGGGTCGCCGCGACCAGCCCGGCATGCGCCAAGGCCTTCAGGATTTTGGCGACGGTGGCGCGAGGCAGCCGGGTTTCCTCGGCAATCGCGGCGGCGGTTTGTTGGCGCGCGGCGTCGGCCGCCAGATGGGTGGCGACGATGACGCCGTAGTCCGCGAGCTTGCTGAGGATGATCATGGCGGTGCGATGCAGCTTGACGCGAGCGGCCCAATTCGGACCGATCTGGTACGCAATAGATCGGCGTTAACCCGTCCCGGGTCAACCCCAAAGATGCCGCGCCGGCGCCGGGTCGCTATTGCTTTTCGCAAGCCCGCCGCCCTAATCCGGGGGTGCACCGGCGGCAAACGGCTAAAGGACGGAAGAGGTGGGTGATCACATCGAGCGGGCGCTCGCCGCGATCAAATTCGACCGCGACGGGCTGGTGCCGGCCGTCGCCCAGCAATTCGACAGCGGCGAGATCCTGATGGTCGCGTGGATGAACCGCGCGGCGGTGCGCGCCACGATCAGCGAGGGCCGCGCCTGCTATTGGTCGCGCTCGCGGCGGCAATTGTGGCGCAAGGGCGAAACCTCGGGGCAGGTGCAAGCCGTGCGCGAGCTGCGTCTCGACTGCGACGGCGACACGCTGCTTGTGCTCGTCGACCAGCACGGCGTCGCTTGTCACACCGGGCGGCGAAGCTGCTTTTTCCGGGCCTGGCGCGACGACGGCTGGGCGACGGTCGCCGAGCCGCAGATCGACCCGGCGGCGCTTTATCCCGAAGGCGGCGCAGACGTTATTGCAGCGGCGGACAGGCCAGGTGCGCCTGGATCTGCGCCATCATGACCGAGTCGAACATCCGGTTCGCGCACTGGGAGTTGTATTGACTGACGTGGGCGTTGTAGCGCGCGGTCGCCTGGTCGGCGTCGCCGACGACGGGCCCGACCGAGGTCTGGTACGCCTGGTCGCGCTCGGCCAGCAGCGCCTTGTATTGGGCCTCCGAGGCGGCATTGTTGACGTCGAGGTGCTGTCGGGACTGCAAGAGCTGCGCGTCAAGGTCGGCGACGCGCTGACGGGCGGCGGCGAGCGCCTGGGTCTTAGCCGACATGTCGGCGGACAAGGTCGCGACCCCCTGTTGCTGGCACAGGCACGCGGTGATCGCGGCCGGGTCGCTCGACATCTGGGCCACCGCCGGAGATGCCGCGGCAAACGCCGCGAGCCCGGCCCACACCACGGCGGCGCCGCCGACGCCGAAAGAACGCGCCATTTTCCCCTCCCCCGCCATCTTCCCTCCCGCAATGCACCGGCGCCTGTCGGGAATTGGCTCAGCGATCCGTCGAGGCGCGCAACGGACCTTCGGCCATCTCGCGCACGGAATTCGCCGCCCGATGGCCGAGCTCCTCAGCCTTGTCCCATAGATCATCACGCGCCTGCGTCGCAAGCTCGCGTTCGCGCCGGCTGGTCGGCAGCAGCATGGCGATAGCGGCGCCGGCGGCGATGCCGACAAGGCCGAGCAACAACGGGCTGCGCTCGACACTCTCGACCACCCGGCCGCCGGCCTCGCGCACGCGCTCGCCCGCGTTGGCGGGGTGGGCGATAAACCCGCCCGCCTGACCGATCGCGGCGCCGCCGCGGTCGTAGACCGAGCGCAGGACGCCCTGGGTCGCGCTCGCGGCCTGATGCAGCCAACCGTCGCCGGTGTCATGCGGCGCTTCCGGCCGGTCCGCGGGCAGAGCGACAATCGGCTCGCCCGAGGTGGCGGTTTCGTCGCGCGGCTCGGGGATCAGCCCGTCGAGAAGACCGATGTTTTCGGCGACGAGCCAGGCGGCGCCGAGCCCGATCAACGCCAGTGCCACCGGATCGGCGCGGACCCCGCCGCCAAACCCGATCGCGCCGGACCGGCCGAGAAAACCGTTGAGCATGTCCACTCCTTTTTCGACAAGGCGCGGCGGCGCCAGTTCGGCGGCAAGCATGTCGGCCGTAGTGGCGAGCCGGGCGCGGGTGCGGGCGATCTCGATCTCGATCTCATCCATCGGGCGGCCAGGGCTGGCGGTCATGACACGCGCTCCTTGATCCAGGCTCCATCCTCGCGCAGCGTCTCGATGGTACGCCGAGGGACGAGCTTTTGCGCATCGAGCCAGCGCTTCCCCAGGTAAAGCAGCACGCCGGCGACGAGCAGCGTCGCCAATCCGACGACCAATGCGGCAAGCCAGGGATGAAGCACGGTCGAGAGGCCGAGCACCGCCGCGGCGAGCAAGACGAGCCACGCGCTGAACGCCAGAAACGCGCCGGCCGCAACGGCACCGGCGCCGCGGCCGAGGCGGCGGGCTTTTTCGGCGAGCTCCGCCTTGAAGAGCGCGACCTCCAGCCGGAACAGCCGGCGCAGGTCCTCGATCAGGTCGGCGAACAGCACCCCGATCGAGCCGTCGCGTCGCGGGCGGTAGGACGCCTCCTCCGGCTCGGGAGCAAAGTCGTCGGGGGCGGTCACGGCAATTCCCGCGCTTCCGGCGGCGGCCAATTGGCGAGCTCGCCGTTTCCGGCGGCGCTCGAGACCGCGGCAGCGACCGCGCTCTCGGTCGCCCTCGCGGCGGCCCGCGGCGATCGCTCGGCCGAGCGTGCCGCGGCCGACAAAAAGCGCCCGGCCAAAAAGCCCAGAGCCACGGCGCCGGCGACGAACGCCGCCGGCCGGCGCCGCGCCATCTCTTCGACATCGGCGGCGAGCTGGGCCCAGTTGCGCTCGCGGATCGCGTCGGCGAATACCTCGATTTGGTGCGCGGCGCTGTCGACATAGCCGGCCGCGACCGGGCTCTGCGATCGCTCGAGCGAGCGGGCGGCCGCGCGCACCGCCTCGGCGACGCCGCCGACCTGCACCGCGGCGCGGGATTTCTGCTCGTCGACAACGGACAAGGCCGCTGTCTGGGCGGCGCAAGCGAGTTCGGTCAGAATCATTTTGGCCCGTTCGATGCTCGGCTGCGCGTCGTCGACGCCAGATGTCGAATGAGTCGGCTCAGCCATGGTTGTCGCTCCCGCGGTTGCGATGCGTGCCTTGTCGGCGGTTGATTTCCGGCGGCGCGCGTCACCCGTGATTGCCGTCAGAACAACCGTCTGCGCACGGCGGTTCCCAGCGCGATTCTGCCGGCGAGTTGCCGCCGAACCCTTGCCATAGGTTTTCGGATTATAACGTTGGACGGGGGTGGAGTATTTCGCGCGGCAGGGCTGCGAGGCGGGGGTGATTCTCAGCACGATCGAGACCGCGCCGGGCAATGGCTGAGCCGCGGCTGCGCGCCGACCCGGCCGACCGCTCGGCGCTGCCGGCGCGGCGTCGGCCCCCGCCTTCCGGGTCGCCGCCGCCCCGGCGCCCGCCGCGCCGGTCCGGCGGGGGCGGCTCGCGGCGCCGCTCGGCAGCCCGATTCGCCGTTCTGCTGCTATTGTGGGCTGGCATCCTCGGCGCTGGCGTGATCGGCTACTTCGCGCTGACCCTGCCCGACACCAGCCAGTTGGCGCAATCGCAGCGCCGGCCGAGCGTCACGATTCTCGCCGCCGACGGCAGCCTGCTCGCCACCTACGGCGACCTGTTCGGGCGGCCGCTCACCCTGCGCGAGATGTCGCCCTATCTGCCACAGGCGGTGATCGCGACCGAGGACCGCCGTTTCTACAGTCATTTCGGCATCGACCCGATCGGGCTGCTGCGCGCGGCCGTCGCCGACCTTGCCGCCGGGCACGTCGTCGAGGGCGGCAGCACGATCACCCAGCAGCTCGCCAAGAACTTGTTTCTGAGCCCGGAGCGCAGCCTCGGGCGCAAGATTCGCGAGACCTTGCTGGCGCTGTGGCTCGAGCACAGGTTCACCAAAAACGAGATCCTCGAAATCTACCTGAACCGGGTCTACCTCGGCGCCGGCACATACGGGGTGGACGCGGCGGCGCGCCGCTACTTTGGGGTTTCGGCGTCGCGGCTCGACCTTTACCAGAGCGCCATGGTCGCGGGCCTGTTGAAGGCGCCGGCACGGTTCAACCCGACCCGCGACCGCGAGCTCGCCGCGGCGCGCACGGCGCAAGTGCTCGCCAACATGGTCGACGCCGGATTCATCACGCCCGCCGCCGCCGCCGCGGCAAACCGCGAGCAGAGCTCGCTCGGCGCCATTGCCGGCGCGCGGCCGGGAAACCGCTATTTCGCCGACTGGGTCGCGGCGCAGCTGGCCGATTTTGTCGGGCCCGACAGCCGCGATTTGACCGTCCGGACCACCTTCGAGCCGCGCATGCAGGCCGAGGCCGAGGCGGCGATCGCCGCGACCCTCGCCCGCGACGGCGCGCGGGCGGCGGTCAGTCAGGGTGCGCTCGTGGCAATGTCGCCCGACGGGGCGGTGCGGGCCATGGTCGGCGGGCGCAGCTATGACGCGAGCCAGTTCAACCGTGCGACCCAGGCGCTGCGCCAGCCGGGTTCGGCGTTCAAGCCGTTTGTCTACCTTGCAGGCCTCGAAGCCGGGCTGCGGCCGTCCGACCATTTTGTCGACGGGCCGATCCAGGTCGGCAGCTGGCGGCCGCGCGACTACGAGAACCGGTATATGGGCGACGTGACTGTGGCCGAGGCCTTGGCGCAGTCGCTCAACACGGTGGCGGTGCAGGTCGGCCTGCGCGCCGGCGTCGACAACATCGTCGCCGTCGCCCACCGGCTCGGCATCGCCTCGCCGTTGACCCGCGACGCCAGCATCGCCCTCGGCACCGACGAGGTGAACCTGTTGGAGCTGACCTCGGCCTATGCCCCGTTCGCCAATGGCGGCACTGGGGTGTGGCCCTACGGCATCGCCGAGGTGCGCGACAGCAGCGGCAACGTCCTGTTCCGCCGGACGGGGTCTGGTCCCGGCCGGGTCGTCGACCCCGAGCTCGACGGCGAGATGAACGAGATGCTGGCCGGCGTCATCGACCACGGCACCGGCCGCAGCGCGGCATTGCCGCGTCCCGCCGCCGGCAAGACTGGAACCACCCAGGATTACCGCGACGCCTGGTTCATCGGCTACACCGCCGACCTCGTCGCCGGGGTGTGGTTCGGCAACGACAGCGACGCGCCGATGAACAAGGTCGTCGGCGGCGCGCTGCCGGCCGCGACCTGGCGCGCCTTTATGCTGGCGGCGACCCGGGCGATGCCGGTCAGGGCCTTGCCGAGCGCGCCGCCATCGCCCGCCGCGGCGATTGTCCCGGCGCCCGTCCGCGGGTTCTTCGACAGCCTCCTCGGGCTGTTCCGCCCGCCGCCTCCGCCGGTGCCCGCGCCGGGCTCGCTCTTCCATCCGTCGAGCGCCTCGGCGAGCCCCTGACCGGGTATAGTGCAGCGAGCCATGAGCGAAACTGTCGAAACCGCCGCCTTTGAACCAAAGCGCGGCAGCGCCGGTGAGGTTTTCCGGGTGGCGCTGCGGCTTGGGCTGACGTCGTTCGGCGGTCCGATCGCCCATCTCGGCTACTACGAGCGGACCTATGTGCGCCAGCGGCAATGGCTGTCGGCCGACGAATATGCCGGGCTCGTCGCTTTGTGCCAGATGGTGCCGGGCCCGGCCAGCAGCCAGGTCGGGTATCTGGTCGGGCTGCGCCGCGCCGGTTGGGGCGGGGCGTTCGCCGCCTGGGCCGGGTTCACCTTGCCGTCGGCGATCGTGATGTTCGCCTTCGCGCTGTTGGCGCCGCGCCTCGCGGGGCCGACAACCGACGCGGTGCTGCACGGGCTGAAGCTGGTCGCCGTCGCGGTGGTCGCACAGGCGGTGTGGAGCATGGCGCGCAGCCTTTGCCCCGACCGGCCCCGCGCCGCGCTGGCGCTCGCCGCGGCGGCGTTGCTGCTGGTTGTCGGCGGTTCGGTCGTGCAGATCGCGGCGTTGCTGATCGGTGCGGTCGGTGGCGCGCTGTTATGCCGCGGGCTGCCGGCGCTGCCCGGGCTCCCGGCGATGCCGGTCAGCATGCGAACCGGCGGCGCGGCCCTCGCGATGTTTCTGGTGCTGTTGGCGGTGTTGCCGCTCGCCGGCGCCGCCCACCCGCACAGCCTCGTGGCGCTTGCCGGCATCTTTTACCGGTCAGGCGCGTTGGTGTTCGGCGGCGGCCATGTCGTCTTGCCATTGCTGCGCGACGCGCTGGTGCCGCACGGATGGCTGTCGGACGGCACCTTTCTCGCCGGCTACGGGGTGGCCCAGGCGATACCCGGGCCGCTCTTTACGTTTTCCGCATATCTCGGCGCGATCGTCGCACCTCCCGGCAGAGCGCTGCTGTGGTCGGCGGTGGCGCTCATTTTCATGTTCCTGCCGGGCATGCTGGTGGCGCTCGCCGGTCTTCCGGTCTGGCTGTGGCTCGGGCGTCACCCGACCGCGCGGGCGGCATTGGCCGGCGTCAACGCAGCGGTCGTCGGCGTTCTCGGCGCCGCACTCTACAACCCGATCTGGTTGAGCGCGGTCGCGAACGGCCGCGATGTCGCGATCGCCTTGGCCGGGTTTTTGCTGCTCGAGCGCTGGCGCGTCCCGCCGCTCGCGATCGTGGTCTTCTGCGTCGCCGGCGCCCTGCTGTCGAGGTTGCTTCGCTGACGCGGCGTACGGCTTCCGGCACCGCCGGCTGAACTTCCGATTCGCGCCGGGCCGCGGCTTGATCCGAGGCCATGCCGCCGCTCGCCCGCAGGAGAAGCCGATTCCCTCCTTCGCCATTTTCCTGCCGCCATTTCCGCCGCTCACTCGGCGCCACCAGCGCGGCTGACCGCCGTCTCGGGGGCCCGCCCGGCAACGGCGGTTGCCGGGACCTTGTGATCGGGCTAAGCGAGCGACGGGACGCGACGGGCCGGCACCGGGGGGATGCGGCAATGGCGAGGGGACTGCTTGTTCTGTGGTTTCTGCTGATCGGGGCCGCCGCCGCGCAAGCCGCGGCGCCGTCGGCGAGCGTCTATCTTGAGGAGCTGACCTGGCCCGAGTTGCGCGCCGACATCCAGGCGGGCAAGACGACGATCCTCGTGCCGATCGGCGGGACCGAGCAGAACGGCCCGCAAATGGCGATCGGCAAGCACAACGTGCGGGTGAAGGTGCTGGCCGGCAAGATCGCCGCGGCGCTCGGCGACGCGCTGGTGGCGCCGGTCATCGCTTACGTGCCCGAGGGCAACGTCGACCGGCCGGAGGGGCATTTGAAATTCCCCGGCACGATCACGGTGCCCCCGGAGGCCTTTGAGCAGGTGCTCGAATACGCCGCCAAAAGCTTCAAGCTCGCCGGCTTCCGCAACATCGTCTTTCTGGGCGACCACGGCGGCTATCAACGCGATGACGAGGCGGTGGCGCAACGCCTCGATCGCGAATGGGCGTCGACGCCGGTGCGCGCCTCTGCGCTGACCGAATATTACCGGGCAAGCGAGGACGAGTTCGCCCAGCTGCTGAAGAGCAGGGGCTACAGTGCCGCGGAGATCGGCAGCCACGCCGGGCTGCTCGACACCTCGCTGATGATGGCGACCGATCCCAGCCTCGTGCGCGACGACCTGTTGGGCGAAACCAGGCCCGGCGACGGAACCCACGGCGACCCGCGCCGCTCGAGCGCGGCGCTCGGCCAGCTCGGGGTCGACCTGATCGTCACGCGCACCGTCGCCGCGATCCGAACCGCCACCGCGCAACACTGAACGCCGGCCGATTGGCCGCACGCCGCGGCCCATTGTCTCGCACATTTGGAGGATGCCCTTGCATCGGCAGACCCGCGGCTGGCTCCGCATCGCGTTGTGGATTCTCCCCGTCGTCGCGTTTGGCGCGTGGGCCGGCGGGCTGCCGATCTGGCCCGCGAGCGTCGCCCAAGGCGGGTACGGTTTGTTGTGCTCGGCCGCCGCGGCGATCGTGCGCGTCGCTCAATCGGCCGCCGCGCAAACGCCCGCCCCACCCGTTGCCGCTCCCGCGGCGCACGGCCCCGCCCAGCCCAACCCCACCCCGCCTCGACCCGTCGCGCCGCCGCCGGTACAGACCGTGCCGGGCATGCCGCCGGTCCTCAACCCCGCCAACCTGTACGGCGCCGCCGGCGCCGGCATGCTGAGCCCGGCGGTCGCCGGGGCGCTGGCGCGCGTCTATGTGCCGAACTTGCGGTCCAACGACGTCTACGTGATCGACCCGGCGACAAAGCAGGTGGTCGATCGCTTCCCGGTCGGGTTCCTGCCGCAGCACGTCGTTCCGTCATGGGACCTGCAGACCCTGTGGGTCGCCAACAACGGCCGGCGGCGCTCCGACGGCAGCCTGACGCCGATCGACCCGAAGACCGGCAAGCCTGGCCCCAGCGTTCCGGTGGCCGACCCCTACAACATGTACTTCACGCCGGACGGGTCAGCTGCGATCGTCGTCGCCGAGCGGCTGAAGCGGCTCGATTTTCGCGATCCGCACACGATGGCGCTCAAGCAATCGGTGCCGACCCCCGGCTGCTCCGGCGTCAACCACGCCGACTTCTCGATCGACGGCCGCTACGCGATCTTCACCTGCGAGTTTCGCGGCGGCGGCCTCGTCAAGGTCGACATGGTCAACCGCTCGGTGGTGGGCTATCTGAAGCTCGGCCTTCACAGCATGCTGCAGGACATTCGCGTCTCGCCCGACGGCAAGGTGTTTTTTGTCGCCGACATGCTCGCCGACGGCGTGTGGGTAGTGGACGGCGACAGCTTCACCCGGGTCGGGTTCATCCCGACCGGGATCGGCACGCACGGGCTTTACCCGAGCCGCGACGGGACCAGGCTTTACGTGTCGAACCGCGGCTCGCACAAGATCCACGGCGCGCCGCACGGGCCCGGCGGCATCAGCGTCATCGACTTCGCGACGCGCACCGTCGAGAAGACCTGGCCGATCCCCGGCGGCGGCAGCCCCGACATGGGTAATGTCAGCGCCGACGGCAAACAGCTGTGGCTGTCCGGCCGCTACGACAACGTGGTCTACGACATCGACACGACGACGGGTGCCGTCACCCAGATCCGCGTGGGCAAGGAGCCGCATGGCTTGACCGTGTGGCCGCAGCCCGGGCGCTATTCGCTCGGCCATACCGGCAATATGCGCTAGATCAGCACGCTAGCGCCACCGGCCGACAGGCTGAATGGGCCGTCGCCGCGCCGCAACCCGGTTAAACCCCCTCGACCATGCGGCCGGGGTTCAGGATGTGGCGCGGGTCGAAGCTCTCCTTGACGCGGGCGGCAAGCGCCGCGAGCGCGCGCGGCTGCGGCTCGAACACCGGCACCGCGCGCCGCAGCGCGGCCGAACCCCGGATCAGGGTGGCGTGCCCGGTGCCGGACCCGTCCGCCCCGCGGATCGCCGCGCGGATGACGGCGGCGCCGCCGTCCTCGGCATCGGCAACCGCCGCCCAGACGAGCGCGCCGCCCCAATCGAGATACCATTGCGCGTCGAGGCCGCGCGCGATGGCCTCGCCGATTTCGGCGCCGCGCGCCGGAGCCGCCGAAACCCGCCAGACGGTTCGCTCGGGCAGCGCGACGAACGGCTCGACATCGCGGATCGCCCGCCAGAAAGCGACGGATGCCTGGTCTTCGAGCACCGTCGAGTCACCGGCGCCGGCGAGCTCGGCCAACAGGCGCTCGCGACGAAACCCGACCGAAGGGCCGGGGCCTTCAAGGCGCAATGCCGTGACGCTGACGGCGGCCGGCATCGGGACGGCACCGGCGGGTAGATAAGCCGCACCCGAGACATCGAGCGGCGAGGCGAGCGCGCGGGTCATCGCCCGCACCGCCGTCGCGGGGTCGAGCCCGCACAGCACCACGGTCACTACACCCTCCGGCCGGGGCAGCACCTTGACCGTGACCTCCTCGAGCGCGGCGAGCGTGCCGTAAGAGCCCGCCATCAGCTTCGAGAGATCGTAGCCGGTCACGTTCTTGACGACCCGGCCGCCCGATTTGAAGATTTCGGCACGCCCGCTCACGCCACGAAAGCCGAGAAAATGGTCGCGCGCCGCCCCCGACTTGATCCGCCGCGGCCCCGACAAATTGCAGGCGAGGGCACCGCCGAGGGTCGGCCGAGTTTCCGAGGAGCCCAGCAAAGCGCGCCAATCCGGCGGCTCGAAGGCGAGCATCTGCCGGTTCTCCGAGAGCGCCTCTTCAATCTCGTCGAGCGGCGTGGCGGCGCCGGCGGTCAGCACCAGCTCGCTCGGTTCATAGCTGCGAACACCCGCAAGCCGCGACAGGTCGAGCGTGCGCGGCGTCTGCGGCGGCCGCCCGAGCGCGCGCTTCGACCCACCCGCGACCAACTCGACCGGCTCCTCCGCCGCGAGCGCGGCGCCCACCGCCGCGCGCAATTCGCCAATCGTCGTCGGAGAAAACTCGACCATTCGGCAGATACGATGTCATTGCGGCCGCGGCGAAGCAATCTCGCGGCCCGGCCCCCGAACCTCGTAGGATGGGTTGAGCGGACGCGTAACCCATCGGATTTTACCGAGGCGATGGGTTTCGTAAACCGCTCAACCCATCCTACTCGCCGTTGCATTGCCGCCTCCGGCGGACGAGGCCGGTCATCTCGCAGGCCGACGGAAATCCTGATCCGGAAAGGCCGCTTCCGTCGGCGGCTGGATCACGACCACCGCGTGGTCGGTGCTTTGATGGCAGGCGTTGCACGAAGCGGTCAGCTGTCCGTAGGCCGCGGTGAACCGGTTGGCGTCCTTCGCCGCGATCGCCTTGTCGAGCGCCGCCAGCGGCTGCTTGACCGTCGCCGCAATCAGGTCGGGGACCGACAAGTCCCGATACTTCGGCACGGTCGCCGCGACATCGTCAAAGGCTTCGCGCAGCTCGTCGAGCTCGTAGGCGGCATAGGGCCAGTTCTTCGCGTTCCCGGCGAGACCGAGCTTGACATGGCGCGGCTGCACGAACGCGGTCATCAAATCGCCAAGGCCGGGGCGAAAAGCCGGCTGCGCGCTCGCGAGTCCCGGCGCCGCGAACGCCGCCGCCGTCGCAATCGCGACGGTCAATCGACGATAGTTGCTCATGGCTGCAGCTCCTTCCAGCGGGGCCGTCTCGCCTCGGTTCTTGGCTCTGCCCTGGTGAGCGTCGAGTTACAGGTACAATTTCCGAGACACAATTCACCGGTCACCGTAGAAGCGCTGTAAATTGTCACCGCAAAGTACGCTTGCTAACCGATTCGTATTCCAACGGATGACTTTCGCATCGTGGCAGCCCGTATAAGGTTGTTTCCCGGCAGCGTCGTCTCGTTTGGGCCGAGGGTTACTTGCGTGTTCCCCAGCCATATTCTGCCCTCTACGATCGCTTCCGCCCCCCGCAAGTCCATACGCAGCGCGATATCACGCGGACCATAGCGCGCTATGGCCAAGGTCGTCCGACGATTCACCCCACCGGGTGGCCTGCAGCAGCGCCTCGACGCCCGTCGCGACCAAGGCCGGCCAGCCTAGCAGCGCCAGCAAAATCGCCGCCAGCCGCGAGCCGCGGTGTAACCGGGAACAGGGGCGGCGCCCGCGCCGGCGTTTGAGGCCCCGTACGGGGTGACCGCCCAATGCCGCGGGCGAGGCCAGGCTTGGCGCCGGCAGAGCACTCGGCCCATCGCAATCGGCGCGGATGGGCCTATTTAACCCGTGGTTCCCCGCCGCGGCGCGCCGCCGTGATCTTATAGTAGAGATGGACACAACCCTGTCAGCCGTCCCAGAGTCAGCCGTCCCAGACCTCGCCCGCCCCCCCGAGCCGACACCGACGACCCGCGGCGAAGAGTTCTTCCGGATCGAAGGCGTCTATACCGGGCTCGGCGCGCCGATCCCGGGCGGCGACATCGCGCGCTGGCTGCTCGTCGAAGGGCCGCAGATCGAAAGCGGGATCGAATTGTTCGACGAGCTGTGCTGGCGGCTCGTCGGCGACGGGGTCCCGTTGTGGCGCGCCTCGTTTCATACCGGTACCCTGCACCCGCAAATCCGCGGCGTCGGCTCGCGCTGGTGGCGCGACCGCAAGGTGATCGAGGATTACCGCATCCTGCACGGGTCCGAGGCGACCGACGAGTACAAGCTGAGCCCGATCCGCGCGACGGTCGAGCGCGGCACGCCGTTCCGTCGCCGGCTTGACCGGCCGGCCCCCGAATTCCCGCTGTTGGAGAAGATCAGAAACGCCGGCGGCACCGATTACTTCGCGATGCCGCTGAACCGCACCTACAACCGCTTCCCGGCGGTGGTGTGGGCCACCGACCGCCCCGGCGGGTTCAGCGACGCCGACATCGCCAAGCTCGAGGACATCAACCCCGCCTTGGCGGCGATCGCCGAGACGCGCGCCGAGCGCCGCATCAGCACGAGCCTGCTCGACACCTATCTCGGGCCGCACCCGGCCCGGCGCATCCTCGCCGGCCAAGTTTTTCGCGCCCAGGGCGAGCGCATGCGCGCGGTCATCATGATGACCGACATGCGGGGCTTTACCGGCTTGTCGGACCGGCTGCCGGGCGACGCCGTCATCGAGCTGCTCGACGATTATTTCGACGCGATCGTCTCGCCGGTCGAGGAGAAAAAGGGCGAAGTGCTGAAGTTTATCGGCGACGGGGTGCTGGCGATCTTCCCGGCCGAGGACGACGAGGATTTTGCGCCGTCGAGCCTGCGCGCGCTCGACGCGGCGACCGACGGGCTCGACCGTCTCGCCGCGATCAACGCGGCGCGGCGCGAGCGCGAGCAGCCCGAGTTCCGCATCGGCGTCGGGCTGCATCTGGGTGAAGTCATCTATGGCAACGTCGGCTCGGCCGACCGGCTCGACTTCACGGTGATCGGGCCGGCGGTCAACCTCGCCTCGCGCATCGAGGGGCTGACCAAGCGCCTGCTGCGCCCGCTCTTGACCTCTGCCGCATTTGCCGAAATCTGCCCGCGCCCATTGGTCTCGCTGGGCTTCCACTCGGTCCGCGGCCTCCACCAGCCGGAAGAGATCTTCGGCTTGCCGGATTAGCGCGCTCATGACGGACGCAGTCGCGAGCGCGGCGGTGCGGCCGCCGCTTGCCCTACCAAATCGCGACCGTTTTCAGCCCCGCCGCGGTTTCTTATTCTCGGCGGCGCCGATGACGCTTTCGCCCGGGTCGGCGCCGGCCGAGGAGAGCCCATGCCGCAACACGAAGACCATCGCCCCGGCTCCTGGGAATTCCTGACCGGCGGGGGTGAATTGGGCGCCTTGATCGGCGCCTTTGACTGGGCGGGGACGGCGCTCGGTCGACCCGAGGGCTGGCCGCAGAGCCTCAAGATAGCGGTGCGCATCATGCTGACCTCGCGTCAGCCGATCTGGATCGGGTGGGGCAAGGACCTGACCTATCTCTACAACGACGCCTACAAGGCGATCATTGGCGGCAAGCATCCACGGGCGCTGGGCCGGCCGACCGCCGAGGTGTGGCAGGAGATCTGGACCGAGATCGAGCCGCTGCTCGCGACCGCGATGACCGGGACCGAAGGCACCTACGTCGAGGAGCAGCTCCTGATCATGGAGCGCAACGGCTATCCGGAGGAAACCTACTACACATTCTCGTACAGCCCGATCCCAGACGACAATGGCGCCGCGGGCGGCATCATCTGCGCCAACACCGACGACACAAAACGGGTGATCGGCGAACGCCAGCTCGCGCTGCTGCGGGAATTGGCGGCCGGCACGACCGATGCGCGCACCCACGAGGAAGCCTGCGAGCGCAGCGCGGCGGCGCTGGCGACCAATCCCCGCGATTTGCCTTTCTCGCTCCTCTACATGGCCCAACCGCAAAGCGACGAGCTGGTGCTGTGCGGCGCCAGCGGCATCGCCGGCAGCGACGGCGGTGCGGGCGGCGGGATGCGGATCGTGGAGCCGGCGGCGTGGCCGTTCGACGCCGTGCTGCGCGACCACGAAGCGAAAATCTCCCGCCTCGACCAGTCGTTCGGCGCCGATTTGCCGAAGGGGCCATGGGGCCAGCCGCCGGCGCAGGCGGCGCTGTTGCCGGTCGCGCCTAGCGGCGAGGCCGGCCGCGGCGGCGTGCTGGTGGTCGGCTTGAACCCGTTCCGGCTCTATGACGAGGACTACAGCGGGTTCCTCGGCCTTGTTGCCCGTCAGATCGGGGCGGCGATCGCCAGCGCCGAGGCTTATCAGGAGGAGCGCCGCCGCGCCGAGGCATTGGCCGAGATCGACCGCGCCAAAACCGCGTTTTTCTCGAATGTCAGCCACGAGTTCCGCACGCCGCTGACCCTGATGCTGGGTCCGCTCGAACAACTGCTGTCGCGGCCGCCCGAGCCCGCGCGCGCCGGCGAACGGGCGCTGATCGAGACCGCCCACCACAACGGATTGCGGCTCTTAAAGCTCGTCAACAGCCTGCTCGACTTTTCGCGGATCGAAGCGGGGCGGGTCCAGGCGCGCTACGAGCCGAGCGACCTTGCCGCGCTTACCGCGGAGCTCGCGTCGAGCTTTCGTTCGGCGGTGGACCAGGCCGGGCTGCGGCTGGCGATCGACTGCCCGACCCTCCCCGAGCCGGTCTACGTCGATCGCGACATGTGGGAAAAGATCGTCCTCAACCTCGTTTCCAACGCGTTCAAATTCACCTTCGAGGGCGAAATCGCGGTCACGATCCGGCCGGCGGCCGACGGTGCGATGGCCGAGCTCGCCGTCGCCGACACCGGAACCGGCATTCCGGCGTCCGAGCTGCCGGCGTTGTTCGAGCGCTTTCACCGGATCGAGGGTGCGAAGGGCCGGACCTTTGAGGGCAGCGGGATCGGGCTCGCCCTCGTGCAGGAGCTGGTCAAGCTGCACGACGGGGCGATTCGCGTCGACAGCGCGCCCGGCCGCGGCAGCGTGTTCACGATTGCCGTGCCGTTCGGCACTGCCCACCTGCCGCGCGACCACGTCTTCGACGCGCGGCCGACCGCTTTCGGCAACCGGGCGCAAGCCTATGTCGAGGAGGCGCTGAGCTGGCTGCCGCGCGCGGCCGGCGGAAGGTTCGAGGAGGTGGGGCTGTCGCGCTCGCCGCTCGACGATTTCGACAACCCCGTCCCGGCCGCCGCCGGCGGCAGGGTGCTGCTCGCCGACGACAACGCCGACATGCGCGACTATGTCCGCCGGCTGTTGAGCGACCACGGCTACGAGGTCGAGGCGGTGGCCGACGGCGAAGCGGCCTTGGCGGCGGTGCGGGCGCGGCTGCCCGATCTCGTGCTGTCCGACGTGATGATGCCAGGGCTCGACGGGTACGGCCTGCTGCGCGCATTGCGCGCCGACCCGGCATCGCGCGACCTGCCGGTGCTGCTGCTTTCCGCGCGCGCCGGCGAGGAGGCGCGGGTCGAAGGGATCGGCGCCGGCGCCGACGACTACCTGACAAAGCCGTTTGGCGCGCGCGAATTGCTGGCGCGGGTCAGCACCAACCTCCAGATGGCCCGCGTGCGGCGCGAGGCGTTGGAGGCGTTGCGCGCCCGCACCGTCGAGCTCGAGACCGTGCTGGAGACGGTGCCGACCGGCGTCTGGTTCACCTATGACGCCAACGCCAGCCGGGCCCGCGGCAACCGGCCGGCGGCCGAGCTGCTGCGCTTGCCGGCGGATGCGAACCCTTCGCTGTCGGCGCCGCCGAGCGAGCGCCCGACCTCGTACCGCGTCTATCGCGGCGACGGCGAGGCGACGCCCGCGGGCCTGCCGCTGCAGCGCGCCGCGCGTGGCGAGGAGGTGCGTAACGACGAAATCGAGATACGCTTTGCCGACGGCACCTCGACGACGCTGTTGGCGCAGGCAAACCCGCTGCGCGAGCCGGCCACCGGCCAGGTCGTCGGCGCGGTCGCGGCCGCCGTCGACATCACCGCCCGCAAGCAGGCCGAGCACGCGTTGCGCGCCCTCAACGAAACCCTGGAGCAGCGCGTCGCAGCCGAGATCGAGCGCCGCACGCAAGCCGAGGCCGAGCTGCGGCAAGTCCAGAAGATGGAGGCGATCGGGGCGCTTACCGGCGGCGTCGCGCACGACATGAACAACCTGCTGCTGGTGATCCAGAGCAGCCTCGAACGGATCGAGCGGCAGCTGGCACCCGCTTTTGACGACAGCACCGCGCGCTCGCTGCAGGCGGCGCAGCGCGGGGTCGACCGGGCGGCGGCATTGACTGGCCAGCTGCTGGCCTTTGCGCGGCGCCAGCCGCTCGACCCAAAACCGGTCGAGGCCAACCGCCTGGTGTCCGGCATGTCCGATCTGTTGCGCCGCACGCTCGGCGAGGCGATCTCGATCGAGACCGTGCTGGCGGGCGGGTTGTGGCGAACGCACGCCGACCCGAACCAGATCGAGAGCGCGATCCTGAACCTCGCGGTAAACGCCCGCGACGCGATGCCCGGCGGCGGCAAGCTCACGATCGAGACCGCCAACACCTATCTCGACGACGCCTATGCGGCCGCCCACCACGAAGTCCGGCCCGGCCAGTACGTCATGATCGCGGTCAGCGACACCGGTGTGGGCATGACCAAGGACGCCGTCGAGCGGGCGTTCGAGCCGTTCTTTACGACCAAGGAGCCGGGGCGGGGCACCGGGCTCGGCCTCAGCCAAGTTTACGGGTTCGTCAAGCAATCCGACGGTCACGTAAAAATTTACAGCGAGCCGGGCGGGGGCACGACGGTCCGGGTGTACCTGCCGCGCCTCGCCGACGAGCGCGAGCCGCGGCCCGAGCAGGCGGCGCCCCAAACGGTCCCGGTCGCGAGCGCGGGCGAGGCTGTTCTCGTCGTCGAGGACGACGACGACGTGCGCGCGAACAGCGTCGAGAGCCTGCGCGAGCTCGGATACCGCGTCGTCGAGGCGGCGGACGGGGCGGCGGCCCTGCGGCTTCTCGAAGAGCACGGGTCGGTTCGGCTGCTGTTCACCGACGTGGGGCTGCCCGGCGGCATGAACGGCCGCCAGCTGGCCGACGAGGCGCGCCGGCGCCGGCCAGAGCTGACGGTGCTCTTTACCACCGGCTATGCGCGCAATGCGATCGTCCACCACGGCCGGCTCGACCCAGGGGTCGAGCTTATCGTCAAACCGTACACCTATGCGGGGCTCGCGCGCAAAATCCGCGACATGCTGGAGGCGGCGACGGCGGGCGCGGGCGGCTCCAAATAGCCCGCCAGACGCGCGGCCAAATGAGCGGAGGTGGCGGGGTCGGCGAGGGCGGCTGGCTCGACTTGGGATCGAATCGCCGGCGCTGTCGTTACGCGATGATGGAACCTCGCAAGGAGCGAAGCATGAAACCCGTCCTCGCCGCGTCCCCTGCCCTTGTGCTTGCCGGCGCCCTGCTCGCCGTTCCGGCTTGCGCGCAGATGGCGCAGCCTTATGCCGGGCAGCCGGCGCCGCAGCCCTACGCGGGCCAGACGATGAGCCAGCCTTATGCCGGCGCGACGACGGCGCAGGCAACGCTGCCGCAGGGTCCCTATCTCGGCACGTGCAAAGAGGCGCGGATGCTTGAGAACACCCTGACCGCCTTCTGCTCGAGGGGCGACGGAACCTGGCACACCTCGCAGCTGTTCCAGGCCGACCGCTGCGCCGGCGGGGTCTCGAATGCCGGAGGCGATCTGGTGTGCGCGATGATGCCCGAGGTCGGGTCGAGCACCCCGCCGCAGAGCTACGGCAGTGCTGCTGGAACATTGACGCCGCCGGCCGTCGGGTCTTACACCCCGGCCTATACGCCGGCGCCAGGCCAGGCCTATCCGGCCCCGGCCTACAACGGCTACGGCAGCGCCACGACGTCCTGGCCCAACGCCTACGGATCCGGCGCCTACGGGCCTAACGGCTACGGCCCTTACAGCGCCACGACACCGTCGCAGGACCAGTACTATCAGCCGTCGGCGAGCAAGGCGGCCCGGCCCTACCCCTATTGAGCCGTCGGCCCGTTAAAAAAAGCCCCGACCCGATGGCCGGGGCTTTTTGCCTTTATTCGGTGGCGGTGACGACGCCGCTGATCAGATTGCCGGAATAGAGCGAGCCGAGGTCGATGCCGCCGGCGGCGGCCGCCGCCTCCAACGACGCAATCCGGGCGGCGACGTGATGCTCGAGGTCGCGGGCGAGCTCTTCAGCCTCCGCCACCGAGACCTCGGCAAAGCGGATCGCGTCGCCGGGGCGGCGCCGGCCGACGACCGGCAGATCGGCCGAGATCACGATGGCGATCTTTGGATAGCCGCCGGTCGTCTGATGGTCGGCGAGCAGCAGGATCGGCTGGCCCGAGCCCGGCACTTGGATAGCGCCAGTGGCGATCGCGTCGGAGACGATGTCCCAACCCCGGCGGTGGCGCAGCAATGGGCCGTCGAGCCTCATGCCCATCCGGTCGGCGCTTTTCGAGATGACGAACTCGGCGTCGAGAAGAGCTGCCAGCGCGTCGTCCGCGAAGCGATCGTCCTGCGGCCCGAGGACGACGCGAACCGGCTCCTCTGAGAGCGCGGGCGGCGGCGGCGACAGACGCCATTCGTCACGTTCGAGTGCTCTGTCGACCGCGAGCGGCACGACGTCGCCGCCTTGCAGTGCCCGCCCTTTGAAGCCGCCGAGCCCGGCGCGAACATAGGTCGAGGCGCTGCCGAGGACCGCGGGCACCGCGACCCCGCCCTCGACGGCCAGGTAGGTGCAAACCGACTCCCGCCCGAGGTTGACCTGGATGACCTCGCCGCGCGCCAGGGTAACGCTTTGCCAGGCCGGCACGACGTGACGCTCGCCGCCGACCGCGAGGCTGGCACCGGGTCCGCCGAGGGCGACCCGCGCCGCCTCGGCCGTCACCTCCATGGTCGGCCCGCTCCACAGGATTTCGAGCGCGGCGAGGCCGGATGAGTTGCCGACAAGGGCGTTCGCGAGGCGCAGCGCCAGCGGGTCGAGCGCACCCGAAACCGGAACACCGAGCGCCTGGTAGCCGACCCGGCCGAGGTCCTGCACCGTCGTGTGCAGGCCGGGGCTCAGCACTTTTAAACCAGGGATCATGGCGGCGCCATCGGCACGCTGTCGAGCGGATAGCCGCCATCCGCAACCGCCCGGCCGATCGCGGCGAATGCGTCGAGGTCGATCGGCTCGAACCGCACCGCGTCGCCGGCGGCGAGCAATGCCGGCGGGGTGCGGGCCTGATCAAAAAGGCGGACCGGCGTCGCCCCGATCAGATGCCAGCCGCCGGGGCTCTCGTAGGGATAGATCGCGGTCAGGCTCGTGGCGATCGCGATCGAGCCGGCCGGCACCCGCACCCGCGGGTCGGCGCGCCGCGGCAACGCGAGCCCCGCCGGCAGGTCACCCAGATAAGGAAACCCCGGCAGAAACCCCAGCATGTAGACATGGTAGCGCACGCTGCTGTGGAGGCTCGCGACCTCGGCCGGGGTATGGCCGGTCAGCCGGGCGACCTCGTCGAGATCGGGTGCCAATTCGCCCGCGTAGCAGACCGGGATACGCCACAGCCGCGTCGTGGCGGCGGCGTCCGCGTCGCGGCCGAGTAGCCCGGCGATCGCGGCTTCGAGATCCGCGCGGGATGCGGCGAGCGGGTCGTAATGCACGAGAAGCGAGCGAAAGCTCGGCACGCTCTCGACGACACCCGCCAGGCGCGCGGCGCGCAGCGCGCGCTCGAGGCGCAGCACCCGGCGGCTCAGCCCGCGGTCGACCGCGTCGCCGAACTCGACCGCGAGCGCGCGGTCGCCGACCGACAGGAAACGCACCGGCATCGAATTCCTTGCTACAATTGCCGATATCAGGTGGTGCGGGACGATAGGACGAGGATCGGGCGATGGCAAAAGCGATCAACCTCAATGCCGACATGGGCGAGGGCTTTGGCGCCTGGGAAATGGGCGACGACGCCGCGTTGATGAAGATCATCCGCTCGGCCAGCATCGCCTGCGGCTATCACGCCGGCGACCCGGCGACGATGCACCGGCTCGTCACCCTCGCCGCCGCCGAAGGGGTCAGCATCGGCGCGCATCCGGGGTTCAACGACCTGTGGGGGTTTGGCCGGCGCCGCATCGACACGAGCCCGCGCGACCTCGAATACATGATCGCCTACCAGATCGGCGCGCTGCAGGCGATGGCGGCCTATGTCGACGGCAAGGTCACCCATGTGAAAACCCACGG
>DATMLF010000233.1:0-16382 GCA_035570595.1 Allostellaceae bacterium
GTACGGGCCGGCGACCGTGTAGCGCACCTGCGGGATGCGCATACCGCCGGTCGACCCCTCGGTGCCGCCAAATTCCATCGACTCGGTGTCGGCGTCGGCGTCGGAGAAGTTCGAGATCGCCTGGCCGGCGAGGAACCCGCCCAACGTGCCGTAGGCATAGCGCAGCCGTGGCAGCAAGCTGTTGCCGCCGCCCTGCCCTAAGGTCTGGCAGGTGTAGCTGCCGCCGCTGCTGCAACCGGCCCAGTCCATTTCGAAGAAGGTCCGCGCCTCGCCCCAGCCTGTCGGGGTGCGGGTTTCGATATTGACTCTGGTCTGCTGCGGGCTGAACTCGAGAATACCGTTGTTGCGGGTGGGAGCAACGTTCGTTGCGTTGGGGTTGGTGAAGCCGAGACCGGGGACATACCCGCCGGTCAATGGGATCGAGTGCAGGTTGCCGTTCTGTCCGGAGTTGGAGCCGTAGTTGCTGCCCGGCACAGCCCCGCCGCCCTGCAGAAAGTCGAGGATGGTTATGTCGACAAAGCCGCCGACGCGGATCGAGGTGTCGGTGCCGGGGATCAAAAACGACCGCGGAAAGCTGCCGCCGGCCATCGACGTTCCCGGAACTGGGGCGGTGCCGTAGGCCGATCCCGGGCCGCCGCCCGGCACGCCGCCGGGCGCCGGCGGCTGCTGCGCTTGCGCCTGCGCCAGCTGGTCGATGCGCTGCTGCAACAGCTGCTGGTTGGCGCGCAGGTCCGCCAGCTCGTCGGCCTTGGCGGCCGGCATACCGGTCTGCAACGCGATAATGGCGGTCAGACCGCCGATCGCCGCTAAGGATCCAATACCTTGGGCTCTCGTCATCTTCAGCCGCTCCCCCGCTAACCGACCTCTTAAATCAGAGGTTGATGATGATTGCCGAGAGCGGCCCCCTCGACTATCCATCGTTAGATTGAAAAACGGTGTAGCGATAGGTGTAGACATCTAATCGACCGGACTAAACCTTTCGGTGGATTTGTCGACGCCGACAACCCATCGCCCCGCGATAAGCGATTGAACCAACGGTTTAAATTCCCGGGTCTAACGGTCTAAATCCTGACCATTTGAATTCGCGATCCCCGCCGCACGCGCCATTGCCCGGCGCTGACAATTGCGCCCGCGCCAAAACCCGCGCCGCCCGGCGTGGCGCGGACATCACAGGCGGCGGCAAAGCGGGTGCGTGGGCAAACGCAAAACGCGAACCGGCGCCGCGATTCAGCCGGGATCAAGGCACCCGGCCACCACAGATGCGCGGGTCTGCTCGGGGGTCAGTAAACCAGTTGCGTTAATGCGGCCGCGACTTCGCGCACCACGCCGGGCCAGTCGCCTGGCCTCGCCTGGCGAAACAGCCGGGCTGTCGGATACCAGGGGCTGTCGCGACGCCCCCGCAGCCAGCGCCAGTCGGAGTTGTAGGGCAGCAAGACCCAGGTCGGGCGGCCGAGCGCGCCGGCGAGGTGCGCTACCGACGTGTCGATCGTGATAACCAGGTCGAGACGGCTGACCGCCGCCGCGGTCTCGGCAAAGTCGCTGAGCAAGGGCGACAGGTCGGCAATCTCCCAACCCTCCAGCGAGGACAGGTCGCGCGAGCGATCGCCAACCTGGAGGCTGAACCAGCTTACCCCGGGGACGGCCGACAGCGCGTGCAGCAGTTGCAGGTCGATCGGGCGCCGATCGACGATGCCCGCGAGGCTGCCGCACCATGCGAGGCCGACCTTGAGGCCCGGGGCGTCGGCGATCCGCTCCGCCCATGGGCTGGCGGCTTCGCGCGGCACGCTCAGATACGGCGCGTCGCCTGGAATGGTCGCGAGCGTCGTTCCAAAAACGCGCGGCAAGCTGAGCAGCGGGCAATGCCGGTCGAATCGCGGCAGCGCGTCGCCGGCGGCGACAACCTCGGAGGCCCCGGTAACCGTGCGGGCAAGCCGGGCGACCGCTCGCGGCGCCTCCAGCACCACACGCCCGCCGCGCCCGGCGACGAGCGGCACATAGCGGAGGAACTGCAAGGTGTCGCCGAACCCCTGCTCGGCGTGGATCAGGATGGTTTGTCCGGCGAGCAGCTCACCCGACCACAACGGCTCGTCAAAGCCGCGGTCGTAGCGGGCGACCGCGAACCGCCACTCGTATTCGGGCCACCCCTCTTCGAACGCTCCGGTCGAAAGCAACGCATGGGCGCGGTTGAAATGCGCCTCGGGGTAGTCGGGGTTCAGCGCCAGCGCATGCCCGTAGCAGGCGGCGGCCTCCTCGGGGCGCCCCTGGCGCTCGAGCGCGATGCCGAGGTTGTTGTGGGTTTCGGCGCGATCGGGCTGAACCGCCAGGACCTGCCGGTAATGCACGGCGGCCTCCGCCGGGCGGTCGAGGTCGACGAGCGTGACCGCGAGGTTGTTGCGCGTCTCGGGATGGTCCGGCGCCAGCGCCAGCGCCCGCTCGCAGCACTGCAGGGCATCTTGGAGCCGGCCGAGCTCACGCAGCACCACGCCGAGCCCGATCCGGCTTTCGAGCCGATTCGGCTCGAGCGACAGCGCGCGCTCGTAGCACGCCCGCGCCTCCTCCATGTCGCCCTGCGACCGCAGTGCGGCCGCCAGATTGTCGAGGGCCTCGACCGAATCGGGCCGCAATGCCAACGCCCGATGAAAGCACGCGACGGCTTCCTCGACCCGGCCAAGATCATGCAACGCGGTCGCTAGATTGTGGTGCAGCTCGACCGCGTCGGGCTGCAGCCGCAGCGCCCGCTCGAAATAGCCGACCGCCTCCGCGACGCGGCCGAGGTCGTGGCAGGCGTTGGCAAGGTTGTAGAGCGTGTCGACCGAGCCTGGCGCGAGAGCCAACGCCTGCTCAAAGCAGCCGAGCGCCTCGGCCGGCCGACGGAGCGCCCGCAGCACGTTCCCGAGATTGTGATGAAACGCCGGGTCGCGGCTGTCACGCGCGATCGCCGCGCGGATGTGCTCGACGGCGTCGTCGGACCGGCCGCGCTGATGCTCGAGAACACCGAGCAGGTGCAAGGCCGGGGCGTGGCCCGGCGCGACCCCGAGGATGTGGCGGCAGATCCGCTCGGCGTCCGCCGCCCGCCCGGCGCGCTGATAGGCAAGCGCGCTGGCAAACGAGGCGGCGAGCGGCGCCGGCGGCCCACCAGCGGGGGAACCCGCCATGCCCGGTCGCCGCTCGGCGCGCCGCTGCTTTCGGTTCATCCGCCCTTGATAGCCCAACCCCGCAATACATATCCACGCGTGCGCGACAATGCGCGCGAGCCCACGCCGGCCGCGACGCGCGCACCGCCGATTTGTGGAGGACGCCGATGGCGAGGAGCCTTCCCTCAGGATCCCGACATTGGACGCGGTGGGCCGGCGCCCTGATGCTGATGGCCGCGGGCTGCGCCGCACCGCCGCCGGCGGCCGAGCTCCCGGTCCCGCCGGGTCAGGCGCGCATCTGGCTGTATCGCGCCTGGGAGCCGTCCGAGAGCCTCAATCTTGCCAGCGTCGAGGTGAATGGCGGCTATTTCGGGTCGGTCGCCAATGGCAGCGCGGTTTATCGCGACGTTCCGCCCGGTCACTATCACATCGCGCCCGCGAGCTTTGTCCCGAGCTGGAACCAGGACCGAAACGTCGACCTCGCTCCGGGCCAGCAGCTCTACGTAAAGATCGTCTCGCTGGTCAGCTGGGGCAGCGACAACACCGCCGCCAAAAATATTCAGCGCGACGCCTTTTACGCCTGGATTATCCCGCCCCAGATCGCGCAGGGCGAAATCGCCGCCGGCCGCAGCGGAATTTGACGGGCTACACGGTCGCATCGGCAACGGTGCGGTCTCGCCAGTGCGGCGAACGCGACGTTCTTCGGGTCAAAACCCCTCCGCTGCAGCATCGCCATCCCGACGAAAGTCGAGATCTACTGGGGCGCGGATACCGGCCTGCGCCGGTAAGACGAGAAAGAAGTTGCAGCGACTTGATCCGGCGAACTTCCCGGTTGGAACGCCAGCGCCACTCGCTCGCTGGGCACGGCTTGCCGGTTGCCAAGCGTGGATGCCGGACCAGTCCGGGCAACGCGTGCTTGACGCTGTCAGTGGCAGCAATTCCCTCAATTCCCGGGAAAAAAACGAGCCGTCAGCCTGAATTGCGGACGTAGCCGTAGCGCAGGTTGCTGCGGCCGGGGCCGTTTATCAGGTAGTCGGCCTTGAGCTCGGCGAACCGGTCGGAGGCCGGCAGCTCGGCGTGCTGGTCGAGATTGTAGAGGCGTTGTGTGTTGCCGGCGAAGATGCCCGATTTGACCGGGCCGTTGGCGGGGCCGAGCGGCTTGTAGCCGTATTTCTTTTGCATGTCTTCGGGGATTTCGAGGCGGCGGAGCCCTTCGATCTGCCATTGCGGAGCGCCGGTCCACACCGCGTCGGTGCCCCACACGACATGGTCGGGGCCGAGCCCCTTGACGAGCGTGCCCATCAGCGCCGCGGCGAGGCGCGGCTCGGCGACTGCGGTCCAGGCAAAGATCTGCCCAAGATCGCCGTAGACGTTGGTCACGCCGTACTTCTCGGGGATCTCGGCGAGGTCGCTCGTCCACGAGCTGCGCCCGGTCTGGTCGAACTCGGCCATGCCGTCGGCCGGGCTGCCGCCGACCCAGCGATAGGCCGAGTGGTAGACGAGGAAATTGAGCTGCGGCCAGTCCTTTGCGGCCTTGCCGATATCGCTGACATCAGCGTAGGGGCGCAGCCGCGGGAACTGCTTTTCGACGCCCGGCGCGAACAGGCCCTTGTGGATGCAGACGTTCTTGATGCCGGTTTTCGATATCTTTTCGTAGAACGGGTACATCAGCTTTTCGTCGTCGGCGTGCCACGGCCAGTGCGCCAGTTCCTTGTGGGTGTTGTCGCCCACCGTGTAGCCCTTCCAGGAATCGGGCTTGTAGACTTCGATCGCCTGGTCCACCTGGTCGAGCCAACCGGGCTGGCCCGGGGTGATTGTGAAGTGCGCCATCATCCGCCGCGAGCCGGCCTGTTTGTTGACCTTTTCGCGGGTTGCGAAGACCTGGGCCTGGGGGATGAACCAATCCTGCGGCACATCCGAGGGCGAGTTCGACAGCAGCGCCACCTTGGTGTCGCTGTCCATGTACACTTCTTTGATGTAGTTGGCGTATTTGAGGTCGTCGAGGGTCTGCTCGCCGCTCAGCTCCTTGTTCCAGCCGAGCTTGCCAAAGGCGTTGCGCATCTTGACAAAGCCGGTCAGGCGGGTGTCGTCGCGCAGGAAATGGGTATGGCCGTCGATGATGAACTGGCCCGACAGCGCGGCGGCGCGCTCGTTTGCCATGTCGGGGGTCGCCGCCTCGGCCGGACTTGCGTCGAACAGATGGCCGAAGACCTCGTTGAGCGCGACAAACGAGGCCGCCATGCCGGCCGCGGTCTGAAAAAACCGCCGGCGCGACAGGCCCTGACGGCGCGCCAGCCGGTCGCTGATTTCCTTGAGCCGCGCCTCGACCCGGCGCTGCCTTTCGGTTTGCGGCACCGGCATGTACTCTTCGCTCGACACGATCTGGGTCGGCACCGGGGAGGCGAACGAAGCGGTTTCGGCGGGCAGCAATTCGGCCAGCTGTTCGTCGGTCAGGAATTTCATTCGCTTCCTCCCTAAGACCCGGGCTTCATGGCAGCGGTCAATGACCCCTCAACAAGACGCCGAGGATTGCGATTGTCGCCGCGGCGTTGATCCCGACCGCCCAAGTCAGCATCGTGAACCGGGAGCCGGCGTCGGAAAAGCGGGAACCGACATCCGAAAAGCGGGCATTGACCTCCGTGCGGAATTGCGAGAGTCCTTTTTCCAGGGCTTCCAGTCGGGTCTCGATAATCGACAGCCGGTGGTCGATCGAGGTGAGGCGGTTGTCATAGCCCGCCAGCTCCTCGGCGGCAGCGATCGCGTCGTCTTCGGGCGCGCCGGCTGCCTTGAAGGCCGCATAGGTCTTTGCCAGCATGATCGCCATGGGGCATGCCTCTAGCGCGGTCTGGGCGGCACTTCAAGGTTAAGGAGGCGGGCGGCGTTGCCGCCGAAGATCGCCCGGCGCTCGCTGTCGTCGAGACCTGGGCAGCCCTCTATCATGCCGACGGGGTCGACTTCGCCCATGTCGGCCGGGTAGTCGGTGCCCATCAGGATGTGGTCGGCGCCGTATTCCTCGACCAGGTATTCAAGCTGGTGGTGGGTGTAGACGAGCGCGTCGAAATAGCAGCGCTTCAAGTAGGTCGTCGGCATCCGGGCGATCTGTTCGCAGCCGTCCGGCCGGGCCGAGGCGACATGGTCGATGCGGCCCGAATAAGCCGGCAGGTAACCGCCGCCATGAGCGACGGCCAGCTTCAAATTCGGGTAGTCGCGCAGCACGCCGCCAAAGATCAGGTGATGCAGCGCCACCGTCGAATCGAGCGGGTTGCCGATCACATTCGCAAAATAGTGACTGGCGAGCCGACCCGCCTCGGTAAACCCGTCGGGGTGCATAAAAACGAGCAAGCCCAGTTCCTCGCAGCGCGCGAAGATCTTGCGAAAGCGCGGGGCGGACAAATCCTCGCCGGCAACGTGGGTCATCATCTCGATGCCGCGAAAGCCTAAGGATTTGTGCAGCCGGTCGAGCTCGGCTACGGCGAGCTCGGGTGCCTGGAACGGCACCGTGCCGAGTCCGACAAAGCGCTCGGGGTATTTGCCGCAGATCTCGGCGATGAAATCGTTGATCGCGCGCGCCGTGGCGAGCCCAAGATCGGGGTCGGCGCCGTAATAGGTCTGGCGGGGTGCGGGCGAGATCGCCTGGATGTCGATCCCCATCCGGTCCATGTCCTCGATGCGCTTTTCGGGAGACACGCTCTGCGCGTTGGTGCGCTCGCCGTTGGCCCGGTTGACGGCACGGCTTTCTGCGCCGGCTTGGGTTTCGAGGAACCAGCGCGCGACATCGTCGTTGCCCTCGACCATGCGCGTCGCCGCCTCGCTCCGCACATGGCAGTGGATGTCGATTGTGAACCATTTGCCGCGGGCATGAGCCGGGCCCGGGAAGCGGCCCGGGATCGGCGCGCCTTCCGGCAGGCATTTGAACAGCATCCTTCCTCCGATCTGTCGGCCGACGATTGGCCGATTTTCTTCACTTGCGGTTTGCGCACAAGCGCCGCGGCCTCGGCTCGACCAGAAAAGGCGCCTCGTGAACGACCTGACCGCGAGTCCGCCACTTGCCCGCGCCGACACGCTCCAAAGCCGCAGACGCCCAGCACCGGCCTATCGAGCGGGACCGGTGGGCGCATAACGTGCTGAAGCCTGAGCATGCGTCCATGCGGTATGCTCGCGCAATGCGCGAATCGGCTCCGCGGCTGTCACCGCCGCGCCGCAGTCTACCGAGCCGGCCCCGACGGCAAGAGCCAAGCCGCGATCGCCGGCTTCGGGCTTACGTCGGTTTGGGAGAGGAGAACGGAAAAAAGGCGTTCTGACGCGCGGCGCGCGCCCGGCGCACCCGGTCGCGGCGTTCGGCATATTCGGCGAGCGCGACGCGGTCGGGCGGCGCCACCGAGCCCTGCGTCGGCAAGAGGCACGCCGTCGGACAGCGGGTGACGCCGCGGGTGCGGATGAATTCGGCGACCGCGGCCTCGCCGACCCGGTCGGCAAGAGCCTCTACCGGAGCCTGTTTTTCACGGATGATCACGTCTTGTCGCCCTCTTTGCGCCACCGGAACCGGTGCGCCCGAGGGCGTATCTAGTTGTCCCGCGCGGCGTCCTCTATGAAGGAGGTCACACAGGGTTTCGGCAGCAGCCGAGCGCTGCCGGCCGCGACGCGGCCGCGGCCGGGGATTGGGGGGCAACCGGCGATGCGACCGCTCTGGTCCGGGCGGCGGAAACCCGCCTCACATTCCCGAACTGTTCCCCGGATGGGCGCGCGACGGTGGGTCAGCGCGCCATGCCGTCCGCTGCGGTCGCCGGCTGCTCCGGCTTTTTGCCGATAAACAGCTCGACCGCGTCACCCTCGGGCATCGCCTCGTTCGGCGGCACCCGGCTTTGGTAGGGGATGGCGAATTTGGCAAGCCCGTCGATCAGGATTTTTGCCGTGTTCGAGCCGCTCCCGCCATTGTCGTAAACATTGATGCCCATCGCCCGAATGTCGCCAAAGATCATCGTGGTCTCCGGCCCGCGCGCGTCCCAGTTGGCAGCCTTCAAGACATTCGCGATGTCCGTCGCGTAGCGATATGCCTCAATGTCGTTCGGAGCGCACGAGACCACGATCTTTCTGGGTCCAAACGGCCGCAGATAGTCGGCGAGCTTTGCCGCCGTGTCGGCGGAGAGCGAACGCACCCGCGTGCTTTGCTGCAGCCGTGCGACTTGCTGCTGCAAGGATGCCACCTCCGCGGCCAGCTTTTTGGACTGGTCTTGCTCGGTCAGCCGCGCGATTTGCTCGCTGGCGGCGCGCGTCTGCCAGACCGATGCGGCCAAGGTCAAGCAGCTGGCGACGGCGACCGCGGCGAGCCAGGTTCGCCTCGCGGCTGGCCCGACGGCTATGGCGGCGAGCGCGAGCCCGCCGAGGACGACCACCAAAACCGCCGGGAGCCACGGCAACGGGGCACCGCTCACTACGTCGACCTCACTGCCTCGATTCCAACGAAGGACGGCGCGGCCCTACTCCGCGGCAAAGGCGGCGTCCACCGGCTCGGGCTCGCGCCCGCCGACGCCGATGAACAGCACCATCAGCGCGGCGCCGATCAACAGCAGCCCGGCGAACATGAACGCCTCGAGGTAGGTGCCGAACGCGCCCCGCAAAACACCGCCGAGATAGGCGGCGAGGGCGCCGCCGACTTGATGAATCACGGTGATCCAGGCGACCATGATCCCGGTCCGCTCGGTGCCGACGACGCGGTTGAGCAACCGCACCGTCGGCGGCACGCTGGCGATCCAGTCGAGGCCGTAAAACACCGCGAAGAGCGGCAGCCCCCACACCGAGATGCCGAACGCGAACGGCAGATACATCAGCGCCAACCCGCGTAGCCCGTAATACCAGGCGAGCAGCACCCGGTTGTCCCAGCGGTCGCTGAGCCACCCGGACAAGGTGCCGCCGAGAAAGCTGAAAACACCGGTCGCCGCGAGCAGGCCAGCACCGGTGACCTCGCTCAGCCCATGGTCGACGCAGGCCGGGATCAGATGCGTGCCGATCAGCCCGTTGGTGGTGGCGCCGCAGACAAAGTAGCCGCCGGCGATCAGCCAGAAGTCGCGCTTGCGGGCTCCATAGCCGAGCGCGCCAAAGGCCGCCGTCAGCGGGTTTACCGCGGACGGGGCCTCGGCAACCGGCTCGCCCTCCGCGCCGTACGGGGTGAGGCCCAGGTCGCGGGGCCGGTCGCGCATCAAGGCGGCGACGAGCGGGACAAACACCGCGACGACGCCGGCCAGCACCAGCGACATCACCCGCCACCCGAAATGGGTGACGAGCTCGGCCAGGTTCGGCAGGAAAACCAGCTGCCCGGCGGCGTTGGCGGCGGTCAGCAATCCGACCACCAGCCCCTGGCGGCGGCGGAACCACCGCGCCGCGATATAGGCCGACAAAAAGGCGCCGATGACCCCGGTGCCGGCGCCGACGACGACGCCCCACAACAGGATCAGCTGCCACGCCTCGTGCATCGCCGGCGACATCGCGACCGCCGCCGCTGTCAGGATCAGCGCCAAGGTCATCGTGCGGCGCACGCCAAACCGGTCCATCATCGCCGCGGCAAACGGGCCGACGAGACCGTAGAGCAGCAGATTGATCCCGACCGCCAACGAGATCGTGGCCCGCGACCAGTCGAATTCCTGCTCGAGCGGTATGATCAGCACACCCGGCGCGGCGCGAACCCCCGCCGTCAGCAGCCCGACGACAAAGGTGACGCCGGCGACAATCCAGGCATAATGCATCCTCCCGGCGGAACGCATCGCTGCTCCTTTGCCCGAGCCCGGGGTTTGCCCAAGCCCGGGGCTATTCGCCGTCGAGCGGCTCGGTCTCGGCGATCTCGATGCCAAAGCCGGCAAGGCCAACATAGGTGCGCGAGCGCGTCGCGAGCAACCGGATCGACGAGATCCGCAGGTCGCGCAGGATCTGCGCGCCGAGTCCGACTTCGCGCCATTGCACGCTGCGCTCGCGTTCGGACGCGGTCGCGTCCTCGCCGACCGTCGAGGTCGGGACGCCCGAGGTGCCGTCGCGCAGGTAGACGAGCACGCCTCGCCCGGCCGCCTTGAACCGGTCGAGGGCGGCCCGGATCGGCTTTGCCCCGCCGAACAAATCCTCGATGACGCTGGCGCGGTGCAGCCGGGTCGGGACATTGGTGCCGTCGCCGATATTGCCGTAGACGAAGGCGTAGTGATGCACCTTGTCGAACGGCGTCACATAGGCGTAGCCGGCGAGCTCGCCAATGTCGCTCGCCACTTTGAACTCGGCGACGCGGGTCACGAGCTTTTCGCGGGCCTGGCGGTAGGCGATCAGATCGGCGACCGAGATGCGCTGCAGCGCATGTTTTTTGGCGAAGGCGGCGACCTGGGGTCCGCGCATGACCGTGCCGTCGTCGTTGACCAGCTCGCAGATCGCCGCCACCGGCTCAAGTTCGGCGAGCCGGCAGAAATCGACCGCCGCCTCGGTATGGCCGGAGCGCATCAACACCCCGCCGTCCTTGGCGATCAGCGGGAAGATGTGGCCCGGCCGGACAAAGTCGGCGCGCCCGGTATTGTTGTTGGCGAGATTGCGGATCGTCGCGGTGCGGTCGTCGGCCGAGATGCCGGTCGTCGTGCCGTGGCGGTAGTCGACCGAAACGGTGAAGGCGGTGCCATGGATCGCGTCGTTGTCGGCGACCATCGGCGCCAGATGCAGACGGCGGGCGATTTCGCCGGTCAGCGGCGCACAGACGATGCCGCAGGTGTGGCGGACGATAAACGCCATCTTTTCGGGCGTGGCATGCACCGCCGCCAGGATCAGGTCGCCTTCGTTCTCACGGTCGTCGTCGTCGGTGACGACCACGATCTCGCCGGCGGCGAACGCCTCGATCGCCTGGCGGACACGGGATTGCGGCACGCTCGTCCTCTCCGCGGGTTCCGCCCGGCTACGAGAAACCGTTGGCGGCGAGAAATCTCGGGTTCGCCAGACGCAGCCTGGCAAGTGTCGACCGCCACAAGATAGCGCGGGCGAGCGCCGCGCGCTCCGGCGAATTCTCGAAGGCGCCGATGCGCAGCTCGCGGGCGAAACGGTGCCACAGCTCCGCGGTCGCGAGCTCACCCGCCTCCCTGCGGTAGGCACCCTCACCCGCTTCGCTGCGCGAAGGAGCCTCTCCCGCATTGCGGGAGAGGGAGAGGCGCTCCGGCCGGTACAAAATTTCCAACTCCCTGACGATCGCCCCGACTGCCGGGTCATCCGCAACGCCCGCTTCGCGCTCGGCGATCGCCATGCAATTGGCGACAAGCCGGGCTTCGAGCCGGCGCTCGGACGGCAGCAGCGGCAGGAGGTCATTGACGAGCACGTCGCGGGCGAGCGCCAGCAATGCCGGGGCGCCGGGCAGATCGCGCAGGTCCGAAGGCGCCGCCGCTTCCGAGGCGGAGGAGGTCGGCCGGTCGGCGGGGGCTCCTTTCGGGTCGAGCAGCGTCAGGATCTCGAGCTCGCATTCGCCGGCGCGCCGGCCGGTCAGCGCCAGGTCGAGGCTGCGCTCGCCGCCGAGCAGATGACGCTCGCTCTGCTGCAAGGCGATGACGGCCCAGCGCACGCTCGCCAGCACTTCCCAGAAACGGACGCGCGCCGGGTCGACCGGCCGGCCGCCGACGCTTTCGTAGCCATGATAAAACGAGGCGCGGTCGGCGATGCCGCCGGCCTCGCGGTCGAGCCGGGCGAACCGCCAGCCCTTGCTGCAGAACCAGCCGATGTCCTCGTCGGGGTCGCCCCAGCCGGCAAACTCCCAATCCAGGATCCCGGTCAGCCGCGCGCCGTCGAGCAGGTAGTTGCCGGTGCGAAAATCATGATGGCACAGCACCGGGTCGGCCGGGACCGGCTGGTGGGTCTCGAGCCAGCGCAGCCCCCACTCCAGCACCGGGCGGGGCGCCCGATGCCCGTCGAGATGGGCACGAAAACCCGCGACCTGGTGTGCCGCGCCGGATTGCGCGGGCGGCGTCAGAAACGCGAGATCGGGGCGCGGCGGGCGGATCGTGTGAATCCGGGCCAGCTCGCGGCCCAGACGCGCGGCGATTTCGGGCAGCGCCGGATCGAGCGCCGGGTCGCGGGTGATCCGATGGGCGGCCGCACTGCCCGAAGCCCGGCGCATGACAAAGAACGGCTTGCCCAAAATTGCCGGGTCGGCGCAGGCGAAGAGCGGCTCGGGGACCGTGACCCCGGCCGCGAACGCAGCCTTCAGCACCGCGAATTCCTGTACGCGGTCGAGGCTTGACGGGACCCCGGTCGACGCCGCCGCGCGCAATACGAGACGGTGCTCGCCGTCGAGGCTGCCGCCCGCAAAAACCGCGTCGAGACCCCAGTTTTCCTGGATCGAGCCGCCCGAAAGCGCGGTCAACGCGGTGATCTCGCAGCGCTGCGCGCGGCTCGCGTCAGCAAGAAACCGGGCGAGCCCGGAGCGCCGCTGGTCAGCCGCGGCCGGCGGCTCAGATCGCGGCGACGCCGTGCCCGCCATCGACCGAGATAACGGCGCCGGTGATGTAGGCGCCCGCCGGCGAGGCCAGCAGCAGCATCGCGCCGTCGAGATCGTCCGGCTGGCCGACCCGCCGCAGCGGAATGCGCGCCGCCAGTCGGTGGCCGGCCTCGCTTCGCAGAAAGTCGCGGTTGAAGTCGGTCTCGACGTAGCCCGGCGCCAGCGCGTTGACGAGGACCCGGTGCCGTGCCAGCTCCATCGCCAGCACACGGGTCAGGTGGATCAGACCGGCCTTGGCGGCGGTGTAGGCCGGCAGATGCCTGATCGTGCGCAGCCCCAGCACCGAGGCGATGTTGACGATGCGGCCCGGCCGTCCGCGGTCGACCAGGTGCGAGGCGAATTCGCGCGCGGTCAGCCACGCGCCCTTGAGGTTGGTGTCGAGCACGTGGTCCCAGTCCGCCTCGGTGTGCTCGAGCACCGGCTTGGCGACCGTCACGCCGGCATTGTTGACAAGCAGGCTGAGCGGCCCGAGCGCGCGCTCGGCTTCGGCGACGGCGGCGGCGACGCTGTCGGAGCGGGTCACGTCGAGCTCGATCGGCGATGCCGTGCCGCCCTCGGCCGCGATCTTGCGCGCCGCCTCGGCAAGCAGCTCGGTACGGCGCGCGGCGAGCGCCACCTTGGCCCCGGCCGCGGCGAGCAGCAACGCCAGATGCCGCCCGATTCCGCTCGACGCGCCGGTGACGAGCGCGACCTGCCCGGCGAGGTCAAAGCTCGGCAGCGCGGTCATTTCGCCAAGCCTTCGGCGCCGACGCGGACAGCGCCCCTCACCCCAGCCCTCTCCCCGCAAGCGGGGCGAGGGAGCGAGACATTGGCTCTCGCCCCGTCCCCCGCGGGGCGAGAGAGGGGCCCGCCCAGCGGGAGGGTGAGGCGCGGTGCGTGGCGGGCGTGGGTCATGTCCTTCGACGTGGCGTCACGGCGCCAGCCCCTTGGCGCGCTCGCGCAGCTCGAATTTCTGGACTTTGCCGGTCGAGGTCTTCGGCAACGGGCCGAATACGACCGTCCGCGGCACCTTGTAGTGGGCGAGATGCTCGCGGCACCAGGCGATCACGTCGGCCGCGGCGAGCGGCGGCGTGTCGGGCGTCATGGTCACGAACGCGCACGGGCTTTCGCCCCATTTCGGGTCGGGACGGGCAACGACCGCCGCCTCCATGATGTGCGGGTGACGGTAGAGCGCCTCCTCGACCTCGAGCGAGGAGATGTTTTCGCCGCCCGAGATGATGATGTCCTTGGCGCGGTCCTTGATCTCGACATAGCCGTCGGGGTGCATGACCGCGAGGTCGCCGGTGTGAAACCAGCCATGCTGGAAGGCTTCGGCGGTCGCCGCCGGGTTGGCGAGATAGCCCTTCATCAGGGTATTGCTGCGCAACGCCAGCTCGCCGATCGTCAGACCGTCGGCCGGCACGTCGGCCATCGTCGCGCGATCGACTACGCGCTGCCCGCCAAGGGTCAGCGACGCCACACCCTGGCGCGACATATGGCCGGCGCGCTCGGCGAGCGGCAACCCGTCCCATGCCTCTTGCCAGGCGCAGACCGTCGACGGGCCGTAGCTTTCGGTCAGGCCGTAGAGGTGGGTCACCCGAAAGCCCAGCCGCTCCATCGCCTCGATCACCGCGGAGGGCGGTGCGGCACCGCCGGTCGCCGCCTCGACGACGTGGTCAAAGCGGCGTCTGGCCTCGTCGGGCGCGTGCGCCAGCAGGTTCAATACGATCGGCGCGCCGCACAGATGGGTCACCCGGTGCTCGACGATCATCGCAAAGACCGCCGCCGGATCGACCCGGCGCAGGCAGACATGGGTCCCGGCGAGCGCGGTGACCGCCCACGGGTAGGTCCAGCCGTTGCAGTGGAACATCGGCAGGGTCCACAGATAGACCGAATCGCGGCCGAGCCCGAAGGTGATCGCGTTGCCGAGCGCATTCAGATAGGCGCCGCGGTGATGATAGACGACGCCCTTGGGGTTGCCGGTTGTGCCCGAGGTGTAGTTGAGCGCGATCGGCGCCCATTCGTCGGCGGGGTCGGCCCATTCGGCGGCGGGGTCGCCTTCGTCGAGAAAGGCTTCGTATCCGGTGCCGCCCAGCGCCGCGCCGCCAATCCCGTCATCGACCTCGACGAGCGGCAACGGTCGGCCGAGCTCGGCCAATGCCGGCTTGACGACCGGTGCGAACTCGCGGTCGGCGATCAGCAGCCTGGCTTGCCCGTGCTCGAGGATGAAGGCGATCGAGCCGGCGTCGAGACGCGTGTTCAGCGCGTTCAGAACGGCACCCGCCATCGGCACGCCGTAATGCGCTTCGAGCAGGGCCGGAACGTTCGGCGCCATGACCGCGACGGTGTCGCCTGCGCGCACACCGCACCGCCGCAGCGCGTCGGCCAGCCGCCGGCAGCGCGCATAAAATTCGCGATAGGTATAGCGCGCCTCGCCGTGGACGACGGCGAGCTTGTCGGGATATGCCGCTGCCGCGCGCGGCAGAAACGACAGCGGCGTCAGCGCCTTGAAGTTCGCGGTGTTGCGAGCGAGATGCGGCGCATCATAATGCCCGCCCGAGGAATGCACGTTCGGTCCTGTTCCCTCTCCACCTCTCGCCCGCATCCTCCCGGGACCGCCGGCCGAGGTCAAGTCGGCTCACGACTCTCAGCGCCTCGCCCGCCACTCGAGGAGGATTTGCGGCGGCTCTTCGGCCACCATCCTGAAGCCGAGGTTCCGGTAGAGCCGCTGCGCCGCCCGATGATGGTGAAACGAACGCAGCCGCGCCGGCAGGCCGAGGCGTCGCGGCTCTTCCAGCGCCGCCGCAAGAACTGTCGTGCCGATACCCAGACCTTGCGCCTGCGGGAGCAACGCGAAGTCTATGAAATACACGCAGTCGGCTTGAACTTCGCTGACAATCCGGCCGATCGCCCAGCGGTCGAGTTCGACGATGTCGGACCGCGCCGCCGGGAAGTTTTGCCGGTAAGTCTCGTTCATCGAGCGAAACTGGACCTGCAGCAGAAACTCCCGGTCATTCGCCGAAATCGGCATCAGCGCCATTTCCACTGCCCGATTGCTGGCGAACAGAAGATAAAGAAAGGCTTCTTCCGCGGGACCGCCAACGGCGGGCCGCAACCCGACCGTCCCGTGCGGCGTGCGGATTTTCAGCTTGGGCCGAACCACGTTCATCTCGTGGTGCGGCGGCAATTCGACGCAAGAAAGGGCCGATGAGCAGGATCGACCAACTCACCGCCGATGATTTCGTTCCCTATGTCGACCGCGTGTTTCGGCCGGCCGGGACCGACCTCAGCCTCGTGCTGACGAGGATCCGCCGGAATGAATTTCCGGGTTGGGAGGCAATTGCGCGCGCGCCCTTTTCGCTGATCCTGCGCGGCCCGCCATGCCCGGTGCTGGCCGAGGGGCTGCATTGCTTGGCAGTCGCAGACGGCCCGGTCCTGACGCTCTACGTAATCCCGGTCCTGACCGCCGGCCGCGGCCATCAGGATTATCAGATCGTCTTCAACTGAGCGCGCGCGGCGAGGTCAATTACGCGCCGGGAAGATTCCTTGCAGCGCGATGCAATAGTTGATCGTCAAAAACGGCATGCGGTTTTCGTGCGGCAGCCCGCCACCCGCGGGGCCCACGGCGCCAGCCGCCAGCGCAACCGTCGGCGCGGCATTGCTGTAGACGTTCTCGACGGGGTTGTTGGCCTCCATCCCATAGCCGCTGCCCATCCGAACGGCGGCGCCGGGGACGTTTGTGCCGTTCGCCTGACCGTTATCGGTGG
>DATMLF010000234.1:0-62069 GCA_035570595.1 Allostellaceae bacterium
GCCGTTCGTGGGTGCCCCAGCCGAGCTCGGCCGGCTGCGAGCCTTCGCTGACAAAGCCGTCGATCGACCATGTGTTGACGAACTCGCCCGGCATCTTCGGGATGTTCGAGACCTGGGTGTCGCGTTCGGCGATGTGGATGACCTTGACGCCGAGCCGCTGCGCGAGGTGCGCCCAGTCCGCGCGATCGCGCGGCACGGTTGCGTCCGCGTCCGCGTCCGCGCTGCTCGCGCGGGCGAGGTCGACCAGCGCCTGCTTGACGAAATGCGACACGAGGCCGGGGTTGGCGCCGTGCGTCACCACCGCCGTCGGGCCCCGGGGATAGCGCTGGCGCAGCGCCAACGCGCTTTCGCGCAGCGCATAGTTCGAGCGCGCCGAGGGCGGCAGGCTTGGATCGGTGTAGCCGCCGGGCCACGGCTCGATGCAGGTGTCGAGGTAGAGCACCCCCTTTTCCTGGCACAGCTCGATCAGCGCCGTGCTCGACACGTCGACCGACAAATTGAGAAGAAAATCGCCGGGGCCGATTCGGGGCTCGAGAACAGCGCGGTAATTGTCGCGGGTGAGCGGGGTTTCGTCGAAGGCGATGCCGTACTCGGCCGCCTCCTCACGGCCGCGCGGGTCGGCGGTCACGATCGCCGCCCTTGCCCGGTCGATCTCGACATGGCTCAGCAACAGAGGCAGCACGCCTTGGCCGATGCTGCCAAAACCGACGATGACGAGACGGCCGCGAAGGGCGGCGTGCTTCTTATCGAGCATCAGGACCAGGACGCCGTTCGGGAGAATGCATTCCCTACGGTTGCGACGGTCGCCCTGTCAAGCGGGCCGCCTACGCTCATGTTGGCTCGGGGCGTGTGGGCGGCCACGCCGTGAACGCGTTACGGACCTGCGCACCGCGCCGCCCTGGCAGGATCGTGCTATTGCGCCACCCAGCCGCCATCGACCGAGAGCGCCGCGCCGGTGATCGTCCGCGCGGCTTCCCCGCACAAAAAGACGGCAAGTGCTGCGATCTGCTCCGGGGTCGTGAAGTCGAGCATCGGCTGCTTTTCACGCAGCATGCCGTCGCGCGCTTCCTGCACCGCGATCCCCTCGGCAGCGGCGCGCGCTTCGATCTGCCGCTGGACCAGCGGAGTCAGCACCCAGCCGGGGCAGATCGTGTTGCAGGTGACGCCGTCGTTCGCGGTCTCGATCGCCACCACCTTAGTAAAGCCGACGATCCCGTGCTTTGCGGTGACATAGGCGGCTTTTTCGCCGCTCGCGACGAGCCCGTGGGCCGAGGCGATGTTGATGACCCGCCCCCATCTTTTTGCCAGCATGTGGGGGAGTGCCGCCTTGGTCGCGTGAAACGCGGCGCTCATGTTGACCGCGATGACCGCGTCCCAGCGCTCCTCGGGAAAGTCGACGATCTTGGCGACGTGCTGGATGCCGGCGTTGTTGACGAGGATGTCGACGCTGCCAAAATGCCGCACCGCGCCCTCGACGAGCTCGCGGATCTGCGCCGGCTTTGACATGTCGGCCGGCGAATAGCCTACGCCGACGCCGTGCTGCTGCGAAAGCCGGGCGCGCAGCTCCTCGATCGCAGCCGCCTCGCCAAAGCCGTTCAACATCACCGAGCAGCCCTCGGCGGCAAGGGCGGTGGCGATCCCAAGCCCGATGCCGCTCGTCGATCCGGTGACGATCGCCGCTTTGCCTTGCAGCATGAGATTTCTCCTCATAATCAGGGTCGCCGCGGCAATGCCCCGGTCGTCCCGGTCGTACTACATGCGGGCCGGCCTCGGCGGCGCGGCAAAATGGTCCGAGCAAAGTTGCCGGCGATACACGATTTGTCGCAAGACATGCGCCATTATCGCGGTTACGCGTCCCGCCGGCTGTCGAGCGGGGAAGGGGCGCCGGACCCGAAGGCGCGACAGATGCAGGTCGAAGGGAGATTGATGTCGGAGATTCGTGCGGCGGCCCGTCCTTTTGTCCTCGGCGCGGCGGAAATGCCGGAGATCAGGGTCGTCACCTATAATATTCACGGCTGCGTCGGGCTCGACCGGCGGTGCGATCCGGCGCGGATCGCGGCCGTGCTGCGGGAAATCGACGCCGACATCGTCTGTCTGCAGGAAGTCGACGCGCGCGGCAACGGTCTTCGCGCCGACCACGCGGCCTATCTCGGGGAAGCGACCGGCCGACGGGTGATCCTCGGCGGCGCCGGGCGCGAGCGCCGAGGGCGGTTCGCCAACGCGGTGCTGACGCGGTTCCCGCTGCTGTCCGCCCGCGCCATCGATCTTGCGGTTTCCGATTACGAGCCGCGCTGCGCGATCGACCTCGACCTGATGGTCGGCCATCGTGTGCTGCGGGTCATGGCGACGCATTTCGGCCTGCACGCCGGGGAGCGGCGGTTGCAGGCGAATCGGCTGATCGCGGCGCTTGCCGAGCCAGCGGCGCCCAGCCGGGCCGCCCCGCACGCGGTGCTGCTGGTCGGCGACTTGAACGAGTGGCGAGGCCGCAACGGCGGCGGCATCCGCGCGCTCGATCGCTGCCTCGGGCCGAGCGAGACGCCGCGCACGTTTCCGTCGTGGATGCCGGTGCTGCCGCTCGACCGGATTTATGCCTTGGGGCCGGCGGTGCTGCGCGATGTGTATGTCTATCGCTCGCCGCTGGCGCGGGTCGCTTCCGACCATTTGCCGCTCGTCGGCAACTTGCGATGGAGCGTCGGGCAGGCGCGGCGACGCTCGCGAGCGCGGGCGCTCGGCCCGTTCCCCAGAAGCCGCCCCGGCGCGGGGTGGGCGGCGGGCCTGCTGCGCGGTGAAGCGACCCTGCCCGCGCTCGGCGGCGGCTAACCCGATTGCGCGCGGCGCCGCGGCGCGATAATCACAGTCGATGCCTAGAAAGCACAATCCGCTCGGCCTCAACCCGCTGCAGCTCAAAACCCTGACCCTGCTCCAGCAACTCGCCCGCTTGCCCGATTATTCGCAGCCGGGCGACGAGCAGGGCTCGGTTACGCTGACCCGCCTGCCGCATCCGCACGGCGACCATTTTCACATCGGCGAGGCGGTCGTCGCGTCGCGCGACGCGACGGGCTTGCGCAACCCTGCGGTGTGGACGGCGCTCGAGCGAAAGGGGCTGCTCCGGTCGACCCCGCCGAACGCGGTGCTGACGGCGCTCGGTCTCGACTACGACACGGGCTTGCGCGAGACGATCCTGCACCTCGCGGATCACGGCTGACCGCGCGCCGCGGCGGCGCTCACCAGCAAAAGCGCGCGGCGACGGCGACCGGATGGTGGCCGCCGAGAGTCAAGGCTGCTTCGACGCGGGTGAGGTCCGGCGTTCCCTCCGATCCCTCGCCGAGGCCGAATTCCTTGGCATGGATCCCGCCCGCAACAAAGAGGCTGTCGATCCCCGCCGCCGCGGCACCGGGGATGTCGGTGCGCAGGCTGTCGCCGACGGCAAGAATTCGTGAGCGATCGCCAACCGAGAGCAGGCCCAGGCACCTGTCGTAGACCGAACGGTGCGGCTTGCCGTGCCAGCGGACGCGGCCCCCTTGCTCCTCGTAGAATTGCGCCAACGCCCCGGCGCATAGGGCGAGCTTGGCGCCGTGCATCACGACGAGGTCCGGGTTGGCGCACACCATCGGCAGCCGCCGCTCCAGGCACCGTCGCAGCAGCGGGGCATAATCCTCGATCGTGTCGTCCCATTCGGCCGGACCGGTGTTGAGGATGAAGTCCGCCCACTCCGCCTGATCGAAAAATTCGAGGTCGAGCCCGTCACGGATTTCCAGGTCGCGATCCGAGCTGATATGCAAGCAGCGGCGACCGATCGTCGCATAGAAAGGATCATCGCGCCGACGTAGGTATTGCCAAGCTTCTTCGCCGGACGACATTACATGGTGGTAGGTATCTTCCGGCACTCCGATTTGCGCGATCCGGCGGGCAACGTCGTCGGCGCGGCTCGGCGCATTCGAAAGGAGCGCAATGCGCTTGCCGGCCTCGACCAGGGAATTCAGGCAGTCCACGGCCCCGGGCAGCGGCGCCACCCCGTCATGGATGACGCCCCACAAGTCGAGAATGTACCCGTCATAGCGGGGCGCCAGGGTGCTGACCCCGGTGACATAGGGCACTGCCATCGCACTGACCTCGTAAGTGACAAGCCGGTTACCAATTGGGATAAATGTTTATCAATTTAATCGAATATTTACGAAGCGTTGCCAAATTACCTGGAACATCACACGGCCCAACCCGTTGAGCATGCGTCGGCTCGGGTCGTCCCGACGAGGAGAGAATATGAGCGTCGACTTGTATGTTGGTCCGCTGATTGAGCGCAACGGCAGCTTTGGCTATGACACCTTTTCGCGAGGCGAGGGGCTGCGCAGCTCGTTCCGCTATCGACGCATCGAGCAGGCGCGGCACGACCAGCGGGCGCTGGTCGCCGAGTCGCAACGCGTTCCTCACCTCCACGTGCACACTTGTGAAACCCTGGTGGAATTTGAGCGCGCGGTGGCGGCCGAACGCAACATCGACGGTGACCCGGACGCCAACCAGGACGGCGCCAACGAGGCGACCGACAACCAAACAGGCGAACCTTGATCGAAAAAGCGTGCGATCGCTGCGGCTGGCTAGCGCTTCGATGTCGGATCATCCCCAGCAAGGGCCCTGAACTCTTCCCAACCGCTGTGAAGCCGCGGCCAGCCTAGTGCTACCAGCCGACGCGGCCACGATGCCCGCCGCGCCCAGTTCCCCGGTGTGCGCCGAGCCGATCGCTTCCGCGATTGAGCCGAACCCGTCCCGGCGCAGCAGTTCGGCCAATCCGGTCTTTATCCTGCCGACCAAGGCGGGCCCTTCGAAGATCAACGCCGTGTAGAGCTGGACGAGGCAGGCGCCCGCACGAATCTTCGCATAAGCATCCGCCGTGTTGGCCACACCCCCCACTCCGATCAGCGGGAGCTGCCCCTCCGTCAGCCGGTGCATGTCCGACAGCAACGCGGTCGACAGTGGAAAGAGCGGCCGGCCGCTGAGACCGCCGGCCTCGACCCGGTGGGTGCTCCTCAACCCGGCCGGGCGCGCGGTCGTCGTATTCGACACGACGAGCCCGTCGACGCCGGTGTCGAGGGCCACCTCGGCGATGTCGCTACGATCCGCAGCCGTCAAATCGGGCGCGATTTTTAGCAGCAGCGGTACGCGCACCGCCGCCTCGTCGCGCGCCGCGAGCAGCCGGCGCAGCAGCCCTGCCAGCACGGCCCGCGCCTGCAGGTCGCGCAGCCCCGGCGTGTTCGGCGAGGAGATGTTGACGACAAGGTAGTCGGCCCAGTCCCCGGCACGGCGGACGCCCTCTTCGTAGTCGCGAGCGGCATCGGCGCTGTCGCGGTTCTTGCCGAGGTTGACCCCGACAACGCCTTGCCGCCGGCGCCGCGACAGCCGCGCGACCACCGCGTCGAGCCCGCCGCTGTTGAACCCCATGCGGTTGATCGCGGCACGGTCCGCGTCGAGCCGGAATATCCGCGGTTTCGGGTTGCCCGGTTGCGGGCGCGGCGTAACCGTCCCCACTTCAGCAAACCCAAAGCCGAGGCCCAGCACCGCGTCCGGCACCTGCGCGTCCTTGTCGTAGCCGGCGGCAAGCCCGATCGGGTTGGGGAAATCGAGACCCCAAATACGCTGCCGCAGGCTTGGAGGGTCCGCCGACGCGCCGGGAGCGACGAGGCGGCGGCCGGCGCCAAGCTGGAGCGCATGCAGGCTCAGCCGGTGCGCGGCTTCGGCCGGCAGAGAATGCAGGATCAGCCGGATCAGTGGATAGAAGTCGGGCATCGGCTTGGCAGCATAGCAGCGGGCGGCGCGCGCCACCTGTGCTAAATGGTCGTCATGTCGGCGGGTGATCAGAGTTTCGCGGGCGCTCCGCGTCCGGTGCTGGTGCCGCACGCACCGGTGCTGGTTGCCGGGTTCCGCGAGGTCGTGTGGCTTACCCCCGAGGGCGAGATCGAGGCGCTGTCGCCGGCCGAGGCCGCCCGTCGGGCGCAGGTCGATACGCCGATGCTGTGCCACGCCGTCGCGACCGCGCGCCGCCTCGATGCGCCCGGCTTTGTCGCGCTCGACCTCTTAGAGCTGTTCGCCTTCGTCCGTCCGGCGCGGTTTTGCGTGCCGACACCGCGCGGTCTCGCCGAGGCGCTCGGGTTGCCGCGGCCGGTGCGCCCGGTCGAGGCGTGCGTCACCCTCGCCACCGCCGCGCGCGCCCTCCTTCAGGCGCTCGGGCAGGAAACCGACATCGAGGCCCGCGCCGTCGCCGAGGCGATGGACCGCGGCGGCTGGCTGTGGGGGCCGGCGGTGCTGTCGGCGCTGCCGGCGGCGGAGCCGCGCGCCCGGCGCCAGGCGGCGGGGCTGCGGGCGTGGACGAGGCTTGCCGAATGGGTCGAGCCGGCGCCCGCGCCGACGCCCGGCAGCGAGCCCGTGACGCCGGAGGAGGCGCGCGCAAGGCTCGCCCGGCTGCTCGGCGCCGCATCCGAGCCGCGCCCGCAGCAGGCGGACTACGCGGCCGCCGCCGCCGCGGCGTTTGCGCCGCGCGACGTGCCCGGCGAACCGCATGCGGTCCTGGCCGAAGCCGGGACCGGGGTCGGCAAGACGTTAGGCTATATCGCGCCGGCGAGTGTGTGGGCCGAGAAGAACCGCGGCTCGGTGTGGATTTCGACGTTCACCCGCAACTTGCAGACCCAGATCGCCGCCGAGCTCGACCGGCTCTATCCCGACCCGGAGCGGAAACGGCGACGCGTCGTCGTGCGCAAGGGCCGCGAGAATTTTCTCTGCCTACTGAATTACGAGGAGGCCGCGGCCGCCGCCGCGACGCGGCCGGGACGCGCCGCGGCGCAGCTCGGGCTCGTCGCGCGCTGGCTCGGCGCCACAGAGGCGGGCGACCTGGTGGCCGGCGACTTTCCGGGATGGCTCGCCGAATTGATCGGCAGCGGGCGCGTCAGCGGCCTCGCCGACCGGCGCGGCGAATGCGTGCATTCGGCCTGCCCGCATTTCCGCCGCTGCTTTGTCGAGAAAAACATCCGCAAGGCGCGCAACGCCCGGATCGTCGTCGCGAACCACGCGCTGGTGATGGCGCAGGCGGCACTTGGCGGGCTCGACGACGCGACGGTGCCGACGCGCTACGTCTTCGACGAAGCCCACCATCTTCTGGAGGCGGCTGACAACGCGTTTTCGGTGCGCCTGTCAGGGCGCGAGGGCCGCGAGCTGCGGCGCTGGCTGGTCGGCGCGGAGGGAGCCGGCGGGTCGCGCGCCCGCGGGTTGCGGCGGCGCATCGGCGACCTCGTCGAACACGCCGATGCCGGGGTGCGGGCGCTGGTCGAGGTCCTCGCGGCGGCCCGCATCCTTCCTGGCGACGGCTGGGCCCAGCGCGCCACCGACAATCGCGGGCTGCAAGGGTTCGAGAGCTTTCTGGCGCTGGTGCGCCGGCAGGTGCTGGCGCGCGCGGCGCTCGCCGACGCCGGCTATGGGCAGCAGGCCGAGGCCCGTCCGCCGGTCGACGGGTTGGTCGAGAGCGCGCTGCCGCTGGCGCACGGCCTCGACCGGCTTGCCGCGGCGCTGCGCGGCCTTGCGGCGATATTGCGCGCGCGCCTCGAAAACCCCGACGAGCCGCCGGAAGCCGGACTGCGCCAGCGCCTCGACGCGACGGTGCGCGGCCTCGACCGGCGCGCCGACCAGCAGCTGGCCGCGTGGAGCCGGCTGCTGCGCGACCTCGCCGAGCCGCCGCGGCCGGAAACCGTCGAATGGTTTGCGCTCGACCGGATCGACGGGCTCGAAACCGATGTCGCGGTCACCCGGAGCTGGGTCGACCCGGGCATTCCGTTTGCCGAGCGGGTGGCGCGCCCGGCGCACGGGTTTGTCGTCACCTCGGCAACCCTGACCGACGGGGTGCCGGACCTCGACCTTGCCTGGCGGGGCGCCGAAGCCGCGACCGGGATGCGCCATCTGGCGGCGAGGCCGGCCGCGGCGCGCATCGCCTCGCCGTTCGATTATCCGCGGCAGACCCGCGTATTTGTCGTCACCGACATCCCGCGCGACGACATCGGCCAGGTCGCGGCCGCCTACGCGGCGCTGTTCGTCGCCGCCGACGGCGGGGCGCTCGGCCTCTTCACCGCGATCGCGCGGCTGCGTGCGGTCCATCGCCGCATCGCCCCCGCCCTCGAGGCGCGCGGCATCCTCTTGCTCGGCCAGCACGTCGAGGCGATGTCGACCGCGACCTTGGTCGACATCTTTCGCGCGGAGGAGGATTCCTGCCTTCTTGGCACCGATGCGATCCGCGACGGGGTCGACGTGCCCGGCCGCTCGCTGCGCCTGATCGTGTTCGACCGGGTGCCGTGGCCGCGCCCCGACATCCTGCACCGGGCGCGAAGAGCGGTGTTTGGCGGCGCGGCCTATTCCGACCAGATCGCGCGGCTGCGGCTGCGCCAGGCCTATGGCCGGCTGGTCCGCCGCGCCGACGACCGCGGCGTCTTCGCGGTGCTCGACCGCGCGCTGCCGTCGCGGCTGCTCGCCGCCTTTCCCGACGGCGTCGCGGTCGCTCGCGTCTCGGTGGCGGAAGCCGTGGCCGAGACCGCGCGCTTTCTCGGGACCGGCGATACGGCTTGACAGCCCGGCCCCGGTTTTGGTCTGTGAGCGCGGCCAACAAGGTGAGGATTTGCATGCTCGACCACCACCGCGCGCTGATCTACACGATGGTCATCGTGTCGGCGGCCGACCGCAACCTGCCTGATTCCGAGCTTCACGCGTTTGCCGAGATTGTCGGCCACCTGCCGATTTTCCACGATTTCGATCAAAACGAGCTGCCCGTGCTGTTCAACGACTGCAGCGAGCTGATCAGCCGGGAGAACGGGCTCGAGGAGACGCTGAAGGCCATCAAGGCGGGGTTGCCCCCAAAGCTGCGCGAGACCGCCTATGCGATCGGCTGCGAGCTTGTCGCGACCGACGGCGAGGCCACCCAGGAAGAGTTGCGCATCCTCGAATTGCTGCGCCACGGCCTCGACATCGAACGGCTCACCGCCGCCGCGATCGAGCGCGCCGCCCGCGCCCGCTTCCAGACGCTTTAGGTAGATCGCGCGGCGGCGTTTACCGGGTCGGCGGCAGCGCGCGTCTGATCGCTTCCTGAACCTCGCTCGGCTGGGAGGCGAGCGCGTCGCACAGCCGCCGCAGCTGTCGGCGCAGCCCGTAGACCTGGTCGAGCAGTCCGAGCACGAGCGGCAGCGCCTCGTCGTCGATCGCAAACTCGTGGCGGATTTCGAGGATCAGCTCGACCCGGGCGACATCAACCTCGTGAAACAGCCAGGCGCCGCCGCGCTCTTCCGGCAGCACCCAGCGGTTTTCGACCCACTGCGCCAGCTCGCGGCGGTCGAGTTCGCGCACGCGGCCCAATAGCTCGTCGAGCGCGATCATCAGGACGGCATCTCCCGGCGCGGGTCAAACGAATGGCTCGACGCCCATTTCTCGACGAATTCGGCCAATTCCGGATCTGTCGGCTGCCCGATGACGACCATCAAGGTCACGTACTGGTCGCCGGGGTTGGCGCGGCGCTGGATGCCCTTGCCGCGCAGGCGCAGCACGGTCCCGGTGTCCGAACCCTTGGGGATCGTCATCGTGACCGGGCCGGTGACGGTCGGCACCGGTATCCGCCCCCCCAGCACCGCCTCGCCGAGGCTGACCGGCAGCTCGATCCGGACGTCGTTGCCGTCGCGCTTGAACAGCGGGTGCGGCGCCACATGCACCTCGATCAGCGCGTCGCCCGCTTCGCCGCCGCCAAAGCCAGGGCTGCCCTTGCCGCGCAGGCGCAGGACCTGTCCGTCCTCGATCCCGGCCGGGATGGTCACGTCGAGCCATTCGTCGGGGCTTAGCGAGAGGCGCTTTTTGTCGCCCTTTGCCGCGTCGGCGAAGTCGACCGTCATCGTAAAGCTGCGGTCGGGCCCGCGCGCCCGAAAGCCTTCAAAACCGGCGCCCGCGGAGCCCCGTCGGCCGCGCCCGGCCGAGCCGTACGCCGCGAACAGGTCTTCGAGGTCGCTCAGATCCATCTCCCCTTGCGGCTGATAGCGCCAGCCCTCGGCGCCCTCGGCGTGCGGACGGTAGGAATAGCGCGGCCGCTCGGCGCCGGTTTCGTCAATTTCGCCGCGGTCGTAGCGCGCCCGCTTGTCGGGATCGGACAGCAGGTCATAGGCCGCGGAAACCGACTTGAAGCGCGCCTCGGCCTCGGGCTTGCCGGGGTTCAGGTCGGGATGCAGCTGCTTCGCGAGCTTGCGGTAGGCCTTGCGGATCTCGTCGGCGGTCGCGGCCGGCTTGACGCCGAGGATCTGGTACGGGGTCTCTGTCGCCATCTGTTGTCAGCGCCGCCTTTGCGGCTGGCGTTCCGCGGTCGCCTGCTCGATGCGCACCGCGACCGAGCGCTCGACGCCGCTGCGGTCGACCGTCAGCTCGAGCTCGTCGCCAATCTGCGCCAGGCCGACGCGGTTGCGCAGCTCCGCGGCATTGTGGATCGGCGCGCCGTCGACCGCGACAATCAAGTCGCTCGATCGTAAGCCGGCGCGCTGTGCCGCCGAGCCAGGCTCGACCCGGGCAACGAGGGCGCCCTCGGTGCGGGTCGTGCCCAGCGCCCGCGCCAGGTCCGGAGTCAGATCCTGGATTGCGACGCCAATGCGGCCGTGCCTGACCTCGCCATAGCGGATCAACTGGTCCATCACGTCGCGCGCCATGTCGATCGGAACCGCAAAGCCGATCCCGACATTGCCGCCTCCCGGCGCCAGGATCGCGGTGTTGATGCCGATCAGGCGGCCTTGCAGATCGACGAGCGCGCCGCCCGAATTGCCGGGATTGATCGACGCGTCGGTCTGGATGAAATCCTCATAGCCCTCGATGCCGAGCCCGGTGCGCCCGAGGGCGCTGACGATGCCCGAAGTAACCGTCTGCCCGAGACCGAACGGGTTGCCGACGGCGAGGACAAAATTCCCGACCTTCAGCCGGCTGGAATCGCCGATCGGCACCGCGGTCAGATCTTCGGCCGGGATTTGCAGGACGGCGATGTCCGTCCCGGTGTCGCGGCCGATCAGCTTGGCGGCAAGGCGCCGGTTGTCCTTGGTCGTAACCGCGATGCTGGTCGCGTTGTCGACAACGTGGCTGTTGGTCAGCACGTACCCGCGAGCGGCATCGACAATGACCCCCGAACCGACCGCTTCGGTTTCCTGCTCGATCGGCTGGTCGCGCAAATTGAAGAACTGGCGAAACAGCGGGTCCTGGGTCAGCGGGTTGACTTCGCGCACTTCGCCGCGCACCGAGATGCCGACCACCCCCGGGGTGATTCGGCTGACGACCCCGGCGACGCTCGTCACCGGCGCGCCGCCGACCTCCGGGATCGGCGCGCCGGCTTGCGCCCGGCCGCCGCCCGCCGCGGCGAGCCCGCCCGCCACCAATACCGCCGCCAAAACCCGCTTCATCGCAAGGGGGACCCCGGAGCTTCGCGCCGCCCGCACGCTTCGGCCAACGTTGCACGAATCGATTGGTTTCGCAGCCTATCTAACCCTCCGCGCGATCGCTTCAAGAGGCTCGGCCGCGCCGCCGCCGTGTGTCGCTCGGCATGCGGTTCCCGACCCCCGATGGGGCGGGTGCCGCGGCTAGTGCTTTGGATGCGAGGCGAGGCGGAGCCCGAGCAATGTCGCGGCGGCTTCCGGCGGCAATTTCGAGTAGTCGGCCGGCACTGCGAAGAGGCCCACATCCTGTTCGCCAATTTGGACGTGGCGCAGCTCCCAGTGAACGGTGGTGGTCTTGCCTTTGCGATTGATGTAGCTGCCGTCGCAGCGCATCGGAATGCCGTCCCGGCTGAGCCACAGCGCTCCGGAGAGATGCCCGTCCGGGATTTCCTTGTCGACTTCGTACTTGGTCGTGGCGATGCCGTTGACGGTCTCGCTGCCGACCGGCTTACCGAGAAGGTCGGGCTGGCTCAGCACCGCCAGCACCTTTGGGAAGTTGAACTCCACGGCGGTGTGCAACTGTGGCAGCAGCACATCGCCGATCGAGCTGCCGGCGCGCAAGATAAAGACGGGTTTCATCGACGGCAGCTGCTGCTCGTGGCGCTGCTCGCCCGGCATGTTCCACATACGCCCGATATAGCTATGCCCGTCGAACACCAGCACCCGCTCCGCGCTGAAGCCGACTTGCGGGTCGCCGAGGGTCTCGGCCGACGCTACGGCGCCGCACGGCAGCAAGATCGACAACGCGATCGCAACGACGGCGAAGAGGCGCATTCTGTTCCTTGGCGCTGGCTGGGGAATGGCGACGAGCGCGGCTGTTAGTCGGCGAATAAGGCGGTTTCGCGGCACTGGACAGAAAGCCTGCATCGCCTATCCTTCATCCGGTCGACACTTCTACGGTCAGGCGGCAATCGGCGATGAGACAAGTCCTGAGTGCACAACGCGCTTCAACCGCGACACCGTGCCGGCCATGAACGACGCCGGCAGCCCGATCACGGTCCAGGTCCACGCGGCGATCGCGGAAATCCCGGCAGCGGCATGGGACGCCTGCGCGGGGGGCGTGAACCCCAGCGTCTCCTACGCTTTTCTGAGCGCGCTCGAAGACAGCGGCTCGACCACGACGCGCACCGGCTGGGCGGCGCAGCATCTCTCCCTGGCCGCGCCCGACGGCACGATCCTCGGCGTTGTCCCGCTCTACGCCAAGACCCATTCCTATGGCGAATACGTTTTCGACTACGGCTGGGCCGACGCTTATGAGCGCGCCGGCGGGCGCTATTACCCAAAGCTGATTTCCGCCGTGCCGTTCACCCCGGTGCCGGGCCCGCGGCTGTTGTTGCGCCCCGGTGCGCCGCCCGAAACCCGCGACCACCTGATCGCCGGAATGGTCGAGCTGTGCAACCGCCGGCGAATCTCGTCGGTACATGTGACGTTCCCCGAGGAACGGGACGCCGAAGCGCTGAGCGGAGCGGGGTTTTTGCAGCGCATCGGCCAGCAATTTCACTGGACCAACAACGGCTACCGCGACTTCGACGACTACCTCGCCGCGCTGAATTCCCGAAAGCGCAAAGCGGTCAAAAAGGAGCGGCGCGAGGCGCTCGTCGACGGTCTGGAAATTGAGGTGCTGACCGGCAGCGACCTGAAGTCCCGCCACTGGGACGCGTTTTACCGATTCTATCTGGCGACTTCGGATCGCAAATGGGGTCAATCCTACCTCAACCGCAAATTTTTCGACATGATCGGCGAGCGGATGCCCGAGAACATCGTGCTGGTCATGGCGCAGCGCGCCGGCAAATATGTCGCCGGGGCGCTGAACCTTTTAGGCAAGGACACGATCTACGGCCGGAACTGGGGCAGCTACGGCGACTACAAGTTTCTGCATTTCGAATGCTGCTATTACCGGGCGATCGAATTTGCGATCAATCGCGGGCTGGCGCGCGTCGAGGCTGGCGCGCAAGGACCGCATAAGCTGCAGCGCGGCTACCTGCCGGTGCCGACTTACAGCGCGCATTGGATTCCGGATCCGGGGTTTCGCCGCGCCGTGGCGCAGTTCGTCGCCCGCGAACGCGAGATGGTCGAGCACAAGATCGACGTTCTGTCCGAGTACTCGCCGTTCCGCCACACCGCAGAGCCGCCGGCCTCGAAAGGCTGACCTCGATGAAATCGGTAACGGCAACAATTTGAGGCGTTTGGAATAGGCCCGCTGGTGAATCGCCCGGATTCGGGCGCGTCACGGATAACGGACGCGGGCGGCAACCGCCAAGCTGTTCCGCCGCGGACAGCGCGGACAGATCGTGCTTCGTCACCCGCTCTGCATGGCCCGGGGGTTAGCTTACTCCACCAGCGCCGGCTCCTTGGGCTCGGCGGGAGCGGCCGGCCCCTCCTCGAAGCTGAAGGCGAGCGCGTCTTCTTCCGGATTTTTGGTGGCGCGGACGATCCCGCCCTTGGCCAGACGCCCGAACAGAAGCTCTTCGGCGAGCGGCTTTTTGATGTGCTCCTGGATGACGCGGGCGAGCGGGCGGGCGCCGAACAACGGGTCGTAGCCTTTTTCGGACAGCCACGCGCGGGCGGCGGCGTCGAGCTCGATCGTGACGTTGCGGTCGGCGAGCTGCTCCTCCAGCTGCAGCACAAACTTATCGACGACGCGGCCGATTGTCTCAGGCGAGAGCGGCGCGAACGAGATCGTCGCGTCGAGCCGGTTGCGGAACTCCGGCGTGAACATCCGGTTGATCGCTTCCTCGTCGTGGCCGGTGCGAATACCGCTGCCAAAGCCGATCGCCTGCTTGGCCAGCTCGGCGGCGCCGGCATTGGTGGTCATGATCAAGATGACGTTGCGGAAATCGACGTTCTTGCCGTTGTGGTCCGTCAGCTTCCCGTAGTCCATGACCTGCAGCAAGATGTTGTACAGGTCGGGATGAGCCTTTTCGATCTCGTCGAGCAGCAGGACGGAATGCGGATGCTGGTCGATCGCGTCGGTCAACAATCCGCCCTGGTCGAACCCGACATAGCCGGGGGGCGCTCCGATCAGCCGCGAGACGGTGTGCCGCTCCATATACTCCGACATGTCGAAACGGGTGATCTCGATGCCGAGGGTGCGGGCGAGCTGCCGCGCGACCTCGGTCTTGCCGACCCCGGTCGGCCCCGAGAACAGATACGATCCGATCGGCTTTTCCGGGTCCCGCAGCCCGGCGCGGGCCAATTTGATCGCCGAGACCAACGCCTCGATCGCGCTGTCCTGGCCGAACACCATCGTCTTCAGGTCGCGGTCGAGGTTTTTCAGCACCTCGCGGTCGTCGCGCGACACGCTCTTCGGCGGGATGCGCGCCATCGTCGCGATGACCGCCTCAACCTCGCGCGCGGTGATGGTCTTGCGGCGGCGATTCTCCGGGACCAGCATCTGCGCCGCACCGGTCTCGTCGATCACGTCGATCGCCTTGTCGGGGAGCTTGCGGTCGCCGATGTAGCGATGCGACAGCTCGACCGCGGCTTTGAGCGCGTCGCTCGTGTAGCGGACCTTGTGGTGCCGCTCGTAATATGGCTTCAGCCCGCGCAGGATCTTGATCGAATCCTCGACGGTCGGCTCGTTCACGTCGATCTTCTGAAAGCGGCGGACGAGCGCGCGGTCCTTCTCGAAATAGTTGCGGTATTCCTTGTAGGTCGTCGACCCGATGCAGCGGATGACGCCGCCGGCCAACGCGGGCTTCAGCAGGTTCGAAGCGTCCATCGCTCCGCCGCTGGTGGCACCGGCGCCGATCACGGTGTGAATTTCGTCGATGAAAAGGATCGCGCCCGGCTGCGATTCGAGCTCCGACAGCACCGCCTTCAGCCGCTCCTCGAAGTCGCCGCGGTAGCGCGTCCCGGCGAGCAGTGCCCCCATGTCGAGCGCAAAGATCGTAGCGTTGGTCAGGACCTCGGGAACCTCGCGCTGGACGATGCGGCGCGCCAACCCTTCGGCGATCGCGGTTTTGCCGACACCGGGGTCGCCGACGTAGAGCGGGTTGTTCTTTGACCGCCGGCACAGGATCTGGATCGTGCGCTCGACTTCGGCTTCGCGCCCGATCAGCGGGTCGATGCGTCCGCCCTTCGCCTTTTTGTTCAGATTGACGCAATAGGCATCGAGCGCGTCGTGGCTGCGCTTTTGCGACTTTTCGCTGCGCTCGTCCTCGTCGGCGCCCTGCACCCGCCGGGTTTCCGAGCGCCCCGGCGCCTTGGCGATGCCGTGCGAAATATAGTTGACCGCGTCGAACCGGGTCATGTCCTGCTCTTGCAGGAAATAGACGGCGTGGCTTTCGCGCTCGGCGAACATCGCGACCAGCACGTTGGCGCCGGTCACCTCCTCCCGACCCGAGGATTGGACGTGGATCGCGGCGCGCTGCAAGACCCGCTGGAAGCTCGCCGTGGGCTTGGCGTCGTCTTTGTGCGCCGCCACGAGGTTGCCGAGCTCGTTGTCGACATAGGCTAGAACCTCGCGCCGCAGCCGCTCGAGATCGACGCTGCACGCCCGCAGCACCGCGACCGCGTCCTGGTCCTCGGTCAACGCCAGCAGCAAATGCTCGAGCGTGGCGTACTCGTGCCGCCGGTCATTGGCGAAGGCGAGCGCGCGGTGAAGCGATTTTTCGAGATTGCGTGACAGCACTCCCGGCCTTCCTTCCTTGCCTAGTCCTTTTCCAGCGTACACTGCAGCGGATGCTGGTGCTGCCGGGCGAAATCCATGACCTGGGTCACCTTGGTCTCGGCGACCTCGTAAGTGTAGACGCCGCAGACCCCGACCCCGCGCCGATGCACATGCAGCATGATGCGGGTCGCCTCTTGCCGACTCTTGCCGAAGAACCGCTCGAGGATGTGAACAACGAACTCCATCGGAGTGTAGTCGTCGTTCAGCATCAGAACCTTGTACATCGAAGGTTTCTTCGTCTTCGGCTTCGCCTTGACGACGACGCCGGTACCCGGTCCCTCCTCGCCCCGCTTTCCGTTGTCGCTCATATCGATCCGGGCCGGTCGCCTCGCTCACTGCATCATGATATTGGCTTTCCAGCAGCGCGGAAAACCATTTTTCTTGGCCGGGGCCCATGCGTGGGAGAGGGTCGCGACACCTCGCTACTCCGGCCGGTAGGGCCGCCGCAGCAGCCGGTCGGCCATCTCGTCGATCGGCGCTCCGCGATGCAGTACCGCGTCGACCGCGTCGCTGATCGGCATCTCGACGGAGCAACGGGCCGCCAACTCCACGACGGCGGCGGCGGTCGCCACCCCCTCGACGACCGAGCGCCGCCCGGCGAGCACGGCCGCGAGGCTTTCGCCGCGGCCTAGCGCCAGGCCCAGCGCGTGGTTGCGCGATTGCGTGGCGCCGCAGGTCAGCACCAGGTCGCCGAGCCCCGAGAGGCCGCGAAACGTCTCGGCCTGGGCCCCGCGCGCAACCCCGAGCCGGACCATCTCGGCGAGACCGCGGGTGATCAGCGCCGCGCGCGCGTTGTCGCCGAGCCCGCGCCCGACGACAATCCCGCAGGCGATCGCCAGCACGTTTTTGACGGCGCCGCCGATTTCGGCGCCGACCGGGTCCGCCGACAGATAGGGGCGAAAATGGCTGCCGCCAAGGGTCGCCATAAAGCGCGCCGCGGTTCGCGGGTCGCTGCTGGCGATCGTTACCGCGGTCGGCAGCCCGCGGGCGACCTCGGCGGCAAAGCTCGGCCCCGACAGCACCGCCCAGGGCGAATCCGGCAACAGCTCGGCGCCGATCTCGGACACCGTGGCGAGGGTGCCGGTCTCGATGCCCTTGGCGCAGTGCAGCACCGGACGACCGCGCGAAAGGCTTTCGCGAAGCACGGCCAGAACGCCGCGCAGAAACTGCGCCGGGACCGCAAGCAGCACCGCCTCGGCATCCGCGACGGCACGCCCGATCTCGGCGGTCGCCGAGATCGCCGGGTCGAGCGAAACGCCCGGAAGGTAGCACGGATTTTCGTGCCGCAGATTGATCGCGGCAGCGACCAGCGGGTCTCGCGCCCATAAGGTCACGCGACTGCCGGTGCGATGCGCGGCGATCGCCAGCGCCGTCCCCCAGGCGCCGGCGCCGACGACCGTTAGCCGTCCCATCTGGTCACGCCTCGCGCCCCGGCGCCGGGGCGCGAGGGCGCCGAGCCGTCGAGCGGCCAGCGCGGCTTCAAAGCCGCGGCAAGGGTGTCGGCGAGCCCGAGCCGCAAGCGCTCCAGCCCGGCCCAGGCAACCATCGCCGCGTTGTCGGTGCACAAACCGGCCGGGGGCGCTAAAAAGCGAAGCCTGGCGGAGGTCGCGAGATCGCCAAGACGCTGCCGCAGCCGCGCGTTCGCCGCGACTCCTCCGGCCGCGACAAGGGTGTCGCCGTCGGGGCAATTGGCGCGAAACCAGGCAACCGCATTCTCCGTGCGGTCGCAAAGAGCGTCGCAAATCGCCTCCTCGACGGCGGCGGCAAGATCGCCCTGGTCCGCAGCCGAAAGCGGCGCCCGCGCGAGCGCGATGCGGCGCACCGCGGTCTTCAACCCCGAGAACGAAAAGTCGCAGCCCGGTCGCCCCATGAGCGGGCGGGGGAGGGGAAAGCGCCGCCCGTCGCCGCGCCGCGCCGCGCGCTCGATCGCCGGGCCGCCCGGATAACCGAGCCCGATCAGCTTTGCACTCTTGTCGAAGGCCTCGCCCGCGGCATCGTCAAGGGTCGTGCCGAGCCGGGTGAAACGGCCGACGCCATGGCAGGCCAGCAGCTGGCAATGGCCGCCCGAAACCAGCAGCAGCAGATAGGGAAAGGCGACGCGATCAACGAGCCGCACGCTTAGCGCGTGCGCTTCGAGATGGTTGACGGCAACAAATGGCTTGCCGGCCGCCCAGGCGATGCCCTTGGCCACCATCGTGCCGACGATCAGCCCGCCGATCAGCCCGGGGCCAGCCGACGCCGCCACGCCGTCGATCTCGCCCGCCGCGATGCCGGCGGTGGCGAGCACGCCCCGCACCACAGGCTCGATATGGCCGAGATGAGCGCGTGCCGCGATTTCCGGCACAACCCCACCGTAGGCCGCGTGGTCGTCAAGCTGCGAGTGAACCAGGTTCGAGAGGATCCGCGGGTCCGACCCGGTGCCCTCGATGACCGCCGCCGCAGTCTCGTCGCAGCTCGTTTCGATGCCGAGAACGATCATCGGGCGGAACCGGCGTCGGCCGGCCAGGGCATGGCCGGCCGCTTGTCAGACGCCGCCCAAGGTCACCGGGCCTCGGGCTGGGCGACCTCGTAGGTCTTCAGCGTCTTGTCGGTCGCGGCATCGATTTCGAGCAGCTTGACCGAGTAGCCCCACAACACCGCCGCGTGCCGCAGGACCGCCCGGCAGCTTTTTTCGGCGAGCAGCACGCCATCATGCACATAGTGCGCAAGAATTAGGCAGCGATCGCCGCGAAGATCGACATCGACGACCTGGATGTCGGGCTCGCGGCGCGACAAATCGTATTGCCGCGCCAGCGCGCTGCGAATCTTGCGATAGCCGATGTCGTCGTGGATCGCCTCGACCTTGAGCGCCGGCTTCGAGCTGTCGTCCGAAACCTCGAACATCCGAAAGCGCCGGATCATCGCCGGGCTCAGATACTGCAGCACAAAGCTCTCGTCGCGGTAGTTGGCCCAGGCGTGGCGCAGCACGCCGTAGCCGTTGCCGTTGCCGGCAATGTCCGGGAACCACGCGCGGTCTTCCTCGGTCGGCTCCTCGCAGATCCGGCGGATGTCCGACATCATCGCAAACCCGAGCGCGTAAGGATTGATGCCGCTGAACCGAGGGTCGTCAAAGTCGGGCTGGAACACGACGCTCGAATGCGAATGCAGGAATTCGAGCATCGAGCCTTCCGTAATCAGGCCCTTGTCGTGCAGCCGGCGCATGATCTCGTAATGGACGAAGGTCGCGCAGCCTTCGTTCATCATCTGCGTCTGCTTCTGCGGGTAGAAATACTGCGCGATCAAACGGACGATCCGAATCAGCTCGCGCTGCCAGTCATCGAGCCGCGGGGCGCGCTTTTCGATAAGGTAAAGCAGGTTTTCTTCGGGAAGGCCCAGCTCGCGCTTGATTTCCTGCAGCCTGGCTTCGGCGATGTCGGGGTCTTCCTTGTCTCTGTCCGACCCGGGAACGGTGCGCCACAAATCGTTGTAGGTCGCCTCGGCGTGCGCTTGCCACTCCTCGGCGCGGCGCTGTTCGTCGGCGAGGTTGGGCTTGGTCCGGTGCGCGTAGCGGTTGACCCCGTGGTCCTTCAACGCGTGCGCCGCGTCGAGCACGCGCTCGACCGCCTCGACCCCATGCCGCTCTTCGCACTTCGCGACGTAGTCGCGCGCGAAGCTCAGATAATCAAGAATCCCGTTGGCGTCGGTCCACTGCCGGAACAGGTAGTTGTTTTTGAAGAAATGATTATGCCCGAACGCGGCATGCGCCATGACCAAGGTCTGCATGGTCATGGAGTTCTCCTCCATGATGTAGCAGATGCAGGGGTTCGAGTTGATGACGATTTCGTAGGCGAGACCCTGCAGGCCCTTGCGGTAGAGGGTCTCGTGAAACGCGAAGCGCTTGCCAAAGCTCCAATGCCGATACATCAGCGGCAGGCCGACCGAGGCGTACGCGTCGAGCATCTGCTCGGACGTGATGACCTCGACCTGCACCGGATAGACATCGAGCCCGAGCTCGTCGAGCGCGATGCGCTCGATCGCCTCATAGGTCTGGCGCAGCGACCCGTAATCCCAGTTGGGTCCGCTGAACAACGGCGTCGCGGCGTCGAGCCGCGCCATCGGCACGGAACGTGTGTCAGGCACGGACTCCCCCTTTCGAAAACAGTTCGTGAAAGACCGAGAAAATCTGCGACGGGTCGCCGACCCGGCGCATCGCGAAATGCGGGTGCGCTGGCGCCACCTCGCCATAGGCGCGCCACAGGTCGCTGTCGCGGGCGAGCCCGGTCAGGCTGCCGCCCATTCCGTCGCCGACCTCGACATAGGCGAAGTACTGGCAGATCGGCAGGACCTCGTCGCCCAAAAGAGCGACGCAACGACCGCTGTCGGCGCCGTAGTTGTCACCGTCCGACGCTTGCGCCGCATAGATGTTCCAGCGGTCGGTCGGATAGCGCGCCCGGGCGATTTCGAGCATCTTTTCGAGCGCAGTGGAAACCACCGTGCCGCCGGTCTCGCGGCTGTAGAAAAACGTCTCCTCGTCGACCTCCTCCGCCGTGCTCGTGTGCCGTATGAAGACGACGTCGACATGCCGGTAGCGGCGGACCAGAAAGACGTGGAGCAGCATGAAAAACCGCTTGGCGAGATCCTTCATCGCCTCGGTCATCGATCCCGACACGTCCATCAGACAGAACATCACCGCCTCGGTGTTGGGCCGCGGCACCCGCTCGAACCGGTTGTAGCGGACGTCGATCGGGTCGATGTACGGGATGATCTTGCTGCGGAATTCGGCGCGCTCAAGCTCGAGCGCGAGCTTTCCCGCCGCTTCCTCGTCGCCGCGTTCGCGCGCCTCCTCGACTGCGTCGCGCAGCGCCTCAACCTCCCACTGCTTGGGCCGGCGCAGCGAAATCCGCCGCGCCATGCTGTTGCGCATCGTGCGGCGCACGCTGAGGTTCGACGGCGTGCCGGTGACCGTATAGCCGGCGCGCTGCAGATCGAACGCAAACGTCTCGCGCAGGCTTTTCTTGACGAGGTCGGGTAGCTCGAGATCCTCGAAAAACATGTCGAGGAACTCGTCCTTCGATAGGGTGAACTCGAACGCGTCCTCGCCCGACCCGTCGGGGCTGCCCTCGGAGCCACCCCGCCCGTCGCCGCCGGTCGGGCGCGGGATCTCGTCGCCTCTGATGTATTCCTTGTTGCCGGGCACGACATGCTCGGCGCGGCCGGTGCGGCGGCTGTGGTGGAACACCGGCTCGACGATCCCGCGCATCGGGATCGCCACCTTTTCACCGTGCTCGACATCGGCGACCTTGCGCTTGCGCAGCGCGTTCTGCACGGCCGACTTGACCTCGGCGCGAGCGCGCGACAGAAACCGCTGCCGGTTGCTCAGACTCTTGCCCTTGGGGTTGGGCCGGCGGTCGACAATGTTCATCGTCTTCCCTCCACACCGGGCGCCGTTCTTGGCGCCTATCCGGCCTTGTTTACCCGCATGTACCACTCCACCAGGCGCCGCACCTGGCGCTCGGTGTAGCCGCGCGCCACCATCCGTTCGAGGAAGTCGGCGTGCTTCTTTTCGGTCTCGCTGTCCTTTTTCGACCCAAAGCTGATTACTGGCAATAGATCCTCGACCTGCGAGAACATGCGCCGCTCGATGACCTCGCGTAACTTTTCGTAAGAAGTCCAGGACGGGTTGCGCCCCGAATTGGCGGCCCGCGCCCGCAGCGCAAACTTGACAACCTCGTTGCGGAAGTCCTTCGGGTTGGCGATGCCGGCCGGCTTCTCGATCTTCGACAGCTCCTGGTTCAACAGCTCGCGGTTCATCAGCTGCCCGGTGTCGGGGTCCTTGTAGTCCTGGTCCTCGATCCACGCGTCGGCATAGGCGACATAGCGGTCGAACAGGTTCTGGCCGTAGTCGGAATACGATTCGAGATAGGCCTTTTGGATTTCGTGACCGATGAACTCGGCGTAGCGCGGCGCCAGCTCGGCCTTGATGTAGTTCAGGTACTTCTTCTCGACGTCGTCGGGAAACTGCTCGCGCCAGATCGCCTGCTCGAGCACGTACATCAAGTGGACCGGGTCGGCCGCCACCTCCTGCGTGTCGAAATTGAACGTGCTCGACAGCACCTTGAACGCGAAGCGGGTCGAAATGCCGTCCATGCCCTCGTCGACGCCGGCGGCGTCCCGGTACTCCTGCCCCGACTTGGCGCGGGGATCGGTATCTTTCAAGCTTTCGCCGTCATAGACCCGCATTTTCGAATAGAGGTTCGAGTTTTCATGCGGTTTCAGCCGTGACAGCACGCTGAACCGCGACAGGATGTCCAACGTCGACGGCGCGCACGCGGCATCGGACAACTCGCTATTCTGTAGGAGCTTTTCGTAAATCTTACGCTCCTCGGTAGAACGCAGGCAATATGGCACCTTGATGACAGATATACGATCGATAAAGGCTTCGTTGTTCTTGTTGTTCTTGAAGCTCTGCCACTCGGCCTCGTTTGAATGCGCCAGCACGATTCCTTGATAGGGGATGCCGCCGATGTTCTCCGAGCCGACATAGTTGCCTTCCTGGGTCGAGGTCAGCAACGGATGGAGCATCTTGATCGGGGCCTTGAACATCTCGACGAATTCGAGCAGCCCCTGGGTCGTGCGGTTGAGGCCGCCCGAGTATGAATAGGCGTCGGGGTCGTTCTGGCTGAAGAATTCGAGCTTGCGGATGTCGACCTTGCCGACCAGGCTGGACACGTCCTGGTTGTTCTCGTCGCCGGGCTCGGTTTTGGAAATGCAGATTTGCTTGAGTCGCGACGGCTGCATCCGCACCACGGTGAACTTTGTGATGTCGCCGCCGAATTCCTCGAGCCGCTTGACCGCCCAAGGCGACAGCGTGCCGGTCAGCCGACGTTGCGGGATGCCGTAGCGCTTTTCGAGTTCGGCGCCGAAGGTCAACGGGTCGAATAGGCCGAGCGGGCTCTCGAACACCGGGCTGATTTCCTTGCCGGCCTTGAGCACGTAGACCGGCTCCTTCTCCATCAGCTGCTTCAGCCGTTCGGCGAGCGACGACTTGCCGCCGCCGACCGGGCCCAGCAGGTAGAGGATCTGCTTGCGCTCCTCGAGCCCCTGTGCCGCATGGCGGAAAAAGCCGACGATGCGCTCGATCGTCTCCTCCATCCCGAAAAAGTCGGCAAACTCGGGATAGACCTTGATCGTGCGGTTCATGAAAATTCGGCCAAGACGCCCGTCCTGGCTGGTGTCGATCATCGTCGGCTCGCCGATCGCCTTGAGCATCCGCTCGGCGGCGCCGGCGTAGAAGGACGCGTCGTCGGAACATTTCCCGAGGTAGTCCTCAACCGACAGCTCGACCTCGCGCCGATTGTCGTACAACCGTGAATAGAGCTCGAAAATTCCGTCATCATATCTCATGGTACACCTCGACCCGACGCCAACGATCAGCCCAGCCAACTACGCCGCTGCGACTGAATGAACGCTGCGCGACGAAAAACATTCGCCAAAATCTCCACGCGCCGCGACGGCGAACCGGCCGCGCGCCAGGACTGCCGCCGCCGAATCTCCAGGCCGTGCCCGCGCCAGCCGCATTTGCGACCCAATCACCATCGCTCGCGCCTCCATCAGCATGTTGGTGACGCAATCAATATGCCAAGCGTTTGTGGCGAGAGTGCGGTGTATCTCAGCGCCTCGCGAGCACTCGCGACTTGCCGGCGGGACCCACTCTCTTTGATGCGCCATTGCGCGGGATTCGGACAACATGTTGTGCCAACCTTCCCGATCCTTATCAGGATATATTGGATATCGGGAAATCCCAATAAAAATGTAGGTTAACAGCAGCGATTGTCACCCCCATATCGCGCGGCGCCGTCATCTGCCGTCCGGCGGTCGGTACAACCGCGGCGTTCTGCCGCATTCGACAAATCAAAGCGAGTGGGAGAGAGCGGCGGTGGCGATGTGCCCGTCGGGACGTATCCGCAGCAACCTTATCGAGGCGACGCGGCCACTGCCGGCGGGGCGCGCGCCAGCACCGCAGGGCTGCGGTGCGGAGCTTGCACGACTTTGTTTTGCGACTGCCATTGCCCGGCGAGCGCCTGCGCGAGGCGGTCGGCGAGACATCCGTAGCTGACATCCGTCATGTGCAGACCGTCGCGCCCGATCAGCGCGGGCGTGCCCAGTTGCCCGGTGCGCGCCCATTCGCGCATCAGCTCAAAGCGCTGGAACAGACCGACACGCTCGCGTCGGGCGGTTCGGGCGATCAACTCCTCCATGTCGCGCCAAGCGGGGCGCGCGAGAACCCGCGGCGCGTACTGCAGGTCCATCAGCACGACATCGACCCCGTGCTGCTTGATCAGCTCGACGCCACGCCCGATCAGCTGCTCCTCGCGAGCCGGGTCGGCCTGCCGCAGCAAGGCGTTGGTGCCGACCTGCCAGATCACGAGATCGGGGCGCTCGGCGACCATTTCGGGATCGAGCCGGGCGAGCTCCTCGCCGACATCCTGGCCGCCTTGCCCGCGGTTGACGACTTTGACCGGGAGCGCTGGAAAGAGCTCGTGCAGGTCGCGCTCAAGGCGGCTCGGATAGCTCATCGCCGGGCTGCTGGCGCCGGTGCCCGCGGTCGAGGACGAGCCCAGCGCGACAATCGTGACACCGCGCCCTCGGTCGACCAGCCCGGCGCTGCGGCTGAGCGGGGCGCCGAGCGCGGCGACGGCCGACGGCACGGCACAGCTCTTGCCGGCATTGGTCTGGCCGGAGCCTATCTGGCCGGCGCCGGCGTGATCGTCGGCGGCGCTCGCGCTTCCGTGAACCAGCAGCACCGCCGCCAGCGCCAGCGTGGTGCCCAGGACGCGACGGCGCGCGCCGCTCACTGCAGCGCGATTCGAATCGCCTCGGCGAGCTCGCGGCCGAGACAATGATAGACGTTGGCGGCGAGGGCCGCCCGCTGGTTCTTCGGCACCCCGTCCAGGTCGAAGACTTCCTGCTCGCTCCAGTAGCGCATCATCGCGTAGCGCGGAAAAACGTACACGTCCTTTACGTCGCCGACCCGATGCATCGCCCGCAGGTAGCTTTCAAAGTCGATGATCGCGACGGTCCGATGGGAAAACTGCATGTCGACGAGGATCAAGTCGGTGCCGTGCGCCGCGACCGCGTCGACGCCGTTCTGCAAGGTTGCGGCGAAGGCGTCGACCCCGACGCCGCGAACCGCGTCGGTGGTTCCGGTTTCCCAGATCACCAGGGCCGGATGCTCGGCGAATACGTCGGCGGGGAAGCGCTCGACCATCTCTTCGGCGCTCCGGTGCGGCACACTCTTGTTAACGACGGTGATGGTCGCCTTGGGATACCAGCCGAGCAGCGTCTGCTGCATCCGGTAGGGGTACGACACGTTGACCGAGCCGGCCGCCAGACCGGCGGTCGAAGCCCCGCCGATCGCCACGATCCGCACCGGATCGCCGGTGTGCAGCTTTTCCGCCAAACGCGGCAGCTTGGCATCGACCTCGAGCAGCTCGGGCGGCACGTCGCACGCGGGCCCGCCGGCTCGCGCGGGGGCCGGCAGCGCGATGGTGGCGGCCAGCGCGGCCGCGAGCAGCCAAGCCGGGCGCAATTTGTCGCGCGCGCCGCGCCGCCCGCTCATCCTCATCCCTCCCGTGGCCCCGAACTCTCCGCCGGTTGTGGTGACGGCGCGCGGCCCATATTCCTGTACCAGTCGATCAACTTTGCCGTCAGGCATATCGCGAGGATACCGACTATATTGACCGCCAGCTGCGAAAGCACGCCCGAATCGTACTCCGAAAGGGCAAAGTGGCCGAGCGCGGACAACAGGATTCCGAGGCAAAAGATCTCCAGCGAATGGCGCCCGCAAAGGACCAGCGGCCGGGCCGCCGCCGAGCCCAGAAACGCCGTCCACGGCGGCACCAGCGCCGCGGCGATGGCGGCGGCGCCAAAAAACGGCACGAGCCGGATCGGCGACAGGTCGCTCTTGTCGACCGGCCACAGGTCCGCGAGGAAAAAGCCGGGAAAAGAATCCCAGACGGCGTGAACCGTCCAGCTCACGCGAACGACCAGCGCAGCTCCCACCACCAATGCCGCCAGCGCCAAGAGCGGGCCCCGGCGGCGCCCCAGCCGCGCTCCCCACCCTCGTTCGAGCCCGAGCGCCGCGCCGCTGATGAACAAGAACTGCCACGCCAGCGGGTTGAAGTACCAGTCCCGCCCCGCCGGGTAGGCCGGCACCGACAGACCCTCGGTCTGCACCAGCACATAGAGGGCAAGCGACGCCGCGAGGATCGCAAGCGGACATCGCCGCAGCCCGATCAGAACCACGGGGAACGCCACCAGCAGCACAATGTACAGCGGTAGAATGTCGAGGAATGTCGGCTGAAACTGCAACAGCAGCGCCTTGACGATGGCGATATGCGGCTCGCTCAGGAACTCGCCGACCCGCATCTCGTCGTTGTACATCGGATTGTTGAAGGTCGTTACAGTGTAGGAGACCTCCGCGATAAACATGACGAAGAGAAAAATGTGCGCGACATAGAGTTGCCAGGCGCGGCGCCAGATCTGCGCGCCGGCGTAGAGCGCGCCGTGCGCCTTCAGGGTGCGGCCGTACACCATCGCCGCCGTGTACCCGGAAATAAAAATAAACACCTCGGCGGCATCGAAAAATTGTACCGACTGAACAGTAAAGAAGCTGAGGATGTTTTCTGGAATGTGGTCGATGAAGATAAAGACCAGCGCCAGACCACGGAAAAAATCCAGGCGGAGGTCACGCGACGCAAGCGCCACAACTCTGGGCGTCGCTTGCCGCTGGGCAGCGCTGATAGCGCGGAACCGGGATATCGAAGGATCGACGAGATCGGCCACGCTGCTCGCGCCGTTGCGACGATTGGGGGGCGGTGCCGCGTTATACGCTCCCACTCCGTCGCCGCTCCCCGCTCGTTGCATCGAACCCCGCCGGGCGGCCCGCCCTCGCCGCCAGTTCCAGAGGTCCTGCGCCGGGAAGCGGCCGGACGGCCCGGCTCGCTGCGATGCCTTGTTGGCGGCCCGCTCAGACGAGGTGCTGTCTTACCGCGTAGGACGCTTCGGTTTTCGCCCGGACCTCGCCGAGCCCGACGCCCGGAGCCAGCTCGATCAGGGTCATTCCGCCGGCGCCGATCGAAAAGACGCCGAGGTCGGTGATCACCGTGTCGACGACCCGCTGGCCGGTCAGCGGCAAGGTGCAGCGGTGCAGCAGTTTCGGCTCGTCTCGGGCGGTGTGCTCCATCAGAACGATGACGCGCTTGACCCCCGCGACGAGATCCATGGCGCCTCCCATCCCCTTGACCATGCGCCCCGGGATCATCCAGTTGGCGAGGTCGCCGGTCTCGGACACCTGCATCGCCCCGAGGATCGACAGGTCGATGTGGCCGCCGCGGATCATGCCAAAGGACTGGGCGCTGTCGAAATAGCTGGTCGTCGGCAGTTCGGTGATGGTTTGCTTGCCGGCATTGATCAGGTCAGGGTCCTCGTCGCCCTCGAACGGAAACGGCCCCATGCCGAGCATGCCGTTCTCGCTCTGCAGCTGGACCGTCATTCCGGGCGAGATGAAGTTGGAGACCAGGGTCGGGATGCCAATGCCGAGATTGACATAAAAGCCGTCCCTCAACTCGGCGGCGGCGCGGCGCGCCATCTCGTCGCGTGACCAGGGCATGTCGCAACTCCTTAAGTCGGGCGCCAGGCGCCCCACAAATCAGGCGCCCCACGTTAAGCGCCGCGGCGGCGCACGGTGCGCTGCTCGATGCGCTTTTCGAAGGATGCCGGGTTCACGATCCGCCGGACGAAGATGCCCGGCGTGTGGATCTGGTCGGGGTCGATCTCTCCCGGCTCGACCAGGTGCTCGACCTCGGCGACCGTCGCCCGGCCCGCGGTCGCCATGACCGGGTTGAAGTTACGCGCCGTCTTGCGATAGACGAGGTTGCCTTCGCGGTCACCCTTCCAGGCATGGACAATCGCGAGGTCGGCGACGAGGCCCCGCTCCATGACGTAGGTTTCGCCGTCGAACTCGCGCGTTTCCTTACCCTCGGCGATCAGGGTGCCGACCCCGGTCTTGGTGTAAAACGCCGGGATGCCCGCACCCCCGGCGCGGATCCGTTCGGCCAGTGTGCCTTGCGGGGTGAATTCGAGCTCCAGTTCACCCTTGAGATAGAGATCGGCGAACAGCTTGTTCTCGCCGACGTAGGACGAGACCATTTTGTGGATCTGCCGGCTTTCGAGCAGCACGCCGAGCCCGGCGCCGTCGACGCCGGCATTGTTGGAGATGACGGTCAGGTTGCGCACCCCCGCCTCGCGGATCGCGGCGATCAGCTTCTCCGGGATCCCGCAGAGGCCGAACCCCCCGGCGGCAATCGTCATGCCGTCCCGCAGCAAACCGGCCAATGCGGCGTTTGCGTCGGAAAAGACCTTCTCCATCGTTTGCTCCTGCCCAAACCGGCTGCACGATCATACAGGGCATCGGCTGAAATCGCCTGCGCTTTAATCTCTCGACCAGGTGCTCGCCAAACTCGATTGATGCCGATCAGGTTCCGGTCCCCCCGCCGGGCCCGGCCCGGCCACAGGCAATCGCGAGAAGGGCGGACATCGCGCCGCGCATGAAACGGATTCTCTGGTGGCGCACCCTCGGCCACACCACCCGGCAACAGCGGCAATGTAAACGGAAGCGCTGCTACAGGGGAAACATTTGTGGCAACGCAGTAGACCGTGAGCGCCGTTGCTCGGGATTTTTGGGCAACCTGTTTACGATCATCAAAACATTGAATTTCTTTCGGAATTTAGCTGGCCCTTGCAGGGTTTACCAGATTATGAACGGCGGCAGGGGGTAGAACACGCCGATGTTCGTGCTGTGCGCGCAATGTCCGCTTCGGCTCAAGCCGTTATTCCGGCCTTTTTCCGAGCCGGAGCTCGCATTTGTCTCCGAGTTGAAAAAAGACCACATCGTCATCGCGCCGCGGGTCGACATTATTCAGGAGGATGAAGTCGGCGGCCCCGCCTACACGCTGTTCGAGGGCTGGGCGGTCCGCTATCACCGCTTGCCCAGGGGGTCTCGCCAGATCCTCGACATCGTGCTTCCCGGGGACATGATCGGGCTGGCCTCGGCCTTGCTGGGCACCGTCAAGCACTCTGTGCAGGCTTTGACCCCGGTGACGCTGTGTGTCCTCTCGGGGCGCACCCTGCCGGAGCTGTTCGCCGAACATCCGGGCTTCGCGTTCAACATCATGCAGACCCGGGTCGAGGAGGAGCAGCGCGCCGACGTGCGCCTGTCGCTGCTCGGGCGCCGCAACGCCGAGCAGCGGATCGGCTATTTGATGCTGGAGACCTTCGACCGGCTCCGGCAGCGCGGGATGGTCAACGGCGGATCGACCTGCCCGTTCCCGCTGCAGCGGCGCGACCTGGCGGACGCCGCCGGGATTTCGCGGGTTCATGTCGCCCGCACGCTCGAGCGCTTGCGCGACCAACGGCTGGCGACAATCCAGGACGGCGTTCTCGTCCTCCTCGACCGGTCGCGGCTCATTGATCTCGCAGGCTATGTGCCGCTTCGCGTCACCGCCGGGCGGCGCGCCATCCTGTAAGCCGGTCCGCCCACGCCCCCGCGGCAACCTGAACATAACAGGTCGCCGCCGGCGGGACCGGCGCCCAGGGCCGTCGAGGCTGCGCCCGGTCAGAAAATCCTTGCATCGGCAACGCCCCGATCCGAAATTGGCGCGAGGCTGGGGTGCCGACCGTCGCGTCTTCGAACGTCAGCGGCCGGCTGAGATCAGACCCAATGAACCTGGCCGGGCGTGCCCGGCGAAGGGAGTCCGTAATAGGCGCGTCCCCCAAGATTTTACCTGACGGACCGAAGACCGTCGTCGTCGGCGGCGGGGTGATCGGGCTCGCGATCGCCTGGCGGCTGGCGCGGGATGGCTGCGCGGTGACCGTTTACGACCGTGGCGAGGCCGGGCGCGGCGCCAGCTGGGCTGCCGCCGGAATGCTCGCCGCCGCGGTCGAGACCGAGCCCGGCGAGGAAGCGCTGCTCGGACTGACGCTCGAAAGCCAGCGCCTGTGGCCGGATTTCGCGCGCGAGCTAGAGGCCGCCTCGGGCATTCCTCTCGGCTATCGCGACGAGGGGACGATTGTTGTCGCGCTGACCCGCGACGACGCCGAGCAGCTACGCCACAGCTACCAGTTTCAGAAAGGCCTCGGCCTCGCCGTCGAATGGCTGTCCGGTGCGCAGGCGCGGCAGCGCGAGCCGCATCTGCGGCCCGGCATCCCGGGCGCGGTCTGGAGCCCGGGTGACCACCAGGTCGAGAACCGCGCGCTTGCCCGCGCCCTCGCGGTCGCGGCGCGGCGCGCCGGTGCCAGCGTGCGCGAGCATTGCCTCGTCCGCGAGGTCGAGGTTGTCGGCGGGCGAGCACGCGGCGTCGTCACCGCCGACGGCCGCGACCCGGCCGATGTCGTCGTGCTGGCGGCGGGCGCCTGGTCGCGCGAAATCGGCGGCATCCCGACCCGCTTCTTGCCCGCGGTCCGCCCGATCAAGGGCCAGATGCTGGCATTGCGCATGGATCCGGCGGCGCCGTTGCTGCGGCACGTGGTCTGGCTGCCGCGCGGCTATCTGGTGCCCCGCCTCGACGGCCGGCTGGTCGTCGGCGGCACCGTCGAGGAGCGCGGTTTTGACGACACGGTGACCGCGGGCGGGCTGTTGGCGCTAATCGAAGGCGCGTGGCGCGCCGTTCCCGCGATCGAGGAGCTGCCGGTTGCCGAGACCTGGGTCGGATTTCGCCCAGGCTCGCGCGACGACGCGCCGATGCTGGGCCCGAGTGGCCTTGACGGGCTGGTCGTCGCGACCGGGCACCACCGCAACGGCATCCTTTTGACCCCGGTAACGGCGCACGCGATCAGCCGCTACATACTCTCCGGCCGTCTGCCCGACAGCCTGCGGCTGTTCACGCCCGAGCGCTTCGCTCCGGTTGCGGCGGCAGGTGCGCCGGCGGCTTTTACCGGCGCAGGGCGATGGGCGTGACGCGGCTGCGGATCAACGGCGTCGAGGAAGACGTGATGGCGGCGACCTTGGCCCAGCTGCTGATCGACCGCGGCATCGACCCCAGCGCGCGATTTCTCGCAATCGCGGTTAACGGCGCGGTCGTTCGCCGGGCGGAGTGGCCGGCGCGGCCGCTGTCGCCGGGCGACGATGTCGAGATTGTCCGCCCGTTTTCCGGCGGCTGAGCAGCAAGGAATAATGCAACAAGGACGAATGCAATGACCGACCCGTTGACGATCGCCGGCAAGAGCCTGTCCTCGCGGCTTGTTGTCGGCACCGCCGGCTATCCGAACCAGCAGGTGCTGCTCGACTGCCTCGAGACGAGCGGCGCCGAGATGGTCACGGTCTCGATCCGCCGCATCAGCCTCGATGGCTACGCCGAGAGCCTCGTCGACCTGCTCGGCGGCCGCTACCGGCTGTTGCCCAACACCGCCGGCTGCGTCACCGCGCGCGACGCGATCCTGACCGCCGAGCTGGCGCGCGAGGCGCTGGAGACCGACTGGGTCAAGCTCGAGCTGATCGGCGACCGCGAGACGCTCTACCCCGATGTCGAACAGCTCGTCCACGCCGCCGACGAGCTGGTGCGGGCCGGCTTCACCGTGCTGCCCTATTGCAACGAGGACCCGGTCGCCTGCCAGAAGCTCGCCGATGTCGGCTGCGCCGCGGTCATGCCGCTGGGGTCGCTGATCGGCTCCGGCGCCGGGATCGCAAACCCGGCGGCGATCGAGCTGATCTGCTCGCGCAGCCCGGTGCCGGTTGTGCTTGACGCCGGTATCGGCACCGCCTCCGACGCGGCGCTGGCGATGGAGCTCGGCTGCGACGCGGTTCTCGTCAACACCGCGATCGCCAAGTCGCATGACCCGCGGCGGATGGCGGCGGCGATGCGCGCCGGGGTCGAGGCCGGCCGTTTCGCCCGGCTCGCCGGGCGCATCCCCAAGCGCACCTTCGCCGAGCCATCAAGCCCGCAGCTCGGCCTCGTCGGCACGTAGGGCCCCGGACGGCGGCCGCGGGCCAGCCCGTCTTAGTCCGCCGCCAGCTTTGTCGGGCGGACGACCTTTTCGCGCATCGTCACGAACTCCTCGGCGGCACTCGGGTGGATGCCGACGGTTTGGTCGAATTGCGCTTTGGTGGCGCCGCATTTGACCGCGACCGCGAGCCCCTGGATGATCTCGGGCGCGTCGGGGCCGAGCATGTGGCAGCCGACGACGCGGTCGCTTACGGCGTCGACGACGATCTTCATCAGGGTGCGCTCGTCGCGCCCGGAGAGCGTGTTCTTCATCGGCCGGAAGCGCGCGCTGTAGACGTCGATGTCGGCGTATTTGACGCGCGCCTCGTCCTCGGTCAGACCGACGGTGCCGATCGGCGGCTGGCTGAACACCGCGGTCGGCACGTCCCCATGGTCCATCTTGATCGGGTTGTCGTTGTACAAGGTCTCGGCGATGGCGCGGCCTTCGGCGATCGCCACCGGGGTCAGGTTCAGCCGGTCGGTCACGTCGCCGACCGCGTAAATGTTGGGCACCGTCGAGCGCTGCCACTCGTCGACGACGACCGCCCCCTCGTGGTTCAGTTCGACCCCGATTTCGGCGAGCCCGAGCCCGCGGGTGTTGGGCTTGCGCCCGGTCGCGTACATGACGAGGTCGGCCGAGATTTCCTGGCCGTGCGTCGTGAACACCGAGTAGCCGTGCGCGAATTTTTCGATGCGCGCGACCTGGGTGCGGGTGTGAATCTCGATCCCGCGGTTGCGCATCTCCTGCGCCAACGCGACGCGGAGGTCGTCGTCAAAGCCGTAGAGAAGCTCCTCGCGCCGGATGATCTCGTGCACCTCCGAGCCAAACCCCCTGAAGATGCCGGCGAATTCGACCGCGATATAGCCACCGCCGACGATCACGATGCGCCGCGGCAGCTTGGGCAGGTCAAGCGCCTCGTTGGAGGAGATCACATGCTCGATGCCGGGGAGGTCGGGGACGGTCGGATGCCCGCCTGTCGCGACCATGATTTTGTCCGCCGTGTAGGTCTTGCCGTCGACCTCGACCGTATGCGGGTCAGTGACGACGCCGCGGCCCTCGACCAGCTCGACCTTGCCGTTTTTCAGCATCGTCCGGTAGATCTGCTCGAGCCGGTCGAGCTCCTTGTTTTTGGCGGCGATCAGGCTCGACCAGTCGAAGCTCGGCACCGGCACGTTCCAACCGAAGCCGGCGGCGTCGGCGAAGGCGTCGGAGAATTGCGCGCCGTAGACCAACAGCTTTTTTGGGACGCAGCCGCGCATGACGCAGGTGCCGCCGACGCGGCTGTCCTCGCAAATCGCCACCCGCGCGCCATAGCTGCCGGCGCGGCGCGAACCGGCAACGCCGCCGGAGCCGGCCCCGATCGTGAACAGGTCGAAATCGTAGCGCGGCATGTTGGCATCACTCCGTCATTGCAGTTTTTGCGATCTTCTGGTTGTCACAACCGGACCGGCGTCGCAAGCTCCGGGCCTTCAATATAGGAGGCGAGGGGGGCGGGGTGGCAGGGGATTTCGAACGGCCAGGCGCCGCGACGCCGGAGGCGCTGATCGGCGCCCGCTATCGCGACGGATCGATCGCGACAGACATATGGAACGACGTGCTGACGACACTGCTGTCGCATCGCTCGGTGCGGGCCTATCTGCCCGACCCATTGCCGAGCGGAACGCTCGAATGCTTGGTGGCCGCCGCGCAGTCGGCCTCGACCTCGTCGAATTTGCAGACCTGGAGCGTCGTCGCGGTCGAGGAGCCGGCGCGCAAGGCGCGCCTCGCCGAGCTCGCCTCGGGACAGCGGCATATCGTGCAGTGCCCGCTCTACCTCGTTTGGTGCGTCGACCTCGCCCGGCTGAGCCTCGCGGCGCAAGAGCGACAGGTCGCGCTCGAAGGCCTCGACTATCTCGAGCCGTTTATCGTCGGCGTGGTCGACGCGGCATTGGCCGCGCAAAATGCCGCGGTGGCGCTCGAATCCCTGGGCCTCGGCCACGTCCTGATCGGGGCGATGCGCAATCATCCCGAGGAGGTGACCGCAGAGCTCGGCCTGCCACCGCAAGTGATGGCGCTGTTCGGCATGTGCGTCGGCTATCCCGACCCGGCGGTCCCGACCGGGATCAAGCCGCGCCTGCCGCAGGCGGCGGTGCTGCATCGCGAGCGCTATTGCGCCGCCGCGCAATCGCCGGCGTTCGCCGAATATGACGCGCGCGTCCGCGCATTTCAGCGCGAGCAGCGGATGACCGAAGTCGACTGGACGCAACAGGCCACGACACGGGTCAGGACCGCGGCCTCGTTGCACGGCCGGGACCGCATTCGTCAGGCGCTGGAAATTCTGGGCTTCGCGCTGCGCTGACCGGGAGGATGGATCATGTCTTCGACTGAAGGCCGCATTGCGGTCGACCACCACGACTGGCATAGCGCCAGGTATGTCCAAGAGTGGATCACCCGCGACATCACCCGCGACGAGGAGCGGCGCCGGCGCCTGCGGCAGATGCTCGATGCCGCGCCCTGCGCGCCCGATGCCGAAATCGCGGTCATCGACGTGGGCGGCGGCTATGGTGTGGTGAGCGAGGAAGTGCTGCGCGCCTTCCCGCGCGCGGTCGTGACGTTGCAGGATTATTCGCAGCCGATGCTCGACCAGGCGCGCCAGCGGCTCGCGGAATTCGGCGCGCGGGTCAAGTACGCGGTCGGAGATCTGCGCGGCCCGAAATGGACGGACGCGGTGGGCGGCCCGTTCGACCTCGCGGTCTCCGCGATCGCGATCCACAATTTGCGCGATCTGGAACAGATCGCCGCCTCTTACCACGCAATCGCCGGGGTGCTGAAGCCCGCCGGAGCCTTTCTCGACTATGACCTCTTCGGACTGATCGGCGGCGTCGAGGCGCAGATGCAGGTGATGCGCGAGGCCGGCTTTGGCGCGGTCGACTGCTTGTGGCAGGAGGGCCGCCTCGCGGTCGTCCGGGCGAAGGAACCGCGCGCCGTCGGCTGACGCGAACTCGCGCAGGCCGCACTTGCGCATCGCGCTCTTGCGCGTGGCGTTCGCCTGTCGCATGGTTTTGCCGGCCGGGCCGCCATCTTGCGGGATTACTTCACGGAGACCGATCGAATGACCACGCCGGGGCGGGCGGGGCAGGCAGGTGCGCTGTCGCAACTGGTGGCGGCGCCACTGACGCCGGCCGCAATCTTTCTCGTCGTCACGGTCAACCCCGGACCGGAAGCCGAGAGCGCGGTGCGCGCGCTGTGCGCCGAATTGGGCAACCTGCTGCGCGCGGTCGGGTTTCGCGACCCCGAAGGCCGGCTGTCCTGCATCGCCTCTTTCGGGTCGGAGGTGTGGGACCGGCTGTTCGGCGCGGCGCGCCCGGCCGAGCTGCGCCCGTTCCGCGAATTTCGCGCGGGCGCGCGGCATGCGATCGCGACCCCCGGCGACGTGCTGTTTCACATCCGGGCGCCGCGCATGGATCTGTGCTTTGAGCTTGCCAGCCAAATCATGAACCGGATCGCCGGTGCCGTCGCGGTCGCCGACGAGGTCCACGGCTTCTCGTTTTTCGACCAGCGCGACCTGTTGGGCTTTGTCGACGGCACCGAAAACCCGGATGGGCAGGAGGCGCTCGACGCGGCCATCGTCGGCGACGAGGATCCGCAATTCGCCGGCGGCAGCTATGTGATCGTGCAAAAATACCTGCACGACCTCGATGCCTGGAACGCACTGCCGACCGAGGCGCAGGAACGCATCATCGGCCGCACCAAGCCGACCAACATCGAGCTCGATGCCGCGGTCAAACCGAGCTTTGCGCATAACGAGCTGACCACGATCGTCGAGAACGGCATCGAGAAAAAAATCGTTCGCGACAACATGCCGTTCGGCGAGGTCGGCAAGGGCGAATTCGGCACCTACTTTATCGGCTACGCGCGCTCGCCGCGTACGATCGAGCAGATGCTCGAAAACATGTTCGTCGGCAAGCCGCCCGGCAATTACGATCGCATCCTCGACTTCAGCCGTGCGGTTACCGGCAACCTGTTTTTTGTGCCGACCGCCGACTTTCTGGAAAACGTGCCGCCCGACAACCCGCCGCCGCCTGCGGACGAGGCGCCACAAGCCAATGCGTCGATGCGCGACGGTTCGCTCGGCATCGGCTCCCTGAAGATTTGATAGAGGCCGTCCTGATGAATAATCTGCATCGCGAGCTGGCACCCATTTCGGACGCCGCCTGGGCGCAGATCGAGGAGGAAGCGTCGCGCACCTTGAAGCGCTATCTCGCGGCGCGCCGCGTTGTCGACGTGCAGGGGCCGGCCGGGAATATGCTGTCGGCGGTCGGCACCGGGCATCTGCGCAATATCGCGGCACCCGCCGACGGCATCATCGCCCGGCAGCGCGAGGTCAAGCCGCTTGTCGAGTTGCGCGTGCCGTTCGAGCTAGCGCGTCAGATGATCGACGATGTCGAGCGCGGCGCCAACGACCCCGACTGGCAGCCGGCCAAGGACGCCGCCAAGAAGATCGCGTTTGCCGAGGACGGGGCGATCTTCGAGGGTTATGCGGCGGCCGGCATCCAAGGCATTCGCCAGGGCGCCAGCAATCCCGCGGTGGCGCTTCCGGCCGATGTCGTGGACTATCCGGACGCGATCGCGCATGCGTTGAGCGAATTGCGTCTCGTTGGGGTCAACGGACCCTATTCGGTGGTGCTCGGGGCCGAGCCCTATACCCGCGTTGCCGAGGCGAGGGACCACGGCTACCCGGTGTTGCAGCATATCCACCGGCTGGTCGAGACCGAGATCATCTGGGCTCCGGCGATCCCCGGCGGGTTTGTGCTGACGACCCGCGGCGGCGACTTCGACCTGCATCTCGGCCAGGATTTTTCGATCGGCTACCTCTCGCACACCGACAGCGCGGTGCGCCTCTACCTGCAGGAGACGCTCACCTTTCTGCTGTTGACCACCGAGGCCGCGGTCCCGCTCACGGCGCCCGCGGCAGCCTAGCCTGCGGCGGGCGCTCCCTCAGCGAAGCTGCGGCTGCACCTTTTCGCACAGCAGCTGCATCGAGCGCATGACCCGCTCATGCGGGATCAGGCCGCCGGTGTTGAGCTCGGCGAGGATGCCGGCGAGACCGAGCCGGTCTCTGAGGCTGGCGAGATTGTCGGCCACCATCTCCGGCGTGCCGACAATCGCCCGGCCGCGCCGCACCTCGTCCCAAGTGAGCGTCTGCAGCCGTTGGGCGCCCTCGATCCGCCGCGCGGTGTCGAAGATGCCCGGACGATTGGCCGATTCTTCGAGCCGGGCGCCCAGGTAGCGATAGAAGTTCATCAGGGCCTCCTGCGGATCGGAGAGCGCCTGTTCGAGGGTGTCGCCGACATAGACCGGGGCGCGCAGATACACCTCGCCGTTGCCGGGGTGGCCGGCGGCCTTCCAGGCATCGCGGTAGATCCCGACATTGGGCAGGACCTCGTCGAACGTGCCGCGCCGCGCACCGACGAAGATCGCATAGCCCTGCTTCCCGGCCGAGATGAAGGTGTCCTCGCGGTTGGCCGCAATCCGGATCGGCGGGTGCGGCTTATGGTACGGCTTTGGCACGATGCAGACGTTTTCGTAGGTGTAGAACTTGCCGGCGAACGAAAATGTTTCCTCTGTCCAGGCGCGCTTGACGATTTCAAGCACCTCGGTAAAGCGCTCGGGGCTCTCGCCGTAGGGGATGCCATAGGCTTCGTAGGCCCGAGGGAAGCCGCTGCGCCCGACGCCGAAGATCAGCCGTCCGCGGCTGATGTGATCGACGGTCGCGGCGTCTTCGGCGAGCCGCAGAGGCTGGCACAGAGGCAGCACCTGAACGCCGGTGCCGATCTTGATGTTGCGGGTGCGGGACGCGATGGCACTGGCGATCGTCATCGGCACCGAGCACACCGAGCGTTCCGGCGCCATGTGGATTTCGGCGAGCCAGATCGCGTCCAGGCCCCAGCGCTCGGCGGCGTCGACCTGCTCGAACGCGGTGGTGAACGCCTCCGCCTCGCTTTGACCCGGGCGGCGCTGAAACTCGTGAAACACGCCGAATTCGAATGCCATCTCACTTACTCCTCTTCACAGGCCGCCCCGAAACGTCCGAATTTCCAATATTCCAACCGTCATTCCGCGAAAGCGCGAACCCAGCGCTCCGGCGTTCTGGCTGCCGCCCTGGACCCCGCTCGCGCGGGGGCGACGACATTTCCTCCGTCTGCTCCGCCGCGGATCGGCGCTCAAGTCGTCACTTGCCGGCGAGAGCGAAGGCGGACTCGTCGCTGAACGCCGGCATGATCTCGCGGGCGAAGCGGCGGATGTTTTCGCGCGAGCCACCAAAGTTGATGATGACGTATTCGACCCCGCCGGCGCGCAATCTTTCGAGCTTGCGCATGATCTCGTCGGGCGTGCCGAATAGGGCGCTCTCGGCGCTTTCGTAGCGCGCCTCTTTTTCGTCATCCAGGATGTAGCGGGCTCGAGTCTCGCCGTCGCGCCGGCGTGCCAGCGCGTTGACCCGCATATGGCCCTGGTAGCGGCGTTCGAGTGCCGCCTTTTTGTCGGCGTCGTCCTTGGCGATGTGCACGGCGCGGGCGACCGCCACCTCCATCGGGTTGAAGAGCCGCCCACGCACCTCGACCTCGTCGCGAAACTGGGCGACCTGCTCCACGATTTCCTCGGCGAGGGAATGCTGGCCCAAGAGCATGTTGTAGCCGCGCTCGGCGACCTGGCGCACCGAATTGCGGCTGCCCGCCCCCATCCAGAACGGCGGATGCGGCTTTTGCGCGGGCGGCGGCTCGACGACGATCTCGTCGTATTGCCAGAATTTGCCGCGATGCGAGAACGGCGTCTCCGAGACAAACGACTTGGTGATCACGTCGAGCGCCTCCTCGAAGCGCTCGTCGGCTTCCTCCAGCGGCACGCAAAATCCGGCGAACTCGTTCCAGCGATAGCCCTTGCCGATCCCGAAATCGAGCCGGCCGCCGGACAGCAGGTCGAGGGTCGCGGCCTGCTCGGCGAGCAGCACCGGGTTGTGCCACGGCAACACCAATACCGCGGTGCCGAGCCGCAGGTGCCGGGTGCGGGCGCCGAGCCAGGTCAACAAATTGAGGCTCGCCGACACCTGGCCAAAGCCGGTGAAATGGTGCTCGACGAGAAACGTGCTGTAGTAGCCGAGCGCCTCGGCCTCGACGTTGTTGTCGATAAAGTCGCGAAACCCTTGGCTCGAGTCGGTGTCGGGACCGGCGCGTCGCGCCTGCGCGCTGCCGAACAATCCGAATTTCATGGGTCGGTCTCCTGAGACGCTCGGTCCCTCGCCCCGCTTGCGGGGAGAGGGTGGGGTGAGGGGCGGTTCGATCGATCCGACGGCCGGTTCGGATCAACCTTGCCACGACGACTAATGCAGCCGCGGCAGGATCTTTTCGCACAGCAACTGCAACGAGCGGGTCATCGGCTCGGGAGGGATCAGCGCGCCAAAATTCAGCTCCGCCAAAATGCCGTCGAGGCCCAACTCTTCGTGAAGCTGCAGCAGCCGGTCGGCGACCCGCTCCGGGCTGCCGATGATGACCTTGTCGCGCTGCACCTCCTCATAGGAGATCGTGCGGATCGTCACCGCCTCGGCGGCGCGGCGGCGGTTCGGGGCGTTTTCGAGCCGCGTGCTCAAGGTCCGGTAGCCGGACATGATGCTCTCCTCGGCTTCGTCGAATGCCTTGCGGTCGGTGTCGGCGATGTGCAGGGTCAGCCGCAGATAGACCTCGCCTTCGCCGGGATGGCCGGCTTCCTTGTAGGCTTGGCGATAGGCGGCGAGATCGGGCGCCAGCCCCGACAGCGAGCCGCTGCGCACCGCGACAAAGATCGGGTAGCCGGCCTCGCCCAACGACGGGAACGTCTCTTCGCTGGCGGCGGCGACGCGGATCGGCGGGAACGGCTGTTGAAACGGTCGCGGGACCGCGCTCGCATTCTCGAAACGCCAGTATTTGCCCTCGTGCGAGAACCGTTCTTGCGTCCACGCCTTCTTGACGATGTCCAGGGTTTCGAGAAACCGCTCGCGGCTTTCCGAATAGGGCACGCCATAGGCCATGTAGCTGCGCGGGTTGCCGCTGCGCCCGACCCCGAACAGCAATCGACCATTGCTGATCTGGTCGACCGTCGCGGTCTCCTCGGCAAGCCGCAGCGGATGGCACAACGGCAGTACCTGGACGCCGGTGCCGATCTTGATATGCTTGGTGCGGGCGGCGATGGCGCTCGCCACCGTCATCGGCGCGCTCATCACCGAGCGGCGCGCCTGCTGATGGATCTCGGCGAGCCAGATCGCGTCGAGCCCCCAGCGGTCGGCCGCCTCGATCTGGTCCAGCGCCTCCGCGAACGCCGCTGCCTGGGTCTGGTCCGGCCGGCAGTGGAACTCATGGTAGACGCCGACTTCCATGGCCGCTTCTCCTGTTCCCGTAGCCCGCTGATCCGACGTTAAATTCCCTGGCTTCATCAAGCAAATACCGAATTCCGATCACGTCCATGCCGTTGCGGCATGGTCGGCTATTTTGAGATAGCGGCTCCATCCTCGCGTTCCGAGCGTCCCTCTGCCCGCAGGCGGGAGAGGGCTGGGGTGAGGGACAGCGTCGCCGCAATTCCGGTTGACCTCGATCGTCGCGGGTGGGCGAAATCGCGGTTGCGATGGAATTGCGCAGCCTATTTTACTTTGTCCGGATCGCCGAGCTCGGCAGCATCAGCCGGGCCTCGGCGCATTTGCAGATCGCGCAGCCGGCGCTGACCCGGCATGTGCAGCGGCTGGAGCACGAGCTCGACGCGGCGCTCTTCACCCGCGCCAATCGCGGCGTGCGTCTGACCGAGGCCGGCCAGAAATTGCTCGACAGCGCCCAGCGTATCCTGCGTGACGTCGAGCGCGCGGGCGACGAGATCCGGGCGCACAAGGCGCACCCCTCCGGCAAGATTATTCTCGGAGTGACACCGACCCTGTGCCCGGTCGTCGTGCCCGAGCTGTTCGCCCGGATGCGCGGCCATTTCCCGCTGATCGAGCTCAAGGTGGTCCACGCCGGCACGGTGCGGCTCGAGGAGTTCATCGTCGCCGGCCTGATCGACCTCGCTCTGATGGCCGAGATTTCGCGCAGCCGGCTGATCGCCTCGACCCGGCTCGCCGAAGAGGAGATGGTGCTGGTGACGCGGCCGGGCGCGCGGGTGGCGGGCGCCGTCTCGGCCGAGGAGCTGAACCGGACGCCGCTGATCCTCGGCGACGGCTTGCGCGCGGCACTCGACGTATTGCTCGCCGGGCGCGGCATCGCCTTGCAGGTCGACACCGAGCTCAACGACCACGAAACCATCCGGCTGATGGTCCAGCAAGGAGTGGGCGCGTCGATCCTGCCGTATTCCTCGGTGCATCGCGAATGCGCGCGCGGGTTGGCGCAAGCCCACCGCATCACCGCGACCGGCGTATTCCGCATCCTGGCGCTCGGGGCCGCGGCGAGCCGCGGTGCGTCGGCGGCGCGCGAGGCGCTGGCCGAAGTGGTGAGCGAGGTCATCGGCGACATCGCCGCCGACGGCAAGCTGTGCCCGCAGGCCCGCGAGCCGGCCATCGACGCGCCGGCGCCGGTTGCGGCAGGCCCGATCGAATTCGCCCGCCGGCAGCGCCCGGCGGTGCCGGGCTCGCGCGGGCGCAATCTCCTCCGGTCGCGTCAGCCGCCGCGCCGCGGGTCGGGATGATCGCGCGCCGTCGAACGAAACAAAAGAGCGGCGGCGCTGCCCGCCGGACAATAACCTCCCCGGGAGGAGAAATGACGGAAGAAACCGCGGACGGCCTCTTGGCGCTGTTCGACCGGGCGTCGCTCAATCCGCGCTACTGGCGCACTTTTGCGCTGATCGCCGCCGGGTCGATGCTCGACCTGTTCGATTTCTTCATTGTGGGCTACCTGGTGGCCGAGCTTGGCCCGCGCTGGCACCTGACCTACGGTCAGTCGGCGATCATTCTGTTGAGCGGCGGTGTCGGCGCCATTGTCAGCGCGCCGATCTGGGGCTCGCTGTCCGACCGCTGGGGGCGCAAGCGCCAGCTTGTCGCCGGCTACCTGATCTGCGCCTGCGGGGCCGGCGCGATCTCGCTGATCCCGGACCATGCCTGGCGGCTCTTCGCCGCCTTGCGATTTGTCGTCGGCTTCGGCATTTCGGCGGCGAGCGTCCCGGCCCTGACGATGATCGTCGAGATCACGCCGACCCGGTTCCGCACCGTCGTCGCGAGCCTCGCGGTCGTGTTCCCGACCGTCGGCACCTTGCTGTCGTCGCTGACCGCGGCGACCTTGCTGTCGGTGCTGGGCTGGCGCGGTGTGGCCGCGCTCGGTGCGGCGCCGGCGCTGGTCGCGGTGCTCGCGGCGTTCTTCATCCCGGAATCGGTGCGCTGGCTGATCGCCAAGGGCCGCTTTGCCGAGGCTCGCGCCCTGGTGGCGCACCACCTCGGCGTGCCGCTCGCCACGGTCCCGCTGCCGACGGTGCGGCCGGCCAACCCGCCGCGCGGCAGCCTCGCCGAGCTCTACGCGGAGCCGCGGCTGTTCTGGCTCGTCGTGTTCACGATGGGCGGGGCGGCCACGGTCGACTACGCGGTGATCCTGTGGGGGCCGACGATCTTCTCGCTGCTGCTCAAGATCACGGTCGCCCAGGCAGCGCGATATTTCGTCTTCGTGATCCTGTGCGGCATCACCGGCAAGATTTTCTTCGCACTGATGCCGCAATGGCTGGGACGGCGGCGTTGCGGCCAGCTCCACGGGTTTGGGCTGGCGGTCACGATCGCCATAGCTGGCTATTTCCACGCCGTCTATGTCGGCGGCTTTCCGCTGTTCATCCCGCTGTTGATGGTCGCCAACCTGTTCATGGAGGGCGGTTTCACAAACCTCGCGCCCTATGCGGTCGAGGTGTTTGGCGTGCGCCGCGGGGCGCGTGCCGCCGGGCTCAACCTCGCCTCGAACGGGTTCGGCAAGATCCTCGGGCCGGCCTCGCTCGCGTTGATCGCCGGGACCGGCAACCTGTTGACGCCGCACGCCACCGAGCACGCGATCCTGCCGGGGTTTCTGTTTCTCTCGGCGTGCGCGCTGGGGATCGGCTTGGCGTTTACATTTCTCGGCCCCGAAACCCACGGTAAGCCCTTGGCGATGGAAGACGACGAATTGCCGCCGCGGGCGCCCGCGGCGCTGGCCGCCGGCGGTCGTGCCGACTGAACGGCCGAAACCAACCGCGATCACTGACCAACGATGGAGGACCCGATGCAAATCGTCGATTCGCAGATCCACCTCTGGGAAAACGCGCGGATGTCGCCGCAGCACCGCCAGATCCCGACCTACAACGTCGATGACGCGCTAAAGGAAATGGCCTCGGCCGGGGTCGACGCGGCGGTCATCCACCCGCCCAGCACCTTGGGCGAGGGGCCGAACGCGCAAGCCGTCGAGGCGGTCAAGGCCCACCCGGACAAATTCTGCATCCTCGGCAATTTCGACCTGCAGGCGCCGAACCGCGAGGAGATCGTCCGGAATTGGCGGCAGCGGCCGGGCATGCTCGGCTTTCGCTTCACCTTCAACCAGCCGCATCAGCAGAGCTGGTGGTCGGACGGCTCGCTCGACTGGTTTTGGGCGGCCTGTGAGCGCGAAAAGCTTCCGGTCGGGTTGATGGCCGGCGGGCATCTGGCCGATCTCGCCCGGATCGCCGAGCGCCACCCCGCGTTGAAGCTCCACATCGACCATCACGGGCGCGGCGGCGGTGGCGGGTCGGGAACCGACGACGCGGCATTCGCCAACCTCGGCGACATGCTGGCGCTTGCAAAATACCCGAACGTCGCGGTCAAATTGTCGGGCGCGCCGAGCTATTCGAGCGAACCCTACCCCTACCGCAACATCCACAAATACATCCGCCAGATCGTCGACGCGTTCGGCCCGCAGCGCTGCTTCTGGGGCACCGACATCACCCGCATGCCGTGCTCCTACCGGCAATGCGTGACGATGTTCACCGAGGAATTGCCGTGGCTGCAGGGCCGCGCCAAGGAGCTCGTGATGGGCGACGCGATCTGCGACTGGCTCGGCTGGAAACGCCCCGCCTAAAACGCCCCGCCTAAAGCGACGGCGAGCGGACGGGGGTTTATCGCAGCGCAGCCAGCAGGGAGGTTGATCATGAGCGAAACCCGAAGAGCGGCGATCGTCACCGGTGCGGCGGGCGGCATCGGCCGGGTGTTCGTGCGCAATCTGCTGGCGGCGGGTATCGATGTGGCCGCGACCGATCGCGACGAAGGCCCGCTCGCGGCGCTCGTCGCGGTCGCTAGGGATGGCGGGAATGCCGCCGAACTTATGACGTTCCGCTGTGATCTCGAGGCCGATGGCGCGACAGAGGCGATCGCTGACGCTGCGCGCGCCCGTTTTGGCCGGATCGACATTCTGGTCAACAACGCCGGGGTCGGCCCGGGCGTGATCCGTCCCGACAGCTGGCAGCGCCCGCTGAAATTCTGGGAGATCACGCCCGAAATCTGGCGCCGCTTTGTCGCGGTCCACACTGCGGCACCGCTGGCGCTGGTCAACGCCGTCGTGCACGACATGATCGGCCGGCGGTGGGGCCGCATCGTCAACGTCACGACCAGCCTCGGCACGATGCTCGCAGCCGGCATGCCGGGCTATGGGCCGTCAAAGGCCGCGCTCGAGGCGCTGAGCGCGGTCATGGCCAAGGACCTTGCAGACACCGGGGTCACCGTCAACGTGCTGGTGCCGGGCGGCGTCACCAACACGCCGATGATCTCCGACGAGGCCGGGTTCGAGCGCGACCGCCTGATCCAGCCGGAGGTCATGGGGCCGCCGCTCGTCTGGCTCGTCTCAGACGCGGCGCAGCAGGTGACCGGCCGCCGGTTTCTGGCAACACACTGGGATCAGGCACTGCCGCCGGTCGAAGCGCCAGCGAAAGGCGGCGCGCCGGTTGCTTGGAGCGAGATCGCCACACCGCCGATCACCCCCCGGTGATGGGGCCGCCGGCCGGGACGTCGCCCGGTCGGATTATCCGCCCAATGGGACGGGGCCGTAAGGCTGAGTGATCAGCTCCATCAAATGGCCGTTGGGGTCGTCGAAATAGACGCCGCGACCACCATAGAGATGGTTGATTTCGCCCGGCCGCTCCCGGCGGAAATTCGCATAATGGGCGACACCGGCGGCGCGGATGCGGGCGAGAGCGGCGTCGAACTCCGCCTCGCTGACCAGGAACGCGTAGTGCTGCGGCCGGAAATTGTCGGAATCGGAAAAATCGAGGGTGACCCCGTTGCCGGTCCTGATCGGGACAAAATGACCCCATTGCGGGCCGGCTTCGAGGTTCAGAATGTCGGCGAGAAATTTGGCCGACGCCCATTTGTCCTTTACCGGAATGACCGTGTGGTTCAGCTCGACGCCCATTTCTTCCTCCTCTGTTCACTCCCGACATCATACATGCGCGCGTCCCGCGCGTATCCAAGGCCCGACGCGCCGGAGGGCTGGGGCGGCGGGATGCAAGAGCACGTTTCTCGCATGCCGGGCCACATGCCGGCGATCGAGAGACGGTATTTTGAATATTGCCGATCGTGACGTAGTTTGCCGGAGCTAATCGGGAAATGGAGGGTGAGGCGGATGCAGTTCGGTTTGTTCGGCAGTGCGGCGGCGCGGCGCGCCACGGGCCCCGAAGAGGCCGAGTTCGACAGCGCCGAGGGCTTCCGCGACTTCATCGACTACAATGTCGAGGCCGAGGCGCTCGGCTTTCACAGCACCTTTGTCGTCGAGCACCATTTTACCGGGTACGGCCAGGTCTCGGCGACGGTCAACCTCCTCACCTGGATCGGCGCGCGCACCCGCCATCTGCGGCTCGGCACCGCGGTCATGGTGTTGCCGTGGCACAACCCTGTGTTGCTGGCCGAGCAGGCGGCGACCCTCGACCTGCTATCGGGCGGGCGGCTCGATTTCGGCATCGGCAAGGGCTACCGCTACAACGAGTTCAAGGGCTTCTGCGTGCCGATGGCGGAGGCCGACGCGCGCTTTGACGAAGCGCTCGCGGTGATCCTCAAGGCGTGGACCGCCGACGAGCCGTTCTCGCATACCGGCAGGTTTTGGCAGTTTAATGAGATCGTCGTCGAGCCGCCGACCGCGCAAAAGCCGCACCCGCCGGTGTGGATGGGTGCCGGGAGCGAGCGCTCGATCCGCCGGGTCGCGGCGCAGGGCTACAATCTGCTGCTGGGCCAATACGCCTCGCCCGGCGACGTGGCGACCAGCATCGCGACGTACAAATCCGAGATCGAGGCGCAGGGGCGCACGTTCGACCCGATGCAGGTCGCGGTGACCCGCGCGTTTTTCGTGTGCGACAGCCGCCCCGAGCGCGACGCGGCGATGGAGCGCCGTCTCGCCAACCGGCTGCGGCAATTGAAGCTCGCGACGACGCCCGACGGGACCGTCCATGGCGGGCCCGACCGCGCCACCGGCGACCCGCGCGCGGTCAACGAGGCGAGTGCGATGTACGGCAATCCTGACGACATCGCCGCGCGGCTCGAAGAGTTGCGCGCCGCCGGCGCGGGCTACGTGCTGGTCAACGGCGGCGGCTCGGGCGGCGGGACGCGCGGCCGCATGAGCCTGCGCCGCTTCGCCCGCGAAGTGATGCCGTCTTTCGCCGACACGGCACCACCGCGCGCCGCCGAGTAGCAGAGCAGAAATCGGCTGTTACCCGCGCTCCGCGGTCGCGCCCGAGGGCTTGCCCCTTGCTCGCAAGGCGGCGAGGGCTTCGGGGGTGTCGATGTCCACGAGGATCGCGTCGTCGTCCATCTCGACCTCGGCGACGAGCTCGGCATGCTCGCCGATCAGGTGGCGCGCGCCGACATCACCAGATATCCGCGCCATCTCGGGGAAAAAGCGTCGCGCCCACAGCACCGGGTTGCCGCGCTTGCCATGCCGCGTCGGCACGACGATGGCACGCCCCTCGAGCGGGTTGAACGCCGCGATCAGCCGGTCGAGATGGCGGCCCGAGATCAGCGGCATGTCGCCGAGGCACACGACCGCGCCGTCGAGCTCGTCCGGCAACGCGGCGAGCCCGCGCCGCAACGAGGTTGACAGGCCGTCGGCGAAATCGGGGTTACGCACCCGTTCGACGGGCAGGCGGCCGAGTGCCGTGTCGACCTCGTCGGCGCGGTTGCCGAGGACGGCGACGATCGGGCGCGCCCGCGACGCCAACAGGCGCTGCGCGACCCGCGCGACCATCGGCACCCCGGTCCCCGGGCTTGACCCGGGGATCTCGGCAAGGAGCTTGTTCGGCCCGCCCATGCGCCGCGACTGACCGGCGGCGAGCAGCAAGGCGCCGATGCGCGGACCTCGCGATTGCTCCGTTTCGCGGACCGTTGGCGCCTTGGCCTCGGCCCGCGGCAACGGCCGCGACGGGATCTCGGCGAGGAGCCCGCCGCTGCCCATGCGCATGATTTCGGCCGGGCCGACGGGCAACCCGGCGACTATCCGCTCCAACACCCAGTCAAACCCGTTGACCTTGGGCGAGCGCGCGCAGCCGGGCAGCCCCAGCACGACCCGCTCGCCGACATGGCCCAGCAGCAACAAATTGCCGGGGTCGACCGGCATGCCGAAATGATCGACCGTCCCGCCGGCCTTTTCGATCGCCGAAGGGATCACGTCGCGCCGGTCGAGGATCGCCGAGGCGCCGTGGATCAACAGCATGTCGACGCCGCGTGCGGCGCCGTCGCCGATCATGGCCGCGAGCGCCGGGCTTTCGTGGGCGCAGCGCTCCTCGAACGCGAGGCGGCAGCCGAGGGCGGCGAGCCGGGCTTCGGTCACCTCGCGGGTCTTGTCGAGGATGCTCTCCTTGAGCCCGGGGAGCCGCGTCTGGATCAGCCCGACCGACAATGGCCGAAACGGCGCCACCCGCAGCAACGGGCCTTCGTCGATCGCCACCTTGACGCAATGCTTGACCGCCTCTTCGGGTGCCGCGAACGGGATGATCTTGATCGTGGCGACCATCTGGCGCGGCTCGACGACCGCGAAGGGCGGCAGCGTGCCGAGCGTGATCGCTTCGTCGACGAGGTTCAGCCGGTCGATGCGCTCGCGGTCGAAGACCAGCACGCCTTTGGCTTCGGCGTGAAGGTTGACCCGGCCGGTAAACGGCGCCGCCGCCGAGATTCCCGAGCCGATCGCCGCCGAGGCCACCCGTTCGGCTGCCTCGTTTTCGCCAACGTCACCAGGCTCGAGCCGCGCTACCGTGATCGCCGACAAGCCGGCGCCGGCGATCAAGCCGAGGTCGGCGCCCGACAGCACGCGCCCTTTTTTGAGCGCCGCCGCACCAAGCTTCAGGCTGTGCGCGAGGATCGCCCCTTCCGCCTCGGCAACCGGGACCTCGCCGAATTTCACCTTCCCTCCTCGATGCTGGGAAACATTCGTGAAAACGCCAGCGGGTCTATCGCGCCGCGGACGACGGGAGCTGCTGGATGATGATCGGCGCTGGCGGGGTCGAGCCGATCTTATATCCGAGAGCGCCAAAGATGATCCCGCCGGCGGCGAAAGCCGCGATGACGATTTTCCACGGCTCGAAGCGCAAGAGCCCGCGCTTGTAGTCGGTGTCGGCGCGTTTGTTTTCGATATCGGCTTGCATCAACTCAATCCTCAGCCGGCGCTCCTCATCCTCAATGTAGCTCATAAGCGGGGTCGCAGAACCGACGGCGGCGCCACGGCCCAGTCTTTATTAACCAAGCGGCGACGGGCGCGTATCCTGTTGGGTCGGGAGTACCGCCTCCGCGGCCTCGCCCTGGCGCAGGACGCGGGTCATCTCGGCGACGATCGAGATCGCCACTTCGGCCGGCGACACCGCGCCGATCGCAAGGCCGACAGGCCCGTGAATGCGGGCGAGGTCGGCGTCGTCAAAGCCTTGCTCCTTCAGGCGAGCACAGCGCCCGGCGTGATTGCGGCGCGAGCCGAGCGCGCCGATGTAAAAGCACTCCGAGCGTAACGCCGCCGCCAGCGCGGGGTCGTCGATCTTGGGGTCATGGGTCAGCGCCACGACCGCCGAGCCGCGATCCGGCCGCAGCCGCTCAAGGGCTTCGTCGGGCCATTCGGTGACCAGCTCGACCTCGGGAAACCGCGCCGCGGTCGCGAAGGCCCCGCGCGGGTCGATCACGGTCACGGCATAGTCGGCCAAGGTCAGCATCTGCGCCAACGGCTGGGCGATATGCACCGCGCCGATGACGAAGCAGCGATGCGGCGGCGTCAGCACCTCGACGAAGACCGGGCCGGCGGCCGTCTCGATCGTGCGGTTGCGGCCGGTGCGCCGCGCTTCCCGAACCCGGCCGAGGGCGGCCTCGTCGAGCACGAGGTCGCCTTCGGCGGCGGCGCCGTCCAGTAGCAGCTGATGGCCGCTCGCGAGCTCGGTGGCGAGCGCCACCGCGCGGTGCTCGCGCGCGGCCGCGACCACCCGGTCGAGGATGCGGCCCTTCATTCGACGCGCTCGACAAAGATCTGGATTTTGCCGCCGCAGGCGAGGCCGACTTCCCAGGCCTGGTCGTCGCTGACCCCAAAATCGAGGAGGCGCGGCTTGCCGTCGCGGATCACTTGCTGGGCCTGCTCGACGACGGCGCCTTCGACGCAGCCGCCCGAGACCGAACCCACCATCGCACCCTGGTCGTCGACCGCGAGCTTGGCGCCGACCGGCCGCGGCGACGACCCCCAGGTCGTGACCACGGTCGCCAGTGCCACGCCCGACCCCGCCTCGCGCCAGCGCGCCGCCTGTTCGAGGATTTCCGCAGTGTCGCTCATGCCGCCCTCTCCTGGTAAACCCGTAATGCGGGGGCCGCCGGGCCGCGCCTCGCCGCCGGCGCGCTCAGCACTTGGATCAACTCTTCGAGGCTCTCGAGATTGTGCACCGGCCGAAACTCGTCGACATGGGGCATCATCGCCCGCATTCCCAGTGATTTTGGCTCGAACCCCTCGTAACGCAACAGCGGGTTCAACCAGATCAGCCGCCGACATGATCGACGCAGGCGATCCATCTCGCGCGCGAGCCCGGTTCCGGCGTCGCGGTCGAGGCCGTCGGTGATCAGCATGACGATCGCCCCCTGGCCCAAGAGCCGCCGCGACCACAGCCGGTTGAACTCGGCGATCGAGTGGCCGATGCGCGTCCCACCCGACCAGTCGGCAACCGCCTCGCCGACCCGCTCCAGCGCCAGGTCGACATCTCGATAACGCAGATAGCGGGTGATGTTGGTAAGCCGCGTGCCAAAGACGAAGGTGTAGACCCGGTCGCGGTCGTTGGTGACCGTGTGCATGAAATGCAGAAAGACGCGGCTGTAGCGGCTCATCGAGCCCGAGATGTCGCACAAGACGACGAGCGGCGGCGGCCGGCGGCGCCGGCTTTTGCGCTTCAACTCGATCAGCCCGCCGGAGCGCAAGGCTGCGCGCAACGTCGCCCGCAGGTCGGCGCGCGCGCCGCGCGGGTCGGGCGCGAAGCGGCGGGTCGGCACGTCCTCGACCGGCAGGCGCAGCCGCGCGATCGCCGCCTTGGCGCGCGCCAGTTCGTCGAGCGACATCTTCTCGAAATCCATGCCGCGCAATTGCTCGCGGTCGGAAAAGGTCATGACCGCATCGATTTCGCTCTCGACCTCTTCCTCAGCATCGGGCGCGGCTTGCTCGCGGTTCGGGTGCAGCGCCTCGGCGAGGCGGCGCGCCATCTCTGCGCCGCGGTCTTCCTCGCCCGGAACGCGCATTTCGGGCAGCACCAGCGCCATCATCTTCTTCAAAAGATCGGGGTTGCGCCAGAAAACGTGAAACGCCTGGTCGAAGATCAGCCGCTGGTCCGGCCGGTTGACGAAAACCGCATGCAATGTCCAGTAGAAGTCGCGGCGGTTGGTGATGCCGATGGTTCGCACCGCCTGCACCGCGTCGATGACCTTGCCGGGTCCGACCGGCAGCCCCGCCGCGCGCAAGGTGCGCGCGAAATGCATCAGATTGGCGACGAGCCGCCCCGGTGCTTGGCCCTCGGTGGCTGGCGAATGAACCGCTAAGGTCATCTCGCTCGTACCGTGGGCTGTCGTCATGGCCGCACTTGTTCCGGCCATCCACGTCTTGCGGCGTCCGCGGCCTCGTGGATAACCGAATCAAGCCCGGCCATGACGTTAAGGGGAGGGCGGCCTCCGAGCATTACCTATGCCGCCGCCGCTTCCGCTTTGATCTGGTCGAGCAGGCGCGCGGCTTCGCTGCCCTGGATGCGGGCGATGTCGTCTTGATATTTGAGTAATACGCCCAGCGTGTCGTTGATCGCGTGCGGGGTCAGCTCGAGCACGTCCAACTGCATCAGCGCCTCGGTCCAGTCGATCGTCTCGGCGATCCCCGGCAATTTGAACAAATCCATCGTGCGCAATTTCTGCACAAAACCGACGACCTCGCGCGACAGATGCTCGCTCGCAGCCGGGGCCTTGCGCTTCAGGATTTCGAGCTCGCGCCCCGCGTTCGGGTAATCCACCCAGTAATAGAAGCAGCGGCGCTTCAGCGCGTCGTGAATTTCGCGCGTCCGGTTCGAGGTGATAATGACGATCGGCGGATGCTCGGCTTGGATCGTGCCGATCTCGGGGATCGTGACCTGAAAGTCCGACAGGAGCTCGAGCAGATAGGCCTCGAACGGCTCGTCGGTGCGGTCGAGTTCGTCGATCAGCAGCACCGGCGCACCGGCGATGTCGGGCTCGAGCGCCTGAAGCAGCGGGCGCTTGATCAGAAAGCGGTCGGAAAAGATCGTGCTCTCGATCTCGCCGCGGTCCTCATCGGCCGCCTCGGCGAGGCGGATCTCGATCATCTGCCGCGCGTAGTCCCACTCGTAGACGGCCGAGGCGACATCGAGCCCCTCATAGCATTGCAGGCGGATCAGACGGCGCTGTAAGGCCGTCGCCAGCACCTTGGCGATCTCGGTCTTGCCGACCCCGGCCTCGCCTTCGAGAAACAGCGGCCGGCGCAAATGCAACGCCAAATGCACGGCCGTCGCTAGGCTGCGGTCGGCGACGTAGTCGGCGCTGCCAAGCATCGCGAGCGTGCCGTCGACCGAAGCCGGGAGTGTTACGGGACTGACAGCATCCATCGCACGAGATTTCCGATCGCAACAAAATTCCCCCTCCCGACGGGAGAGGGCGGGTCGGTCTTGCGGGCCCGGCAACCGTGCGGGACCACCTTCGCGTCTCGTAGATTTAGTGCATCCGGCGCGGTGTCGCCACCCGGCACCCGAACTCGGTATGAGAGGCTACCAGCGCCTCAGCAAAATGCGATGCTGCCGAAATCGAGCAACGCAGGCGCCGCAGTTGCGCCCCGTAGCCCGGCTTCTTCTCGATTGCCGGATTGCCGCACTCTTTCTGGAGGATTTCGCGCTGATCGGCGAAGGCCCGGGATGGCTGAGCGGGGGATGGGTTTTGCTGACGCGTTGCGGTGTGCACTCCTTGAAGCGACCGACTAGCGCAGCGCGTGGTAGAGGCGCTCGTCGTAGAGCGCGCCCTCGAGCGGCGTCAGCTTTTGGCGAAACTCGCGGGTCGCGGGGTTCGTCAGGCTCACGTCAAAGCTGGCGTGGTCGCGCCAGCCTTCGACCAAGCCGAAGTGGTTCGCGTGCCCGACCACTTGCAGGACGTCGAACCATAAATTGCCCGGCATCTTGCGCCCGGCCTCGGCGAGCGCGGTGACGAGAGCGGCCGCCTCGTCCTTGCCGGCCGGGAAGACGTCAACGTGGGTGACGACGTACAGGGCACCCGGCCCGCCGTGTTCCGTCGGGCCGGCCACCGAAAACCCGGTGAAATCGCGAACTTCGAACGGGCCGACGAGCAAGGTTTGCAGCTTGTCGCGGAACCCGGCGGTCGGCGCGGCGGCGTTGTGCGCATCAAAGGCCGCCTTGTCATGCCATCCCTCGAAAATCGCAAAGCGGCTCGGGCGGCCGATTTCCTGAAATGTGTCAAACCCGGCATTGCCGGGCATCCTGCGGCTCGCTTCGCCAAATTGCCGCGTCAGGGTCGCGGCCTGGGGGACGTCGGGGGCGGCCGCCTCGAAATAGGTGACGGCGTAGACCGCACCGCTGTTTTCCGCCGCATTGGCGGGTCTCGTCGTCGCGAGGGCCATAGCGAACATCCCCAGGCCAAGCAGGAAAAGCGCGCGCATTTTAGCCACCGCTGCGTTGCCCGCGCTCAGGCGGCGTGGTCAAGCTTGAAGAACTCGACGCAGTTGCCGGCCCAGATCCGCCGTTTGTCGGCTTCGGGAATGTCGGCGTAGATCTTGTCGATCAACGGGCGCGAGTTCGGCCACTCGCATTCGATATGCGGGAAGTCGGTCGCGAACATAATCCGGTCCACCCCGACATGCTGACGCTCCTCGACCGCGACGCGCTCGTATTGCACGCTGAAATAGACGTGGCCGCGGACATAGTGGCTCGGCAATTCCTTCAATGGCTTGAACCCGAGATATTCCTGCGCCCAGCCGAGGTGGCGTTGATACCAAAGGTCCATGTGCTCGAGCCAGAACGGGACCCAGCCGAGCCGGGTCTCGGCAAAGAACACCTTTAATTTCGGATGGCGCTCGAACACGCCGGCCAAAACCAGCTGCGCGATGCTGACTGACGGCGCCAAGCCGAAATTGCACAGCCACTCGAGAAACGGCCGGCGCAGCCGCTGCATGATGACCGGGTCTTCCTTCGGGTACTTGAAGGTCGGCTGCGCGGCGCGCGCACCGGTGCGATAAAACTGCACATGCGCAGTGACCGGCATGTCCATGTCGACCGCGGCTGACCAGAACCTGTCGTCCTCGGGGGTCGGATAGCCTTTGGCATTGGGCAATGCGCCGAGCAATACCCCCTTCAGCCCGAGCCTTTTGCAGTGCTTCATCTCGGCGATTGCGTCATCGACATTGGTGATCGGGATGACCCCCATGCCGATCAGCCGGTCGGGTGCCACCGCGCAATATTCCTCGGCGAGCCAGTCGTTGTAGCCGCGGATCACCGCCTTGTAGACCTCGTCATGGCTGATGTTGCGCCAGAAGACCGGCCCCGCGACCATCGCCGCAAACAAGACCTCCGCATCCATGCCGTCGCGGTCCTGCTCCTCGACCCGCTGTTGCGGCGAGCCGGTTCCGGCGGCGTCGGCGACCTTGAGGCCAAAGGGCTGCCACGTGCCCTCGGCCCGGCCGGCGCGCAGGTCGAGAAAATTCGCCTCCAAGAGCGGCTGGCCTTCGATCATCAGCGCGTCGCCGCCATCCGGCAGATGCACCGTATGCGGAGCGCGGTCGCGATGTTTTTCCGGCACCCGGTGTATCCACCTCTCCGGCGGCACTTCGAGGTGCCCGTCTGATGACATCAGAGTGTATTTCCGCGCCATGTCCGTCTCCGTCCGTTCCGATGCCCGCTCCCGCCGCGCCGCCGTTTGCCCTACTCACCCCGGCCCTCTCCCCGCAAGCGGGGCGAGGGAGATGTCGGTGTATTCGACCAGAGCGCCGGGCGCGGGGCAATAGCCGAGGCATTCGCCGCATCCGGTGCACTTCGTCGGCTGGATTTCATAGAGGTGGCGCGGTTCGAGGAGCGCCGGGCGGACCGCCGATTCCGGGCAGACCTCGCGGCACAACCCGCAGGAATTACAAATCGCGTAGTCGATCCGCACCTTCATCAACACCAGCCAGACCGTAGGATGGGTTGAGCCCGGCGAAACCCATCGACTGCGGACGACGATGGGTTTCGCTTTCGCTCAACCCATCCTACTTTCGTGGCGTTACCAGTCATCGGATCCCGGCGACCTGGTGCAGCAGATAGCCCAGCGCGTCCTCGACCGGCTGCTGGGTCTCCGGGGTCGCGCACAGAAAGTCGATCTGGAACTTGCCTTCCATGAAGTGCATCAACTCCTCGTCGCGCTGACTCAAGTGCTCGTGGCGGACCAGCGGGTCGTCGACCCGGTCGAGATAAGCCATGATGCCGATGCAGGCATTGGCCTCCTGGTAATAGTTCTGGGCGGCGCGGGCCAGCGGGTGGATGTGCGGGAACATCATCGACATCCCGAAATACGCCGGCAACGGCTGCGCGTTCGCGGCGGCGATGTCCATCAGCTCGCGTTCGTTGTTGATCCAGCCTTTGCCGAGCAGCACGTCGGCGTGCAGTTTCGAATGCTTGCATTCGTCCCAGATCTGGCGCGCGCGCATGCGCTGCAAATCGATGTAGCGCTCCTGGTCGGCGATGTCGACCGACAAGAGCTGGCCCGACATCTGCTTGATCGACATGTGGACGCCCTCGGCGGCATAGCCGTGCAGCGCGCGGTCCTTCTTCCAGTCCTCGTCGTTGCTGGCGAGCTCCTGGTCGATTTCGGCGAGCATGCGGTTCAGCGAGATTTCCCAACCCTTCAGGCATTGGTCGCGCGTCAGGCGCAGCCGGAACTCGGCGCCGGGCGCGCCGGGCATCGTCGGCCACACCCATTTGTCGCAGAATTGTTCGAGGATCGGGTGCATGAGTTGGGTCCTGTTGCGGGCTACAGTCCTATTCGTCGCCCCCGCGAAAGCGGGGTCCAGGGCAAGCGACGAGGTTGTGCCGCCCTGCGTCTCTGCTTTCGCCGGGATGACCAAGGAATAGCATCAGCTCCGCCAAGCCTCGGGCGGTGGCGGGACCAATGAGCGGCCGGTCTCGGCCTCGACGATGGAGCCTTCCGCCGGGCAGTACATCAGGCAGGCGGTGCAGCCGGGATAGGTGCATTTATCCATGTCGATCTCGATGCGGTGCAATGGCTCGAGCGCGACATAGACGGCGTTCAAATCGATTTCCCGGCAGACGACGTAGCACATCCGGCATTCGGTGCAGCGCTCGTGGTCGATCTTGAGCCCGGCCATGCCGATTTCCTTCAGTCGGTCACGGTGACGCGCGGCATCGGCGGCGGCGGGGTGGAGCGGTCGAGCACGAAATCGCCGAGCGCGTGCAGAAACCGGCCGTAGTCGCGCCGCGCCACCGCGCACGCCCAGCGGCACAGCTCGGCCTCGACCGGCTTTTCGATGAACTCCTCGACGATGCGCCGGCCCATGTTGACGTGGCTCCGATTTTCGACCGCCTGGCTGTCGAATATGGCCCTGAGATCGGGGTCGGAGGTCGCGGCGGAAAGCTCCTGCATCCAGCCGAACTCAAGCACCTTGGGGCCGAGGTTCAGCGCCGCGATGCGGATCGGGTGCGGGTATGTCGCGAGGTTGCGCAGGGAAAACACGTAGTAGGCGAGCGCCGAATCCACCGAGAACCGGCCGTAGGGCTGGTGGAACGCCTCTTTCTGGGTGGCGATGGCACCACGCCGCAGCAGCGAGTCGAGATACAGCATCTCATGCGTCGACTCGTCCACGATCTGCTTTGAGAACAGGTATTTGACCGAAGGCGGGAAGTCGTTCATCTCCAGCCCTTGGCCCCATCCGCCGTAGATGTAGTAAAACATCCGTTCAAGCGTCCACAGTCTCCCGACCAGCCGCGTAACCGCCGCCTCGTCGAGCGCGCCGTCGCGGGCCGCGTCGATCACCGCCGAGATCGGCGTGGTGCCGCTGCCTTCCCGGCTGTTGCCGATCAGCTCTTGCGCCAGCGCCTTTCCCGGCAGTCCGGTCATCGGCCGCGACCTACGGGACTACGGCTCGTACACCGCGAAGCATTTGTTGGAGTTGAAGATCCAGCTTTCGACAAAGGCGGTCTCGGTTGGCCGCCGGCCGAGCGCGTCCATCGCCCCCATCAGGCACATCCAATTTAGGATTTCCTGCTGGCCACTGTCCTCGACCGCACTCAGCGGGCGCTCGCGCCAGGTCGTGTAATCGCTTTTTTGCAAGGCCTCGTAGAGCGCCCGGTCGGCCGGGACATCGGGGTAGAGCAGCCAGTTTTTTGGCGTCAGGAACGCGTGCGACCAACTCGACGAGGCAACCAGCGCCACCCGATAGGGGCTCTCGGCCGCGATCCGGGCGCAGGCGGCGCCGAGGTCAAAGCAGCGCCACGGCAGCGGGGAGGGCGGGTCGAGATCGGCCTCGTCCGGCAATTCGCTCAGCGAGCGCACACCGGCCTGCTGCGCCACGACGCGGCGGCCGTAGCAATTCACCTGGAACGGCAAGACCGGATACGGAAAACCGCGCCGGTCGTAGTCCATGAACAGCAGCGTGTTGAGAAACGCGTGGCCCAGCGGGTGATGCAACGGCTTGTAGGCGTAGGACACGTCGAACCCGGCTTCGATCATCTTGCCCGCGAGGTATTTGCCTGCTTCGCGATGGCCCTTATACGTGAATGTCTTGTCGTACGGTTCGTTCCAGGCGTTGGCCGCGCGATGATATTCCCACGGCTTTGGGCTCATTTCTTCATAGGCAAAGAGGCAGAACGGCGGGATCACGTCCTCGCGGAAATTTTCGTACTGGTCGTCGCCCCAGATCACGACGAGGTCGGGAGCGAAATCGTCGAGCACGCGGCGGGCGTTGCGAAAGCCGGCGAGCAGCGCCTCGCGGTGCCGCCGCGCCGCCGACAGCCCGTGGTCCGAACCGTATTCCTCGCGCATCGGCGCCGGCCAACCGTCCGGATCGCGATATTGTTGCGGCAATGCCGGGTCGTCGAGGACCCGTTTCAGGATGCGCCCCATGCTTTCGTCAGTGCCCGAAAGCGGCGGAAAGTGGGTGACGCCGAGACCCAGAACCTCTCCCATTTCATCTCCTCCCGGTGGGCGCGGAATCCACCCTTTCGGTTACGAGCGCTGCGGCATCTTGTCAAGATTGGGCGCATGGTAAGCACGCCGATTCGGCGTTTGATCGAGCCGCTTTCCGGTACGCGGCTGCCGAAAGCGCGGCGTTTCCCTCGGTTCGGTCGGGAGATTGCGCCGCCCGCCGGCGCCGTGGCAAGAAAACGGCGGGAAATTTGGGCGATTAGGGGCTCTGCGATGACGCCGCCTCGCTACAGCCGCCGGATGCTGTTTTCGGTGCCTCTTCTAGCTGTGCCTGCCGCAGTTCTCGGGGCGCCGGCCGGGGCCGGGGCCGCCGAGGGCGATTTCTACTCGTTCCTCGACCTGGTCGGGCGTGAGGCGGCGGCGCAAGGCGTTCGTGCGTCGACCGTCGATGGCGCGCTGCGCTACGCGCAATACCTGCCGCATGTGATCGAGCTCGACCGTCATCAGCCCGAGCAGGTGCTGACCTTTGCCCAGTACCTACAAAAAACGGTGAGCCCCCAGCGGATCGAGAATGCGCGGCGTGCGCTGTTCGACAACCACGCCATGCTCGACGCGGTGTGGCGAAGCTACGATGTCGAGCCGCGGTTTATCGTTGCGCTGTGGGGGATGGAGAGCGATTTCGGCAAGATCACCGGCAATTACATGGTGGTCTCGTCACTTGCCACGCTCGGGTTCGACGGGCGGCGCGGCCCCTATTTTCGCGGCGAGCTGATCTCCGCTCTGCGGATCATCGACGAGGGCAACGTCGGCGTCGGCAATATGACCGGCTCGTGGGCCGGTGCGATGGGCCAGTGCCAGTTCATGCCGTCGACCTTTCTGCGCTATGCCGTCGATTATGACGGCGACGGCCGCCGCGACATCTGGAACGACCGCGCCGACGTGCTCGGCTCGATCGCGAATTTCCTCGCGCATCTCGGCTGGCGCAACGGCGAGAGCTGGGGCCGGCAGGTGCTGGTGCCGGCCGGTTTCGACGAGCGCTGGACCGGCCTCGACTTCAAGCGGCCGATGGGCGAGTGGAGCCGCATGGGGGTGCGCGGCATCGACGCGAGCCCGCTCGGCGCTCGCGAAATCGAGGCATCGCTGGTCATGCCGGACGGCGTCGGCGGCCCGGCGCTGCTCGTCTACGACAATTTCCGCACGATCATGCGGTGGAACAAGTCGACCTATTTCGCCGGGGCGGTCGGCTATCTCGCCGACGCGATGGTCGGCACCGGGCAGATGGACCACGGCTGACCCGCGAGCGGGCGCGGCGGGGCAGGGGATGGCGACCGGCGATCGCCGCGTCGGAGCTATCGCGCCGATTGCCGTGCTGGGCCTGCTGCTCGCCGGATGCGTGTCCCAGCCGGGGTATTACGGAGCGGCGGGGCAGGGCTCCTACCGGGTCGGGGCGCCGTATGAGATCAAGGGCGTTTGGTACTATCCGGCGGTCGACTACAATTACGACCGGACCGGGGTTGCCTCGTGGTACGGCGAGCAGTTCGAGGGCCGGCTGACCGCGAACGGCGAAATCTTCGACCTGAACCAGCTGAGCGCGGCGCACACGACGCTGCCGATGCCGAGCATTGTGCAAGTGACAAATCTCCAGAACGGCCGCTCGCTGCAATTGCGGGTCAACGACCGCGGCCCGTTTGTCAACGGCCGGCTGATCGACGTGTCGCGCCGGGCGGCGCAGCTGCTCGGCTTCGAAAGCAAGGGAACGACGCTGGTTCGGGTGAGGGTGCTCAAGGAGGAGAGCATCGCCGCCGCAGAGGAGGCGATGCACGGCGGCGGGCAGACGCTCGTCGCCGATGCGGCCCCGGCCGCTGCCGCCCCCGCGCCGGCCGCATCCGTGGCATACGCGCCGCCTGCCGCTCTGCCGCCGGCTGCTGCGTCGCGCGCCGTCCCGCCTCGTCCCGCCCGGGATACCGTTGTTCCGCTGCCGCCGCGGCCCCCGACGCCGGAACCGCGGCCGTCGCCGGAACCGCAAATCGCAATGGCGCCGAGCGAAGCGCCCCCGACGCCCGCCCCGACCCTGCCGCCGCGCACGCCGGTGCCGCCGGCGCGCTATCGGTTTTCGCTGATCGCGCCGGCGGAGGCCGCGGAGGCGCCACCGGCACGCGCTCGCGCGACGTCGCCAATGGCGGCGCTGGCTCGCGCCCCGCAAGGACAGGCTGCCGGGCAGCACCCCTCGCCCGGCCGGATTTATGTGCAGGCTGGCGCGTTTTCGTTGCCGGACAACGCTAGACGCGTGCAGTCGCGCATCGCGAACCTCGGCAGCGTCGCGGTGACGGCGACCTCGGTCAATGGCGTCGAACTCTATCGCGTGCGGCTCGGGCCGTTCGACAGCGCCGCCGAGGCCGACCGGCTGCTGGCGCGGCTCGTCGGCGACGGCTATCCAGAGGCGCGGGTCGTCAACAACTGAACCGGCACGGCAACCCTGACGAACGGGATTGGCTATGATTACGGCGCGGCATTTGCTCTCGGTTCTGGCGGCACTCCTGGTCGCGGCCAGCCTGGCCGCCCCGCCGGCAGCCGCGGCGGCTCATGCCAGGGCAAAGGCCAAAACCGCGGCTCCCGCGCCGGTTCCGGCCGCCGCCGACACGACCGCCCCGACGGTCGGCATCGACACCCAAGCGACCCACGCAATCATCGTTGAAGCCGAGACCGGAACGGTGTTGCTCGACAAAGGCGCCGACGAACGGATGCCGCCGGCCTCGATGGCCAAGATGATGACGGTCTACACGGTCTTCACGATGCTGAAGGACGGCAAGGCCAAGCTCACCGACGAGCTGCCGGTCAGCGAAGAAGCCTGGCGTACCGGCGGCTCGAAGATGTTCGTCCCGTTGGGCGGCAAGGTCAGTATCGACGATCTGTTGCACGGCGCCATCGTCCAGTCGGGCAATGACGCCTGCGTTGTCCTCGCCCAGGGGCTTGCCGGCAGCGTCGAGGCATTTGTCGACTTGATGAACCAGAAGGCCAAGGAAATTGGGCTGAAGGACAGCCATTTCGCCAATGTCGACGGTCTCCCCGACCCCGACGAGTGGGTGACCGCCCGCGACCTGTCGATCCTTGCGCTTCGCACCATCAAGGACTTCCCACAGTACTACAAGATTTACAGTCAGCTGGATTTCACCTTCAACAACATCAAGCAGGGCAATCGAAACCCGTTGCTTTACAGGAACATGGGAGCGGACGGGTTGAAAACCGGTCATACCGAGGAGGCGGGGTTCAGCCTGACCGCGTCCATCGTTCGCGGCGGGCGCCGCATCATCATGGTGCTGGGCGGCCTCCCGTCGATGAAGGCGCGCGCCGAGGAGAGCGAGCGACTGGCCGATTGGGCATTTCGCGAATTCAACGACTATCGCCTGTTTGCCGCCGGCGATACGATCGACGATGCCCAGGTGTGGCTCGGCAACGATGCGCGCGTGCCGCTCACCGTCAGCAAGGATCTCGTCTTGACCCTGTCGCGCAAGCAACGCAAGGACATGCAGGTCGCGCTGCAGTACGACAGCCCGATCCCGGCGCCGGTGCAGAAGGGTGCGTCCGTCGGCAAGATTGTGGTTGCCGCTCCGGACATGCCGCCGCAGGAGGTGTCGCTGGTCGCCGCCGCCGGTGTCGCTCGCATGGATGCGATCGGGCGGATCGCGACGCTCGCCGGCTATCTGGTCTGGGGCAATCGGCACTGAAGGATGGCGCGCGGCCGCTTTATTACTGTCGAGGGCGGCGAGGGGTCCGGGAAGTCGACCCAGGTGCCGCTGCTGGCGGCGGCGCTCGAGCGCGCCGGAGTTGCGGTGCTGGCGACGCGCGAGCCCGGTGGCTCGCCGGGCGCCGAGGCAATTCGCCGGCTGCTGCTCGAAGGCGAGGGCGAGCGCTGGGACGCCATGGAAGAGGCGCTGCTGCTGGTTGCGGCGCGGCGCGACCATGTCGCAAGGCTGATCGAGCCCGCACTGGAGCGAGGAACTTGGGTCGTCTGCGACCGCTTTTCCGATTCGACCGTCGCCTATCAAGGCTACGGCCGCGGTCTGCCGGTGGTCGACATCGCGGTCTTGCACCGCATAGCGCTTGGCGATTTCGCGCCCGACCTGACCCTGATCCTCGATCTGCCCGCGGAGGTTGGGCTTGCGCGGGCTTCCGCCCGGCCCGCCGATGCCGACCGGTTCGAACGTCTCGATCGCTCGTTCCATCAACGGCTGCGGCAAGCCTACCGCGACATCGCGGCGGCCGAGCCCGAGCGCTGCGTCATGATCGATGCCGCCGCCGACCTGCGCTTGGTGCATCGCGCGAT
>DATMLF010000235.1:0-4796 GCA_035570595.1 Allostellaceae bacterium
GGGGTTTCGCGGCGGGCTGTTCAGCTCGTCGTTGTTTCTCGGCGCCCTGTTCGGCAGCTTTGTCGGAGCGCTGTTGACCCGGGCGGAGCCCAACCTCGCCGCCGACCCGCTGATCTATGCGTTGGTAGGAATGGGCGCCGTCGCCGCCGCGATCGTCGGCGCGCCGATGACGATGATCATGCTGGTGCTCGAGACGACCGGGGATTTTTCGGCGACGATCGGCGTCATGGTCGGCGTCGTCACCGCGGCGATCGCGGTGCGGCACTGGTTCGGCTATTCGTTCGCCACTTGGCGCTTCCACCTGCGCGGGTTGTCGATCCGCAGCCCGGAGGATGTCGGCTGGATCAACGAGCTCCTGATCGGCCCGATGATGCGCCGCGACCCGGCGGTGATCTCGGCCGACCTGTCGCTTGCCGAGCTGCATCGGCGATATCCCGCCGGAAGCACCCGGCAGGTCTTCGTCGTCGACGGCGACGGCCGGCTCTCCGGCACGATCGAGCCGGTGGAGGCCAACGGATCGGATGGCGAGGACGAGACCAAGGTCGTCGGCGACTTTGCTTCGGCGACACCGGCTTACCTGCTCCCGGGCGACGACCTGCGCACCGCGCTCAACCGCTTCAGCGACGCGGCGCAAGAGACGCTGCCGGTCATCGACAGCAACGAAGGCCGCCGCGTCATCGGCTATTTGAGCGAAGCCTACGCGTTGCGCCGCTACGCCCACGAGCTCGAGCGCCATCGCGGGTCGCGACCGGACGACGCCGGCATCTTCAGCCCGGCGCGCGGCGACGTCACCGTCGGGCCGCAGGAGCCGGAGAGCGCCGCCGAGCCGTAACGGCCCCAGCTCTGCCGCCCATCCCGCGATTGCGCAAACCGGTGTACGCGATCCAAACGGGGTCGGCGCGATCGACAATCCCTCGCCTTGTTCTCTTGCCGTTCCGGGCGGCGGCATGCTAAGCGATTGTCTCCGCTTAGCGGGAGAGGTGCCGGAGCGGTCGAACGGGGCGGTCTCGAAAACCGTTGTCCCCTTTGCGGGGGACCGAGGGTTCGAATCCCTCCCTCTCCGCCAATTGAGACGAACCCAGGCCCTGCTGCCGAGCATGGCCCGTTCCGGCTGGCCTAACTGGTAGGGCTGTCCGGAGCGCCGATTGGCACCTGGGTAACTTTATGCCGCGACTGACGGAATAATTTCGTCCAACAGAGGTCAACCGCCGCCTGCCACCCGCGCAGCGCCCGACGACGCCTTGTTCGCCGCGCTCGCTGCCGGACTTTCTTCGGCGGCCATCGGACAGCCGGCGCGGCGGCCGGTCCGGACAGCGCCGCGGGGTTTCGGGGCGCGCTCTCTATCTGGAGTTTCCTTTGCCCTTTGCGTCGCCGGAGGGAATTCCAGGCCTCCTCGCGTTAGGTTTCGCCTGCCCATCGGTCTTGGGCTTTGCCGCCGTCACGGCGAGAACGGGTAGTGGCGCAACGGCGCCAGAAAGATGCCTTCATTGGTGCTGGGGCCGCCGCCGACCCCGAGCACGGGTTCGATGGCCGAGGCGTCGCGCGAGGGGTGAGTGACGGGACCGGAACGCGACCCCGCGAGGAGAGCAGTGTCGGCGGTCAGCAGCGCTGGCGGTCAGCGCCGGGCGGCGCGGTAGACCCCGTCAATGGTCGGCGGGCCGTCGCTGTCGACAAGTCCGCGCGCGGCGAGATCGAGAAGGTGCGCATGCACCGAGCGCGCGGCGGCGCGCCGCAACCCCTGCGCCAGCCCGACATAGAGCCGGTCGACAATCGCCATGATCTCCTGCGGGCCGGCGGCAAGGCACTCGAGAATGCCGGCCTCGCGCTCGCGGCGATGGGCGACAAAGGCGCGGACATATGGCTGCGGCTCGGTGATCGCCGGGCCGTGGGTCGGCCAATAGACCGCGTCCGGGCGCCCGAGCAACTTGTCGAGCGAGGCCATGTAGGCGCTCATGTCGCCGTCGGGGGGTGCTATGACGCTGGTCGACCAGCCCATCACATGGTCGCCGCTGAACAGGAGCCCTTGCTCCGGCAGCGCAAAGCACAGGTGGTTCGACGTGTGGCCCGGCGTGTGCACCGCCTCGAAGCGCCAGCCCGCCCCGGCGATTTCGTCGCCGTCGCGCACCGTCACGTCGGGGGTGAAATCCCAGTCGCCGCCCTCCTCGATCCCGGCCTCACCGCGTCGGCCCCCGGCATGCGGGCCAAACCCGAAGGTCGGCGCCCGGGTTGCCGCCTGCAGCGCCTTCGCTGCCGGCGAATGGTCGCGATGGGTGTGGGTGACCAGGATGTGGGTGACCCGCTCGCCACCGAGGCCGGCGAGCAGCGCCGCGACGTGCTCGTCGAGATCGGGGCCCGGGTCGATGACCGCGACCTCGCCCGCACCGACGACGTAGGTGCCGGTGCCCGTGAACGTGAACGGGCTTGGGTTGCGCGCGACGATGCGCCGGATGCCGGGCGCCACCGGCTCGAGCCGGCCGTACTCGAACGAAAATTCGCGCAGGAACGGGATGTCGACTGGCATGACGGCGGCGAGACTACATGATGGTGGGCGAATGTCCCATAGTTAGGCGCACGGGTGGAGAGCACGGCGATGAAGATCAAGCTCGATGTCGACTGCACGGCGGACGAGGCGCGGCAGTTTCTTGGCCTGCCCGACGTGCAGCCGCTGCAGCAGGCACTGCTGCAGCAGGTGCAGGAGCAGATGACCGCAAACATCAAGGCGATGGACGCCAAGACGATGGTCGAGACCTGGCTGCCCGCGACGTTGAAAGGGTTCGAGCAGCTGCAGCAGATGTTTACGGCGCAGATGGCGGGCGCCGCCGGCGCGAAGAAATAGCCGAGGGCGCGCCGCGGCTTCGGTCAACCGCGGCGCGGGTTCGCGCGAGCGACGGCGGTGCTATCCGGCGGCGGCGACAAAGGCGCGGAAGATGCGCCGGTCGGCCTCGTTGATCTCGAATTCGGGGTGCCACTGCACGCCGAGACAGAACCGTCGGCGCGGGTCCTCGATCCCTTCGACGACGCCGTCACTGGCAAGCGCGTCGACGACGATGCCCGGCCCGGCGTCCTTGACCGCCTGGTGGTGGGCGCTGTTGACCGCCAGATGTCCGGTCCCAGCGATCTGGTGCAAGAGGGTCCCGGCGACGATCCGCACATCATGGCCGGGTTCGTCGCGCGGGTTGGGTTGGCGATGCGGCAAGGCGCCCGGCACCTCGTCGGGGATGTGCTGGACCAGCGTGCCGCCGAGCGCCACGTTCAGCAATTGCTGGCCGCCGCAAATGCCGAGCACCGGCATCCCGCGGGCAAGCGCACCCCTCGTCGCGGCGAGCTCGAAGGCGGTGCGGCGGTCCTTGGTCGTTACCGTCGGATGGCGGCTCGCCGCGCCGAACAACGCCGGGTCGACGTCAAACCCGCCGCCGGTCACGACGAGTCCGTCGATGCTGTCGAGATAAAGCTCCGCGGCGTCGGGCTCGTGCGGCAGCAGCACCGGCAATCCGCCGGCGTGCCGCACCGCGTTGCAGTAATTCTCGCGCACCGCGTACCACGGATATTTCGACCAGCCGCCGCCGGGCTCGTGATCGAGGGTGAGGCCGATGACCGGCTGTGCCATGCTAGTCCGATCCAGTCGGGTGAGGCGATGAGCGAATTCTACGAATTGCCGCTGCGCATCCAGACCTACGACATAGACTTCGCCGGCATCGTCAGCAACATCGTGTTTATCCGCTGGCTCGAAGACCTGCGGCTCGGGCTGATGGACGAGGCCTACCCGCTGGTCCAGGCGCTCGCCGACGACGTGGCGCCGATTCTGACCGCGACGCGGATCGCCTATCGCCGCCCGGTGACGATCGCCGACAGGCTCCTGGGGCGAATCCGCGTTGTCGGTCTTGGCCGGGTGCGCTGGCGGCTCGCCGCCGAATTCACCGTCGCCGGCATGGTGCGCGCCGAGGCCGAGCAGGAGGGGCTGTTCATGCGGCTCTCGACGCGCCGGCCGATCGCGATCCCCGAGCCGATCCGCCGCCGGCACGCCGGATGAGCGCACGCCCGCGGCCCTCGCCGATGGCGCTGGCATTGGCCGAAGCCGAGGCTGCGGCGGGTCGAGGCGAGGTGCCGGTCGGCGCGGTCTTGGTCGACGATGGCGGAACTGTGCTCGCCGCCGCCGGCAACCGGGTCGAGGCCGACCGCGATCCGACCGCGCATGCCGAAATGCTGGCGTTGCGCGCGGGCGCGGCGCGGCTGGGAACGGCGCGGCTCGCCGGATGCGACCTCTGGATCACGTTGGAGCCATGCGCAATGTGCGCCGCGGCGATCGCGCTTGCCCGAATCAGACGACTTTATTTCGGCGCCTGGGACCCGAAGGGGGGGGCGGTCGAGCACGGCCCGCGCCTCTTCGACCAGCCGACCACCCACCACCGGCCGGAAATCTACGGCGGCATCGAGGAGCGCCGCGCCGCGCTGTTGTTGCGCGACTTTTTCCGTGCGCGACGGGAGCACCTACCGGGCGCGTCGAAATAGTCGGCTGCGGCGCCGATCTCGCGAAAATGGCGCCATTCGCGTGTCACGCGCGAAAGCCGCATGGTAGAGTTGGCTCGTGACCTTTCAGGCAGGTTGAGATGGCCGACATGCCGATCCTGATCCGCCACGCCGAGCGGCCGAGCGTGACCTTTCCCGGCGGGGTCGGCTATTGCCCGGTCGTCGGCGACGACAACGGCGCGGGCCTGCCGCTGCGCACCGGCATCCAGACCTCGCCGCCGGGTTACGAGACGCGGCCGCATTCGCACCCCTATGTCGAGCTGTTGACC
>DATMLF010000236.1:0-11126 GCA_035570595.1 Allostellaceae bacterium
AACCACCGCACCGGGAAGGCGCGGCACAGCCCGGCTGTTAACCCTACCTTGACGGAACCAGGGCTAACCTGCTGCCGTGCGTTGGCCGGCCGCCGTGACAAGCCGGCGGCGCTCGCCGCCAAGATCAACTTTTGGCGGGTGTGCCGGATTGCGCCACGAAGATGCCCATTTCTCGCTGCAGCTTTGCGACTTTCTCTTACAGAGCCTGGACATTGACTAGTCATAGACCTGTCGCCTTGAGCCGGCTCGGCCGCCCATCCGACGGCGAGCGCCGCCAGCAAGGCTTTACCCTGCTCGAGCTCTTGGTCGTCCTGGCGATCCTTGGGCTGCTGATCGGACTTGTAGCGCCTGCGGCATTGCGTCAGCTCGGCTCGGCCAAGGAAAAAATCGCCCACCAGTCGATCGAGCGACTCGCCAGCGTGCTCGACATCTACAAGCTCGACGTCGGAACCTATCCGACGACCCAGCAGGGGTTGCAGGCGCTGTTGGTGCGCCCGGACGGCGTCGACCATTGGAGCGGGCCTTATCTGAAGGGCGAGAAGGTGCCGGAAGACCCCTGGGGCCACCCGTTTCTCTACCGCTCGCCGAGCGACCGGCCCGGCCATGACTACGACCTATATTCGCTAGGCCCGACCGGAAAGCCGGGCGGCACCGGCTCGGACGCGGAGATCGACAACGACTGAGCGGGTCCGCCGCCGCGCTCCGCGGCGCGCTCAGTCGACGGTGTTGCCCCAGGCCAGAACCGAATAGCCCTGCGGCAGGGACGAGCCGACGCGGACGACCGCCGTACGGGACACGTGGGCGTTGCCCGGCCCGACCGCCGCGGCGATGATCCTGACCGTCATCACGTCTTGCGGCGTCGGGGCGGCAGGCGGCGCGTTTGTCCCGACCTGCGGCAGCTGCGCGAGGGCGGCGGCCACTACCGGGTCGGCGCCGGGGTCCGGGTCGGCCGGCCCGAACAGGGTCAAATGCGGCTTGAGCGCGGCGTAAAGCCGCGGCGTCACGCCGAGCACCCGGCCAAGCTCGTCCATGGTTTCGAGGGGCGTCCCGGGCGGGCCGTAATCGAGGCCGGCGGCGCGGTATTGGGCTTGCAGCGCGTCCGCCGTCTGCGGCGTCGCCGACGAGCCGACCCAGTCGGCAATCGCCTGCGCGGTGCGCCGCGCCGCGTCGGGATCGCTGCCGACGACGCGCAGCAGTGCCTCGATCAGCGCCGGCGCCGCGAGGTTCGGGTTGATCCGCGAGGCCTCGTCCTCGAGCCGCACGTCAACCCGGCAGTCGCCGACGCTCAGCGTGTGCGGCGCGCCGTCGAGCGCCCAGTGCTCTGCCGGTCGCGGGTCCGAAAGATTGAAGATTGCCTCCGAAATAGCGCCGTCGGCGGCAGCGCCGGCAACCGCATTGGCGACGAGATTGTCGGCGATCCGAATCTCGGTTCGCCCGCTCGCGGTCAGGTGGAGGACGAGGAACGCCACCAGCACCAGCGTCCACAGCACGATCAACAACGCAAACCCGCCGCTGCGGCGCGACAACCCCACGGCCGGCGCCGATCGGCGCATTGCCTACAACCCGTTCGGGTTGGCCGAGCCCGAAGCGCCCTGGTGTTGAACCTGCTGCGGCACCAGCCCGGCATTGATCAGCTGCGCGCGCAAATCCTCGGTCAGGTCGCGCGCGTCGCGCTGGTCGTGGACGACGTGCGGGGTGATCAGCACCAACAGCTCGCTGCGCATGCGGCCGTTCGACTGGGCCGAGAACAAGGTGCCGACCAGCGGGATGTCCTTCAGAAACGGCAGGCCGCTGTTGCCCTGCGCGACATTGTCGGTGATCAGCCCGGCCATGCCGACGGTCTGCCCGTCCTGAACCGCGACCCGCGTCCGAAAGACCTGGTCGTTGAAGGTCGGCGAGCCGGTCACGGTGTTGGTCGCGGCGGCGGCGACCGAGCTGACTTCCTGGGCGATGTCAAGGGAGACGAGCCCTCCGGTGTTGACCCGCGGGGTCACCTGCATGATGACGCCGGTCTCGTGGTAGTCGACGCTGTTCACGACCGGGGCGCCCTCCGCCAACGTGCTCGTCGCGGTGCCGGTCAGCACCGGGACCTGCTGGCCGACCTGCAGCCGCGCCGGCTGGTTGTCGAGGACCATGATCTCGGGAGCCGACAACACCTTGACCTTGGTGACCGAGGCAAGCGCCGCGAGCGCGAAATTCGGCGCCTTGCTGAGGACGAAATAGGACGGCGCCGTCGACGGGTAGGTCAGTGAACCTAGCTGCGGGAAGTTCGTGATGTTCGGCGGCCCCAACGTCTCCGCGAAATGGTCGGTCTTGAAAAAGAATTGCGTTCCGTATTGCAGCGTGTCGTTGAGGTCCACCTCGGCGATCGTGGCTTCGATCAGCACCTGCAAGGGGATGATGTCGATCTTATGCAGCATCCCTTCGATGACCGAATATTCGGCCGGTGTGGCGTAGATCAACAGCGCGTTGTTGGTGCGGTTGGCGATGATGCGTATGCGGTTCGGGTTGGCATTGCCGCCGGTGCCGGTTTCGCTCGACAATGGCTCGGTCGCGGGGGTCTCGGCTGCCGCCGGCGTCGCCGCCCCGCCCGTGAGGCCCGAGCCGAGGCCGCCGCCCCCGGCCGTCCCGCCGGTTCCGCTCGTGGTCGCGGTGCCGGTCGAGCTGATGCCCCCGGCCGCGCCTCCGACACCCGGCGTGCCGCCGGCGGCATTGCCAAAACCCAAAGATGCCGGCGTGGCGCCGGGCGCGGTGCTGCCGGGTGCCGCCGGTGTCGGCGAAACGTTGCCGGGGGTGAAGGCGCGCTGCAGCAGCGCTTCGAGGTCGGAGCTTTGCCCGTTCTGCACGTAATAGACGTGCCAGCTCCGCGCCGTTGCATCCTCCACCCGCTGCGCCAGCCGGAAAAAGCGGTCGGCGGCGTCGAGAAAGCGCGGCTGAGCCGAGACCACCAGGACCGCGTTCACCCGCTCCATCGGCAGCACCTGGACGATGCCGGCGAGCGCGCCTTCGTTCTGCGCCTGCAACACCTTTTCGAGCTCGCCCGCGAGCTTGGCCGGGTCGCCGTCGCCGATCGGGTAAAGCGCGTAGGACCGGCCGGACAAAATGTCGATGTCAAAGGCGCGGATCAGCCCGACCAAGGTCTGCCGCACGGCGGCGTCCCCGGTTACGAGCAGCGCGTTGCCCGCCGGGTCGGCGGCGATCTTGCCGCTTTGCCCGACATAAGGTTCGAGCATTTTGGCGAGGTCCTTGGCGGCGGCATAGCGCAGCGGCACGACCTCGGCGCCGGCGGCGCTCGCACCTTGCCCGGTCGCGAGATTGCTCGTCGTCGCGGCGGTGATCGGCACGATGTCGTAAATGCCGCTGCGCTCCACCATCGTGGCGCCGTTCTGGTTGAGCAGCGCCTCGAGGGTGCCGAGCAGCGCCGAGCGCGGCAGCGGCGTCGGCGTCTCGATCGAACCGGTGCCGTGGACCGCGGGATCGATCGTGTAGTCGACCTTCAACGTCGAGCCGAGCACGGCGCGCACGATTTCGCGGATGTCGGCGTCGACAAAATTCAGCGTAACGTCGCCGCTTTCGCCGGCGGCCACGCCGGGCGGGGGCAACGCCGACCCGCTTCCGCCGCCGACGGCGGTCGGCGCCCGCCGGTCCTCGAACGGTCGCTCCTGCGAGCGGTTGGTCGGGATCGGTCCGCTGACGCGCGGCGCCGCCGGATGCAGCGCGCTCGGCTGCTCGAGCGGCGTCAGTCCCTCTTGCGGCGGCTGGCACGACCACACGATCAGCGCCGCGAGCGCCGTCACCAACAATTTCCAGCACACCTGCCGGCGTCTCATCGCCGCCCCCGAAACTGACCCGGCCGCAACGGCGGCGGTCGATTGAGCGGCACCGGCGGCAGTCCCGGGCGCCCGGGGGCCTGCATCAGCGCGGGATTGAACTGTGGAACGGGCGGAGGTGCTGCCGCGGCCATCGGCGGCGGGGGCGGGGCCAGGTTCGGGTCGATCTTCGGCTGCAAGGTCTTGGTTCCGCCAGGGCCGCTCAGCGACACCTCGCCGGGCGTGATGCTGTCGACGCGCCACCCGCTCACCGTGTCACCCTCGACGACGACAAGCGGCTTGGCGCCGGTCGGGGCAAAGATCGCGAAGCGGCGGCCGGGCTCGGTCACGATGCCGGCGAGCCGGGTGTCGGCGAAAGCAGTGTCGGCGGCCGGCTGGTCGCCCCTCGCCGCGGGGCGGCGCGTCGCGCTGAACAGCGGCCGCGCGAGGATCGTCGCCACCATCGACGCGTACTCGCCGCCGAGTTCGGGCCGCGCCGCCGGCAGCCGCGGCTCGGCGCGCGAAGGTGTTGCGCCTGCCGCTTCGATCTCGGGCGCGGGTGCGGCGTTGATCTCGACGACGACGATCGCCGCAAAGCAGACGCAGCCCGCGAGCAACGAGACGACGGGCAGCCGCTCGATCATGGCGCGCTTGCCGCCGCCTTGTCGGCGTTGCGAAACCCGTAGACGTCGATGCCGGCGTCAAGACCGACATCCGCCCCGCCTTGCAGCCCGGGGCGGCGCAACACGCCATGGACTTGCAAATTGTCGACGACGAGCGGCGGCGTCGCCTCATCGAGCCGGGCAAGCAGGTGCACCAGCGTGTCGTAAGGCCCGTTCAGCGAAAACCGCAGCCCGATGCGGCGATAGCCGTCGCGGGTTTCCGCCTGCAGGCTTTCGGTGCTGCCGATCGTTGCCCCGACAGCGGCGGCAAACCCCTCGATCCGGCTCTGCAGATTGGCCGCGGCGATCGCGTCGTTGGCGCCGTCGAGCGTGACCTTACGGGTCAGCGCGGCGGCCCGCAGCTCGGCGACCTGCGCGCGCAACGCCGGCAGCCCGCCGGCAACGGCCTGCAGCCGCGGCAGCAGCATGCGGCCGTCCTCGAGGCGTGCCTCGCGTTGCTGGTACAGCTCGACGAGCGGCGACACAGCCAGAAAATACAGGCTGCCCAGCACCATAAGCAGCAGGCTTACGGCCAGCAACTGACCGCGCCGGCCGGTCGGCAAGGTGGCGATCGAGGCTACGGCGCAACCTCCGTGACGATCGTGAAGATTTCCTGTCGAAGCGCTTCGATGCGGGTGACAGGGGCGGCAAAGGTCGGATTGTGGAACTCGCTGTCGGCCGACATCGCGCCGATCAAGCGCGCGGCCGCGGCCGAGCGGCCGCTCATCGTCAGCTTGCGCTCCTGCAGCTGCATTTCGGTCAGATAGCTGTCGTCGGGCAGCACCTGGGTTGCCGCGGCCAGGACGGCGAGCGGCTGGCCGACCTTCTCGCGCTCCTTTTCGACGAGGTCGGCGCTGCCCGCGAGGCGAGCGATCTCGCGGTGCAGCCGGTCAGCCTCGGCGGCGGCGGTCCGCCCGACCGCAAGTGTCTGGTCGAGCCGCGCCATCGCGCTCGACTGGCGCACAAACGGGATCGCGACGGCAGCCAGCGCCAACACCGCGCAGAACACCGCGAGAGGCTTGACGAGCGGGCTGGTGCCGCGCTCCGCCGAATGGCCGTTGCCGTTGAGCGGCAGCCAAAAACCGGCGTCCGGACCATCGGCGATTTCGGCGCGCACCGGGGCGACGCCGGCTTGGCCTAGCAGGTCGAGGAGCGGGGCGAGATGGGCCTTGGGCGCCAGCAACAAGCGCACCAGCAGCCGCCCGTTTGGCCGGTCTACCGCCTCGATTCGGTGGTTCCAATAGAGCTCGTCTGGCCGAAACGGGGTCTCGCGGTCCATTTCGAAGACCAGCGCCTGGTTGAGCTCGCGTTCTGCGGCGAGCGGCAGGGTCACGGTCTTGCCCAGCACATCCCCTTCGCGCAGCCGCAATACCGCGGGTTTTCCCGGCGATCGGGGGATTTCGGCGAGCCCCGCCGCGCCCAACGCAAATTGTCCGAGCGGGCTTTCCTTGCCGTTTCGCCGCAGGCCGATGGCGACCGCCTCGATCGTCGGCCCGGGTGCCGTGAGCGGGATGAGCACCGTCGCATCGGCGGCGGTCGGGGCAGACCGGCGCAAGCGCTGAGGTAACAGATCGGCGAGCTGTCCGAACCACCAGCTGAAGAAATCCCGTACCATAAACCTCGGAACCGAGACTGACTCGCAACCCTCTGGACGCCCCGCTCTTATGCTACAGCGCGGCCGGCGCAGAAAAGGCCGACAGAACGCCAGCCCTTGATCGCGCCAAAAGAGATTTCGAATGTGGCCCGATCAAGGCATATGCCGCGCAAAGGCCGCGAACGGGTTGCGGCGCAACCTGAGGCTCGTCGGTCGGATGCTGGCGATTGGCGAAAGCGTCGCCCGAGCGCCGCTGCCGGGCCTTCGGCGCATCGCCGCCGGTCGGCGGTTGCGCGAATCGGGGCCGTGCTCACAGCATTGGCGCGGCGATCAGGTCCGGCCATCGGCGCTTGTCGATCTTCGGAAAAACAAGGCGAATGCGGATCAGCTCGGGCGGCGCCGGCCCGTCCCACTCTGTCTGCCACGCCGCCGCCTGGTCCGGTGCGGCCGAGCCCCAATACGCGATTTCGAGCCGCGCCACCCCGGCGATCAGCTCGGTTTGGCTCGGCGCCGGCGGCGGCCCCAGCAGGATCGCGTGGAGATGCGGCGTCCAGCGCAACACCAGGTCGCCTTTGCGCAACGCGAGCGAAATGTCGGCGCGGCGCGTCGTGCCGAGACCGGTCGGCAGATCGCCGACAAAGCTCACATGCTCGGCGTCGCCCTTGAAAACGTCGTCGCCGCTCGGCGCGCCCGCCCCGTTCGACGGCGGCAACGAGATGCCGGTCAGCAGGGCGCGCAGTATCCTCGCTCCGGCGTCGAGGTCGGCGGTCTCGCCGACGCGGCGCTGCTGCGCGCCCCAGAGTGCGATGCCGGTGCGCACGCCCTGGGTGAGCCCGACGACGAGGAACCCCAGCACGATTACGACGACCAGCATTTCGAGCAGGGTGAACCCGCTCTGTCGGGCGCCGGCGACGGCATCGCGCATCGGCATGCCCCGGTGCATCGGCGTGCTTAGCCGCCGGCGCCGACGGTGCCGAGACGCAACGTCTTCAGCGTGACGGCACGCTCGTGGCCGCGCGACTGCCAGGAGATCGAAACCTGAACCGAGAACAATGTCGCGGATTGCGGGGTGATGCCGTCGGCCGCGACCCCCTGCCGCTGCGCCGACGGCTGCACCTGCATCCGCCAGCGATAGCCGCCGCCGTCGTCGCCGTTCGCATCGCCCTCGACCAGCGCGGCGTCACGCCCGACCGCGGCGAGGTGCGACTGGGCGCGCTGCAAGGCTTCCTCGGCGCGCGCTGCGGTGTCGACCGCAAACAACCCGCCGCTCCCGGCCTGGAACAACCCGACCAGCGCAAGTCCGGCGATGGCCACCGCCACCACCACCTCGAGCAGGGTGAAGCCGGCCGCTGCCGCGCGCTTACCGGACATCGGCGACCGTCACCCGCCCGGTCAGCCAGTCGACGCCCACGGCGACGTGCCGCGAGCCATCGGCGAGCGTGATGCGGCCGCCGGTCGAGCTGCCGTCGGGATTGAAGCGGATGTCGCCGGCGGTGGCGCCGCGCCGTTCGCCGTTGACGGTCAACAGGCCGATCGCGAGCTTTGGCGGCAGCACGCGCGGGGCGTCGCCGCCGACCCGGTAGCGCCGACCGGCGAGGTCGAGCGCAAAGGCGACCGGATGGTTGTCGGCGATCGCCTGCGATCGCGCCAGCCGCAGCCCGGAGGCTAGCTCGGCGGCGGTCCCTTCGAGGTTGAGCCCGCTGCTCCACGGCGCGCGGTAGCCGACGACCAGAGCCAGCACAAAACCCATGACGGCGAGCGCGACGAGCAGCTCGATCAGGCTGAAGCCGCGACAGTCGCGGGCGCCGGAAACCGCCGGTCGCGACGCCGACCCCGTCTCAGGCGGCGAGGTCATTGAGGCTCAGCATCGCCGTCAACAGGGCGCTGATGATGCCGGCGACCGTCAGACCCATTGCAATCGTGATCACCGGCACCGCCAGCGCCACCAGCCGCTGCATCATCAGCCGCGCCTGCTCTTCGTGAATGTCGGCCGCCTTCAGCGACATCGCGGCGAGCTGTGCGGCTTCCTCGCCGAGCTGCAAGAGGTGGATTGTCCGCACCGGAAAAACCCCCGAGGCGGCCAGCGGCCGGGACAGACCGGCGCCGCCTTTGGCTTTTGCCGCCGCCGCGTCGACCGCCTCGGCCGCCGCGAGGTTGCCGAGCGCGTCCCGCGCGATGCCGAGGGCCGGGATCAGCGGCACCCCGTTTTCGAGCAAATTGCCGAGGGTGCGCGTCAGCCGCGCCGCCAAGGTCTCGCGGATCAGGCTGCCGGCGACCGGCACCCGCAGCAGCAGCCGGTCGAAATGGACCCGGTAGAGCGGCAAGCTCAGCAGATGCCGCAGCACCAGGGCCGCCACCACTGTCGCGGCGAGTAGCCACGGGGTGGCGGCGCCCACCACAGCACCCAAGGTCATCAGCACGCGTGTCGCGGTCGGCAATTGCGCCCCCGACTGCTCGAAGATCGGGGTGAACTGCGGCAACACGTAGTCGAGCAGCAGGATGATCGAGCCGATCGCGGCGACGACCAGCAGCGCCGGGTAGATCATCGCCGAGCGCAGGCTCGCGGTCAGGCTGCGCTCGCGCTCGAGCAGGGCCGAGAGGCGGTCGAGCGTGGCGGGCAGCGTCCCGCCGGCCTCGCCGGCGCGCACCATGCCGACATAGAGCTTGGGAAAGCTGCGCGGCTCGCCGGCCAGCGCGGCCGCCAGCGAGCTGCCCGAGCGTACCTTGTCGCGGACCCGGCCGAGGATCGTGCGGGCGCGGGTGCTGCGGGTATTGTCGACGACAAAGCGCAGCGCGCGGTCGAGATCCTGCCCGGCCGCGAGCATGATCGCCAGCTCGCGGGTCACCTCGCTCAACGCGTTCTTGTCGAGCCCGCGCGCGCCGCCGATCTCGAGTGTGAGCAGGTCGGCGAGGCCGCGGCTGCGATCGGCCGGGTCGGCGCTCAGCACGGTCTGGCCCTGGCGCTGCAGCCGATCGACGACCCAGGCCCGGTCGGGCGCTTCCATGACGCCGTGCACGACTTCGCCGCCGCCGTTGACCGCCGACCAACGGAAGGACGGCATCTAGACCCGCGCCCCGTCCGGGGCGGCGCACATCACACAGCGCGGCGGTCGCATCGCCCGGTCTCTCACGCCTCGGCACGAATGCAGCGGACCACCTCCTCGATCGTCGTGTCGCCTTCGACCACCGCCAGCATCCCGCTGTCAAAGATCGGGCGCATGCCGTTTTCGATGGCGGCGCGTTCGATCGCGGTGTCGTCGGCGCCGTCCAGGATCAGCCGGTCGGTGGCCCGGCAAGGCACCAACAGCTCGGCGATCGCCCGCCGCCCGCGAAAGCCGGTGCCGCGGCACTCCGGGCAACCGCGCGCATGATAGAGGGTGATCGGCCCGTCGCCACACAGACGGTCGAGGCCGAAGCGTTCGCGCACCGAGGCCGGAGCCTCCTCCGGCATCCGACAGTTGTGGCACAGCCGCCGCACCAGCCGCTGCGCCAGCACCGCCTTCAACGTCGCGGTCATCAGATAGTCTTCGAGGCCCATGTCGCGCAGCCGGGTCATCGTCGCCGCCGCCGAGTTCGTATGCACGGTCGACAGCACGAGGTGGCCGGTCAGCGCCGCCTGCACCGCAATCTGCACGGTTTCGAGGTCGCGGATTTCGCCGATCATGATCACGTCCGGATCCTGGCGCAGGATCGACCGCAACAAGCTCGCGAAATTGAGGCCGATTTGCGGCCTGACCTGGATCTGGTTGATGCCGGTCAGCTGATATTCGATCGGGTCCTCGACCGTCACGACGTTGCGCGCGGTCGTGTTGAGCCGGGTCAGCCCGGTGTAGAGCGTCGTCGTCTTGCCGCTGCCGGTCGGGCCGGTGACCAGCACCATGCCGTTCGGCAATTCGAGCGCGCGTTCGAGGCCGGCCCGGACGTCCTGGGGCAGGCCGAGCTTTTCATAGTCGAAATCGACGGCGGTGCGGTCGAGCACGCGCAACACGACCTTCTCGCCGTAGAGGGCCGGCACCGTCGACACCCGAAAGTCGATTTCGTGGCCGCGGACGGTCAACTTGATGCGCCCGTCCTGCGGCAACCGCCGCTCGGCGATGTCGAGCCGCGCCATGATCTTGACGCGCGAGATGACCGCGGCCTGGAGCCGCGCGGGCGGCGGCTCGACTTCGTGAAGCACGCCGTCATAGCGGTAGCGCACGCGCAGCCGGTCGGGAAACGGCTCGAGGTGCACGTCCGAGGCATGCGTTTCGACGGCCCGCGCGATCATCTGGTTGACGAGGCGGATCACCGGCGCCTCGCTCGCCAAGTCCTTGAGCCGCTCGGCGTCCTCCTCATGCGGTTCGTCATCGGCAACGACCGCGTCGAGCAGGCCTTCGCCGTCGCCCTCCTCGACCGGCTCCGAGTAGAGCCGGTCGAGCGCGGCGTCGAGCTCGATCGGCACCGCGACGGCGACCGCGACCGGCCGGCCGAGCGCCGCCGCGACGGCGTTGCGGGTAAACACGTCGAGCGGGTCCACCATCGCCAATACCGCGCGGCCGTCGCTCTCCGCGATCGGCAGCGAATGGACCTTGCGCAGGAATTTGGGCCGCAGCCGGTCGACGAACAGCGCTTCCTCGGGATAGTCCGCCGGCGTCACGAGCGGTGCCGAAACCAGCTCCGCCAGCGCCTCGGCAAGGCCGCGCTCGCTGATCAGGCCGAGCTGCGTCAGCACGCGGTCGAGCCGGCCGCCGGTTTCGGCGGCGACGCGCCGCGCGCGCTCCAACGTGCGGGCGTCGATGGCGCCGCTCTCGATCAGCGCCGGCCCGAGCCGGGCCAGCGCCTCGGCGGCATCTTGCGCGGTCGATGCGGAGACGGGCTCGAAAGTCATGACGACATCAGTCCTCGCGCAATCCGACGCTGCAATCGTGGCCGAAGCGCTACAATAATCGATTGACGTTGGAAGCGGGAGCGCATGTTCGGGCCGCAGTTGCTCGATCGAATGACTGGCCCCGAAGCCGCCGCGTGGGAAGCGGTGCTGGTCGCGCCGTTTGTCGGGAGCTTTCTCGGGGTCGTGATCCGCCG
>DATMLF010000237.1:0-11205 GCA_035570595.1 Allostellaceae bacterium
CAGGGATGCTCCTCGTGTGAAAACTGCCCGCGCACACCGACTGTCCTTCGTCTGTCCTGCCCAAACGGCGCGGAGGGGGCTTTGTCGACTGGCGAAAACAATATCCAGATCAAACAAGGCCGGCATCGGCGCCGCCCCAAGATATAGAGGCGTGGAGGTGCGAATACCTCAGCGTTGCAAGCAGTTCCGGCATGCGCGTGAGGTGAGCCGCCGGCTCCAAACGACCCGGCGAGCAGTGGGGGGTAACGCCCTTGCCAAAGGCCGCTATTCGATTATATTGGTTTAACGAAGCGCATATGTCCGCCTTGCGGACGGGATGGCAAGGTGGGCCGCGGGCCCACTTTTTCGTATCGGCGCCTGCAGGGGTCGCGGTTCAGAGGTCGGGTTTTTGGTCGATACCAACGGCATCGCGCAGATTATCGAGCCGTCGCTGGCGGCGATGGGCTACCGTGTTGTCCGGGTTGTCGTCACCACCGGCCGCCGCCCGACCTTGCAGGTCATGGCCGAGCGCGTCGACGAGGCGCCGATGACCGTCGACGATTGCGCGTCGATCAGCCGCTCCGTCTCGGCGTTGCTCGATGTCGCCGACCCGATCGCCGGGGGCTATACCCTCGAAATCAGCTCGCCTGGCATCGACCGACCGCTGATCCGGCCGGAGGATTACGAGCGCTTTACCGGACACCAGGCCAGGATCGAGCTGAACGAGCCGGTCGGCGGCCGCAAGCGGTTTCGCGGCCGGCTTCTCGGCCTCGCCGAGGGCGACATCCGCCTCGTGACCGAAAACGGCGAGGCGCGGTTGCCGCTCGCCGCGGTGGCGCGGGCGAAGCTGGTGCTCACCGACGAGCTGATCGCGGCCGCGCAGGCGCCGGCCCGCTGACCCCCCTCTCGCTGACCCGAGAACCCAAGCGAAAACGCCCGGAAAAGCCCATGGAAAGCACCGTTACCTACGCCCGACCGGAGCTGCTGCAGGTGGCCGACACCGTGGCTCGCGACAAGGGCATCGACCGCGACGAAGTGCTCGACGCGATGGAGCAGGCGATCCAGAAAGCCGGCCGCTCGAAATACGGCCAGGAATACGACATCCGCGCCGAGATCGACCGGCGCAACGGCGAGATCCGCCTGTTGCGCTTTCGCGAGGTTGCCGACCCGATCGAAAACGAGGCGACGCAGATCCCGCTCGGGCAGGCGCAGCGCCTCAACCCGGAAGCCGAGATCGGCGACTTTATAACCGACCCGCTGCCGCCGATCGATTTCGGCCGGATCGCGGCGCAGACCGCGAAGCAGGTCATCGTGCAAAAGGTGCGCGACGCCGAGCGCCAGCGCCAGTTTCTCGAGTTCAAGGACCGCGTCGGCGAGATCGTCAACGGCCTCGTCAAGCGGGTCGAGTTCGGCAATGTCGTCGTCGACCTCGGCCGCGCCGAGGCGATGGCGCGGCGCGACGAATTGTTGCCGCGCGAGAGCTTTCGTCAGGGCGAGCGGGTGCGCGCCTACATCTACGACGTGCGCCAGGAGCCGCGCGGGCCGCAGATTTTCCTGTCGCGCACCCACCCGCAATTCATGGCCAAATTGTTTGCGCAGGAGGTGCCGGAAATCTACGACGGCATCATCGAGATCAAGGCGGTGGCGCGCGACCCCGGCAGCCGCGCCAAGATCGCGGTCGTGTCGCGCGACAGCGGCATCGACCCGGTCGGCGCCTGTGTGGGCATGCGCGGCAGCCGCGTCCAGGCGGTCGTCGGCGAATTGCAGGGCGAGAAGATCGACATCGTGCCGTGGGCGTCCGACCCCGCGACTTTTGTCGTGAACGCGCTTGCCCCGGCCGAGGTCACCAAGGTCGTCATGGACGAGGAGCAGCGCCGGGTCGAGGTCGTGGTGCCCGACGACCAGCTGAGCCTGGCGATCGGGCGGCGCGGCCAGAACGTGCGGCTCGCCTCGCAGCTGAGCGGCTGGGACATCGACATCCTGACCGAGGCCGAGGAGTCGGAGCGGCGCACCGAGGAATTCCGCAGCCGCAGCAAGATGTTTATCGACGCCCTCGACATCGACGAGGTGATCGCGCACCTGCTGGTCACCGAGGGTTTTACGTCGCTCGAAGAAGTCGCCTACGTGGCGGGCGAGGACCTCGCCGACATCGAGGGCTTCGACCTCGATATCGCCGAGGAATTGCAGGCGCGGGCGCGCAACGCGCTTGAACGGCGCGATCGCGAATATGAGGAGCGGCGGCTGGAGCTCGGCGTCGCCGACGACCTGGCGGCGCTCGAGGGGTTAACCCCCGGCATGCTGGTGGCGCTCGGCGAGAAGGGGATCAAGACCCTCGACGACTTTGCCGACCTCGCCGGCGACGAGTTGCTGGAGCTGCTCACCGCCTCCGACAAAGGCGGCGCGGCACTCGAGCTCGATGCCGCCAACGCCTTGATCATGCAGGCGCGCGCCCACTGGTTTGAAGAAGACGACGCCGCGGCCCCCGCGGCGCCGGGGCCGGAGTAGGGTCGACGGGCTCGGGCGACATCCCGGCCGTTTCGCGCGTCGAAGCCGAGGCGGAGGACAGCGGCCCGCGGCGTCGTTGCCTCGTGACCGGCGACATCCGCGACCGCTCCGACCTGATGCGCTTTGTGGTCGGCCCGGCCGGTGAGATCGTGCCCGACCTTGCCGCGCGACTGCCCGGACGGGGTTTGTGGTTGACGCCGCGCCGCGATATAGTCGAGCGGGCGGTGGCCAAGCGGCTGTTCGCGCGCGCCGCGCGGCGGCCGGTCGCGGTTCCGGACGTGCTCGCGGATCGGCTCGAGGCTCTCCTGGCACAGCGCTGCGTCGACGCGGTCGGTCTCGCCCGCCGGGCGGGTCTGGCGGTCGCCGGCTTTGAGCGCGTGTCCGACGCGGTGCGCGGCGGCAAGGCTGCGGCGCTGCTGGCGGCGCTCGACGGCGCCGCGGGCGGGCCGCGCAAGCTGCAGGCGCTGGGCCGCGGCCTCGCGCTCGTCCGCGCGTTGACCGCGGCCGAGATCGGGGCGGCCTTTGGCCGCGACTACGCGGTGAATGCATCGCTTGGCCCGGGGCCGCTGTGCCGGCGGCTCCTGTCCGATGCGGAAAAGCTCGCCGGCTTTCGCGCATCCGCGGCGGTCGAGCAGGCGGTGAAATTTGTTCCTGCCGGGCTGGCGCGGCAGGATGACGGTATTGGAGTAAGATGACCGACACCACCGAGCAAGAGCAAAAGCGGCCACTGACCCTGGCCCGGCCTGGCGGCCGGCTGGAGCTGCGCAAGGGCGTCGAGACCGGCCAGGTGCGCCAGAGTTTCTCGCACGGGCGCTCCAAGACGGTCACAGTCGAAGTGCGCAAAAAGCGGGTGATCGGACCGGGAACCCCGGAACCGGGCAAGGCCGAGCCGGCGCCCGCGGTCGCGCGCGAGGCGGCTCCGGCCGCGCGTCCGCAGCCTGCCGAGCCGGCCCGCCGCCCGGTCGTAATCCCGCGCACCTTGACCGCCGAGGAGCGCGCCGGGCGGGTGCGCGCGGTGCAGGATGCGCAAAAGGCCGACGAGGAGGCGCGCCGCCGCGCTGCGCTCGCGGAGGCCGACCGGCGTCGCCAGGAGGAGGAGCGCGCCGCCGCGGAGGCGCGCCGGCGCGCCGAGGAGGACGCCCGCGCTCGGGTCGAGGAAGAAGAAGCCCGCCGCCGCGCCGCAGAGGATGCGCGCAGGCGCTCCGAGGACGAAGCCCAGCGCCGCAAGGAAGAGGAATCGCGGCGCGAGGTCGCCGAGCGCGCCGGCAAGGCGGCGGCCGCCAAGGTCGCCGCACTCGCCGCCGCCGGCAAGGTCGCGGTCCCCCTCGAAGAGGAAGAAGACTCCGCGGCGGCGCCGCGCCGCGGCGCCCGCCCCGAGATCAAAAAGCCCGCGGCGCCGGTGCGGCGCGACGAGATGCGCCGGCGCGGCGGCAAGATCACGGTCACCCGCGCGCTGTCCGGCGATGAGGGCGAGCGCATGCGCAGCCTCGCCTCGGTGCGCCGGGCGCGCGAGCGCGAGCGGCTGCGGCTGCACCAGCGCGAGCTGGAACCGGTCAAGGTCGTGCGCGACGTGGTCGTGCCCGAGACGATCACCGTCCAGGAGCTCTCGAACCGCATGGCCGAGCGCGGCGCCGACGTGATCAAGGCGCTGATGCGCATGGGGGTGATGGCGACGATCAACCAGGTCATCGACGCCGACACCGCCGAGCTCGTGGTCAGCGAGTTCGGCCACCGCCTGCGCCGTGTCTCGGAGGCGGATGTCGAGGTCGGGTTGCGTGGCGAGGACGACGCCGAGGACGTGCTGGAGCCGCGCGCGCCGGTGGTCACGGTCATGGGCCATGTCGACCACGGCAAGACCTCGCTGCTCGACGCTCTGCGCCAGACCGATGTCGCGGCCGGCGAGGCGGGCGGCATCACCCAGCATATCGGTGCCTACCGGGTCAACCTGCGCAACGGCAAGCAGATCACCTTTATCGACACGCCCGGCCACCAAGCCTTTACTGCGATGCGGGCGCGCGGCGCCAACGTCACCGATATCGTCGTGCTCGTCGTCGCCGCCGACGACGGCATCATGGAGCAGACGGTGGAGGCGATCCGCCACGCCAAGGCGGCGCAGGCGCCGATCATCGTCGCGATCAACAAGATCGACAAACCCGAAGCCCGGCCCGAGCGGGTCCGCCAGGAGCTGCTGCAGCACGACCTCGTCGTCGAGCAACTCGGCGGCGAGATCCTCGACGTCGAAGTCTCGGCGCTGAAAAAAACCAACCTCGACCGGCTCGAAGAGGCGATCCTGCTGCAGGCCGAATTGCTCGACCTCAAGGCCAACCCGGATCGGCCGGCCGAAGGCGTCGTGCTCGAGGCGAAGCTCGAGCGCGGCCGCGGCCCGGTCGCCACCGTGCTGATCCAGCGCGGGACCTTGCGGGTCGGCGACATCTTTGTCGCCGGCAGCGAGTGGGGCCGGGTGCGAGCGCTGGTCGACGATCACGGCGAAAGCCGTGACGATGCCGGGCCCTCGACGCCGATCGAGGTGCTGGGCCTCAATGGCATCCCGCTCGCCGGTGACGATTTCGTCGTCGCGGAGAGCGAGGGCCGGGCGCGCGACATCGCCGACTTCCGTCAGCGCCGGCGGCGTGACGCCGCCGCCGCGCAGGGCGGGCGCGGCACGCTCGAGCAGATGTTCTCGCAGATCGCCGCGGGTGCGTCGAGCGAGTTCCCGGTCGTCGTCAAATCCGATGTGCAGGGCTCGCTCGAGGCGATCGTCGGCTCGCTCGACAAGCTGTCGACGAGCGAGGTGTCAATCCGGGTGCTGCATTCGGCGGTCGGCGGGATCACCGAGAGCGACGTGATCCTGGCCAAGGCGTCGGATGCGGTCATCATCGGCTTCAACGTCCGCGCCAATCCCCAGGCGCGCGACCTGGCGCGCCGCGACGGCGTCGAGATCCGGTACTACTCGATCATCTACAACCTGATCGACGACATGCGCGCGGCACTCTCGGGGCTGCTGGCGCCGACGCTGCGCGAACGCCTGCTCGGCAACGCCTCGATCCGCGAGGTGTTCAACATCACCCGCGTCGGCAAGGTGGCGGGTTGCATGGTGACCGACGGCACGGTTCGACGCGGCGCCAAGGTTCGCCTGCTGCGCGACAACGTCGTGATCCACGAGGGCAGCCTGAAAACCCTGAAGCGCTTCAAGGACGAGGTGCGCGAGGTCCGCGAGGGGTACGAGTGCGGCATGGCCTTCGAGAACTACGAAAATGTCGCGGTCGGCGACGTGATCGAATGCTTCGAGATCGAAGAAGTTGCCCGGACCTTGTAGCGCCGCGCGATTTCACGGGCATGGCAGCCGCAGCAACCGGCGATGGCCAGAAAGCAGCGTGACCGCCACCGGCCGGCGGGCGAGGCCGCGGGGCGCCCCGTCAGCCAGCGCCGCCACCGCGTCGCCGAAGAGCTGCGTCATCTCGTGGCGCAAACCCTGCGCGCCGGCGGCTGTCGCGACCCGGCGCTGCGCGATGCCAGCATCACCGTGAGCGAAGTGCGGATCAGCCCCGACCTGCGCAGCGCTACCGTGTACGTGATGCCGCTCGCCGGCGCTAACGCCGCCGACATCCTCGCCGCGCTGCGGCGCAGCGCACCATTTGTGCGCGGCCTCGTGGCGCGCGATCTTGCGCTGCGCTATGCGCCAAAGCTCGACTTCGCGCTCGATGAAACCTTTGATCAGGCCGAGCGGATCTCGGCGCTGCTGGCGCGGCCCGAAGTTCGGCGCGACCTCGATCCGCCGCAACCCGAGACCACCGGGACCGACACCGCCCGGACCGACAAAGATGGCGGCTGACCCTCGGCTCAACGGCTGGCTGGTCGTCGATAAGCCGCGCGGGCTTACCTCCAACCGCGCCGTCGAGCGGGTCCGCCGCGCCACCGGCGCCAAGGCCGGCCACGCCGGCACGCTCGACCCGCTCGCAACGGGCGTGCTGCCGATCGCGCTCGGCGAGGCGACCAAGACCGTCGCTTACGCGATGAACGGCCGAAAACGCTATCGTTTCCGCATCCGCTGGGGTGTCGCCCGCGACACCGACGACAGTGAGGGCGAGATCGTCGGCGAAAGTGACGTGCGGCCCGACCGCGACATGATCGAGGCGGTCTTGCCGCGCTTCACCGGCACGATCCTGCAGCGGCCGCCTTCCTATTCGGCGATCAAGATTGCCGGTCGACGCGCCTATGCGCTCGCCCGCGCTGACCGGGCTCCGGTGCTGGACCTGCGGCCGGTCGAAATCGTCAGCCTGCGGCTGACCTCGACGCCCGACCGCGACCATGCCGATTGCGAGGCGGTGGTCGGCAAGGGCAGCTATATACGGGCGCTCGCGCGCGATCTGGGCACGGCGCTCGGCACCTTCGGCCACATCGCGGAACTGCGCCGGCTGGCGGTCGGCCCGTTCACCGTGGCGCAGGCGATTTCGCTGGAATCCGATGGAGATGCTCAACATATTGCAGAAGCTTGCCGGCATCTGCTGCCGATCGAGACCGCGCTGGACGGCATCCCGGCGCTGGCCTTGGCGGCAGCCGAAGCCGGCCGTCTGCGCTGCGGACAGCGCGTGGCATTGGCCGGCCCCGGCTGCGAAACGCCGGGACGCCCGCTCGATTCAGGCGCCGTCGTCAGCGCGTGGCACGGCCCCGCGCTCGTTGCGCTCGCACGCGTCGAAAACGGGGCCCTGCAGGCGCTGCGCGTGATCAATTGCTGAGAGGTTCAATCGATGTCGATTACGGCCGAGCGCAAACAGGCGCTGATTTCCGAATATGCATTGAAGCCTGTCGACACCGGTTCGCCCGAGGTGCAGGTGGCGATCCTGAGCGAGCGCATCCGCAACCTGACGGATCACCTGGGAAGCCACAAAAAGGACTTCCACTCGCGGCGCGGGTTGCTCGTCATGGTCGGCCAGCGGCGCCGGCTGCTCGACTATCTCAAACGCTCCGATCAGAGCCGCTACGAGACGCTGATCGGGCGTCTTGGGCTGCGCCGTTGACATTCGGCGCCCGCCGCACGCGCAAGCTGCGCTTGTTGTGGCCCCAGGGACGGGGCGGGGCCGGGCCGCCGGCCGGTGCCGCGCGACCGCTGACGCGGTTGCGGCGGGGCACGGCGCCGGCGGCGCCGCTCGCGGCGGGACGGCTCGCCGCGCGGCATTTCTTCGAAGAGGATGATTAAGGATGTTCCAAGTTTACCGCAAGGAGCTGATATGGGGCGGGCGCCGCCTGATTCTCGAAACCGGGAAGATCGCGCGCCAGGCCGACGGGGCCGTGGTCGCCACTTATGGCGGGACCACCGTGTTGTGCACCGCGGTGGCGACGAAAACCGCCAAGCCCGGTCAGGATTTCTTCCCGCTGACTGTCAACTACCAGGAAAAGACCTTTGCGGCCGGCAAGATCCCCGGCGGCTTTTTCAAGCGAGAAGGCCGCCCGTCGGAAAAAGAGACCCTGGTCTCGCGGCTGATCGACCGGCCGCTGCGCCCACTGTTCGCGCCCGGCTTTCGCAACGAGACGCAGGTGATCTGCACGGTGTTGAGCCACGACCTCGAAAACGACCCCGACGTCGTCGCGATGGTCGGCGCCTCGGCGGCGCTGACGATTTCGGGGATTCCGTTCCTCGGGCCGATCGCCGGGGCGCGCGTCGGCTTTATCGACGGCGACTACGTTCTGAACCCGACGCTGTCCGACCTGCCGCGCTCGCAGCTGGACCTGGTCCTCGCCGGCACAGCCGACGGCGTGCTGATGGTCGAGTCGGAGGCGCGCGAGCTGTCGGAAGACGTGATGCTGGGCGCGGTGACGTTCGGCCACCGCGAATTCCAGCCGGTGATCCAGGCGATTATCGAGCTCGCCGAGACCTGCGCGAAGGAGCCGTGGGACCTGCCGCCGCCGTCGGTCGAGCACGACGCGGTCGAGGCGCTGCTGCGCGAGCGCGTCGGCGCGCTGATCGAGGCGGCCTATCGCGAGCAGGGCAAGCAGGACCGTACCAACCGGCTTGACGCGGCCAAGACGCTGGCCGCCGACCTGTTCGCCGACGAGGAGCAGCGCGCGCTCGGGCTCAAGATCTTTAAGGAGCTGGAAAAGGACATCGTGCGCGGCGCGATCCTGCGCGGCGCCGCTCGCATCGACGGCCGCGACACGCGCTCGATCAGGCCGATTGTCGCCCAGGTCGGCCTGTTGCCGCGCGCCCACGGCTCGGCGTTGTTCACCCGCGGCGAGACCCAGTCCCTGGCGGTCGCCACGTTGGGCACCGGGCAGGACGAACAGGTCATCGACGCGCTCGAAGGCGAATACCGTGAAAACTTCATGCTGCACTATAACTTCCCGCCCTATTCGACGGGCGAGGCGGGGCGGATGGGCTCCCCCGGCCGGCGCGAGATCGGTCACGGCAAGCTCGCCTGGCGGGCCATTCACCCATTGCTGCCCTCGAAGGACAATTTCCCCTACACCATTCGCGTCGTCTCCGAGATCACCGAGTCGAACGGCTCGTCGTCGATGGCCTCGGTGTGCGGCGCCTCGCTGGCGCTGATGGATGCGGGCGTGCCGTTGCCGCGCTCGGTCGCCGGCATCGCGATGGGGCTGATCAAGGAGCCCGCGGGGTTTGTCGTGCTGTCGGACATTCTCGGCGACGAAGACCATTTGGGCGACATGGACTTCAAGGTCGCCGGCACCGAACGGGGCGTCACCGCGCTACAGATGGACATCAAGATCACCTCAATCACCGAGGAGATCATGCGCATCGCGCTGAACCAGGCGCGCGACGGGCGCATCCACATCCTCGGCGAGATGGCCAAGGCGCTGGAGGGGGCGCGCGACACGGTCAGCGACAACGCCCCGCGCATCACCACGTTGACGATCCCGCGGGACAAGATCCGCGAGGTCATCGGCTCGGGCGGCAAGGTCATCCGCGAGATTACCGAGACGACCGGGGCGAAGATCGACATCGACGACGACGGCACGGTCAAGGTCGCCGCCGTCGACGGCAATGCGGCGCAGGCGGCGATCGACTGGATCCGCGGGATTGTCGCCGAGCCCGAGCTTGGCGCGATCTACAACGGCAAGGTCGTCAAGACCGTCGATTTCGGCGCGTTCGTCAACTTTCTCGGGTCGCGCGACGGGCTCGTGCACATCAGTGAGCTGGCGCCGCACCGCGTCGGCAAGGTCGCCGACGTGGTCAAGCTCGGCGACAACGTCAAGGTCAAGGTGCTGGGCTTTGACGACCGCGGCAAGGTCAAGCTGAGCATGCGCCAGGTCGACCAGGAGACCGGCGAGGATCTCGGCAACCGCCGGGCGGAGCCGGCGCGGACGCCGGAGCCGGTTCGGGTCGAGTCCTGACATCGCTGCCGGGCATCGCCGCCGGCGGGCGCGGCACGGTTTGAAGTCGGCGCGTGTCGGCGCGGCGAAGCTGCGATGGGCGCGTCGCGCATAACCGCCCCCGCCCCGGGGCAGCTGGCGTTCCCGCCGGTCATCGGCCATCGCGGGGCGGGCGGCTGCGCGCCCGAGAACACGCTCGCCGGCCTGCGCCGCGCGGCGGCGCTCGGCTGCCGCTGGGTCGAGTTCGACGTGCGGCTGACCGCCGACGGGGAATTGGTGCTGTTGCACGATGAGCGGCTGGAGCGAACCACCGACGGCCGCGGCAAGGTGCACGCCCTGCCGCTTTCGGCGATTCGCCGGCATGACGCCGGCGCCTGGTTCGACGCGCGTTTTGCCGGAGAGCCGGTGCCGACATTGGCGGAGGCGATGGCACTTCTCGGCGAGCTCGGCCTTGGCGCCAACATCGAGCTGAAGGCCGAACGGCGCCATGCGGTCGGGACGGGCGCCGCCGCCGCCGACTTGCTGAGCGGGCTGTGGCCTGCGCAGCTGCCGCCGCCCTTGGTTTCGAGCTTTGTCGCGCCGGCCTTGGCGGCGGCGCGCGACCGGGCTCCGCAAATCGCGCGCGGCCTGCTGGTCCGCGGCGTCCCCGGCAGTTGGCGGCGCCGTGCCGAGACCCTCGGCTGCTCGACCATCAACGCCGATCATCGGCTGCTGCGGCCGGCGGTCGTGGCCGAAATCCGCCGCGCGGAATATCCTGTCCTGGCCTACACGGTCAACGACGCCCCGCGGGCATGTGAATTGTTCAGCTGGGGCGTCAGCGCGGTTTTTTCGGATGTCCCACATATGATACTGGCCGCAATCGCGGAGGGTCCGGTGCCGCCCGAGGCCCCCGCGGCGCCGCTGTTGTCAACAGCTCGACGGGAAGCCCGGTTGTGAAGCCCTTGAACCCGCTGGTGATCTCGGGGCGAGAGGTGCTGCCGCTGGTCGAAGGCGGCAAAGGCATCTCGGTGTCGAACGGCGAAAGCTCGGGCGCCTGGGCGGCGACCGGGGGGGTCGGCACGTTTTCCGGGGTCAATGCCGACAGCTACGGCGAAAGTGGCGAGCTGGTCCCGCAGGTCTATCGCGGGCGCACCCGGCGCGAGCGCCACGAGGAGCTCGTCGCCTACGCGATCGCCGGCGGTATCGAGCAGGCGCGCGTCGCCCACGAGCGCGGCGGCGGTGAAGGCCGCATCCACATGAACGTGCTGTGGGAGATGGCGGCGGCCGAGCGGGTGCTGCACGGCGTCCTCGAAGGCGCCAAAGGGCTGATCCACGGCGTCACCTGCGGCGCCGGCATGCCGTACAAGATCGCCGAGATCTGCGCCCGGTACGGGGTCTACTACTACCCGATCG
>DATMLF010000238.1:0-12835 GCA_035570595.1 Allostellaceae bacterium
TGGAGCGATAACGGCATCTTCAATTTCGAGGGCGGCTGCTATGCCAAGGTGATCAACCTGTCGTCGACCGCCGAGCCCGAGATCTACGCCACGATCGGCCGCTTCGGCACGGTGCTCGAAAACGTCGTGCTCGACCCGGCGACGCGGCTGCCCGACGTCGACGACGACAGCCTGACCGAGAATACGCGAGCCTGTTATCCGATCGATTTCATCCCCAATGCCGACCCGGTCGGGCTCGGGCCGCATCCGACGAACGTCGTAATGCTGACCGCGGATGCGTTCGGGGTCATGCCGCCGATCGCCAAATTGACCGCCGAGCAGGCGATGTACCATTTCCTGTCCGGCTACACCGCACGGGTCGCCGGCACCGAGAAGGGGTTGGGCAACGCGCCGGAAGCGACGTTTTCGACCTGCTTTGGGGCGCCGTTCATGCCGCGCCACCCCTCGGCCTATGCCGAACTGCTCGGCGAGCGCATCAAGCGGCACGGCTCGCAGTGCTGGCTGGTCAACACCGGCTGGTCGGGCGGCACCTATGGTGTGGGCAAGCGCATGCCAATCGCCCACACGCGGGCGTTGTTGCGCGCGGCACTCGACGGCCGGCTGGGCCAAGCGCCGGTGCGGCGCGAGCCGAATTTCGGGTTGCTCGTCCCGGAGAGCTGCCCCGAGGTGCCGAACGAGGTCCTCGACCCGCGCGGCACCTGGTCGGACAAAGGCGCCTATGACGACACCGCGCGCGAGCTGACCCACCGCTTCGAAGAAAATTTCCGCGAGTTCGAGCCGTTCGTCGGCGACGACGTCAAGGCGGCCGCGATCCGCCCGGCGGTGTAGCCGCCGGCACCAGCGGCTTAGCGCGCGGGGAACAGCCGGCCGCCCGGCATCGGCCGCGGCACCCCGGTCGTCGAGGGCAGGCTGAGCGGCAAGCCGGCGGCCGAACGGACCGCGAGATAGGCAAAAGCCTGGGCCTCGAGCGCGTCGCCGTCCCAGCCGACCGCCTCGACGGGGCGCACCGTGGCGCCGAGCCGCCGGGCCAGCGCCGCCATCAGAGCGGGGTTATGCCGACCGCCGCCCGTCACCAGCCATTCGCGGGCCGGCGCCGGGAAATGACGGCAACCGGCGGCGACCGCGGCGGCGGTCATCTCGGTCAAGGTGGCGGCGCCATCGCGCAACGACAGCGTGTCCGGCATCGCGTCGCGGAAATCGTCGCGGTCGAGCGATTTCGGTGCGGGCCGCGCGAAATACGGGTGCCGGAGATACCGCGCGACATGCGCCTCGGAGGCTCGGCCGGCGCTGGCGAGGACGCCGTCAAAATCGGCCGCGGCCCCGGTATGGCGGCTCACCCAGTCGTCGATCAGCGCATTGCCGGGACCGGTGTCGAAGGCGAGGATGTCGCCGCCGCCGGCCTCGCCGGGCCCGATCCCGCCGCTCCCGATACCGCCGCTCACAATCCCGCCGCTCCCAATCCACGTCACGTTGCCGACGCCGCCGAGATTGAGGACGGCGAGCGGTTTCGCCAGCGGGGCCGCGAGTGCCGCATGGAACAGCGGCGCAAACGGCGCCCCCTCGCCGCCGGCGGCGACATCGGCCGCGCGAAATTCGGCGACGACGGCGATCCCGAGCCGGCGCGCGAGGGCCGCGCCGTCGCCCAATTGCCAAGTGCGGCGTTCAGCCGGGCGATGCAGGATCGTGTGGCCGTGCATGCCGACAATGTCCGGCGCAAGCCCCGGGTGGCGGCCGAGCAGCTCTTCGACGGCGTCGCCGTAGAGCCGCGTCAGCTCGGCTTCGACATCAGCGACCGCACCGGCGCCGCCGAGCACGCCGCGCAGCCGCGCGCGGAAATCGTGACCATAGGGGACGGTCAGCGACGGGCCGGGGACGACCCGCGCCGTGCCGTCGGTCTCGATCATCGCGACATCGACGCCGTCGAGCGAGGTGCCGCTCATCAGCCCGACCGTACGCCGCAGCGGCCGGCCGGCCGGGGACGGCGGTGGCACCGCGGATGCGGCTATGCTAGATGACGGCGCCATGTCGACCCCCCGTTCCGCTTTCCTGGCGGCCGCCCGCGAACGCGGCTTTGTCCATCAATGCACCGATCTCGACGCGCTCGACCAGCGGCTCGGCGAGGGCCGCGTCGCCGGCTATGTCGGGTATGACTGCACCGCCGACAGTCTGCATGTCGGCAGCCTCGTGTCGATCATGCTGTTGCGGTTGTGGCAGCGCTGCGGGCACAAGCCGATCGTGCTGATGGGCGGCGGCACGACGCGGATCGGCGACCCGTCGTTCCGCGACACCGCGCGGCCGTTGCTCGACGATGCCGAGATCGCCCGCAACATGGCCGGGATTCGCCGGGTCTTTACCAAGTTCATCGATTTCGGCGACGACCCGGCCGACGCGGTTATGGTCAACAATGCCGAGTGGCTCGACGAACTGCGCTACATCCCGTTGCTGCGCGATGTCGGCCGCCATTTCTCGGTCAACCGCATGCTGGCGCAGGACGCGATCCGCTTGCGGCTCGAACGCGAGCAGCCATTGAGCTTTCTCGAGTTCAATTACCCGATCCTGCAGGCCTACGACTTTGTTGAATTGGCGCGCCGCTTTGACTGCGAGGTGCAGATCGGCGGCTCCGACCAATGGGGCAACATCGTCGGCGGGGTCGAGCTGGGGCGGCGCATGGACGGGCGGCGCCTCTTCGGGCTGACGACCCCGCTGTTGACGACCGCGTCGGGCGACAAGATGGGCAAGACGGCGCAGGGTGCGGTGTGGCTCAACGCCGAGCGACTGTCGCCCTACGAATACTGGCAGTTCTGGCGCAATACCGAGGACGCGGATGTCGGCCGGTTTCTGCGCCTCTTTACCGAATTGCCGCTCGACGAGATCGCCCGGCTTGAAGCGCTCGGCGGCGGCGAGATCAACGAGGCAAAGAAGATCCTGGCGACCGAGGCGACGGCACTCGCCCACGGGCGCGAGGCGGCGCTCGCGGCGGCGGAGACCGCGCGCACGGTCTTCGAGGAAGGCGGCAGCGGCGAAGACCTGCCGCAGACCGAATTGCCGCGCGACGTTTTCGAGCGCGGGATCGCCGTCTTCGAGCTGTTCAGCCGGGCTGGGCTCGCGGCATCCAACGGCGAGGCGCGGCGGCTGATCCGCGGCGGAGGTGCCCGCATCAACGATGCTGTAATTAAGGACGAAACGCGCGTGGTTCGGCTCGCCGATTTCGGTCCCGAAGGGGCGCTTAAGCTTAGCGCCGGCCGCAAGCGGCACGCTCTCGTCCGCCCGGCGTGACGAGCCGCCGACGAGCGGGCGCGAACGGCGCCGGTCGGTCAGGCGGGGGCGCCGTTGGCGTAGGGCTTCAGCGCGGCGAAGACAAAGCGGTTCGCCGGGGTCGGGATGCCGTGCCGCTGGCCAAGCTCGACGACCTTGCCGGCAAACCACGGCAGCTCGAGCCGGTTGGCGCGCAGCAGGTCGTTGCCCATCGAGGTCATGTGGTGGTCGGGCATCGACCACATCGTGGCGAGCGCCCTTTGGCCGCTGTCGGACGGCAGCGGGACGCCCTCGGCGCGGCCGACCGCGATCGTCTCGCCCACCGTGTCTTCATAGAGCGCAACGAGGTCCGGCTCGGCGCGCCATTTGCCGAGCGGCAGCCGGGTCAGCGCATTGAGGTTGGCGAGCGCAACCACGAGGATGAACTTTTGCCAGATCGGGACACGGACATCGGGGCTGAGGACGCCGTCGAACCCGGCCGCCGCGCACAGGTCGCGCAGCCGCTCGCCGCGTGCGCTGGTCGGGCCGTCCAGCTCGCCAAACGTCATCTGCTGATAGGTTCCGGTCTGGCGCACGACGCCGGGCGAGACGATCGAGCCGGTGACGAACGCGGTGCCGCCCATGACCGGCTCGGCCCCGAGGATCGCCGTCAGCCGCTCGGCGGCATCGACCCCGTTCTGCAACGGGATCACCGCGGTCTCGGGTCCGACAATCGGGCGGATCTGCGCGCCGGCGCTTTCGACATCCCACAATTTGACTGCAAGCAGCACGTAGTCGACGGCGCCGATGCCGGCCATGTCGTCGGTCGCCCGCGCCGGCCGGATGTGGGTCTCGCCGCGGTCGCCCTCGATGCGCAGGCCGTTTTCGCGCATCGCCGCGAGATGGGCGCCACGCGCGACAAAGACGACCTCGGCCCCCGCCTTGGCGAGCGAAGCGCCGTAGATCGCGCCGATGCCGCCGGCGCCGATGACCGCAATGCGCATTGCCTACTCCCGGTTGGCGGCGCGCCCGGGTGCTTTCGAGCGCGATCGGCCTTACTGTAGCGCGGAAGCTCGCTGGAGCGACAACGCGACGACGCCACACCCCGACAAGGAGAATGAGCGATGCCGGCAACACCCGCCTCGCCTGCCCGCGAACAGGTCCGCCCGATCGCGCCGAAGCTGATCGAGCTTGCCGAAACAGTCGTCTATGGCGACGTGTGGGAGCGGCCCGGCTTGTCAAAGCGCGACCGCAGCCTGATCACGGTCGCGACGCTTGTGGCGCTCGGGCGCGAAAAGCAGCTGGTCGGGCATTTGGGCCGCGCGCTCGACAACGGGCTCAGCAAGGAGGAGCTCGGCGAGCTTTTCACGCACCTCGCGTTTTACGCCGGCTGGCCGGCGGCGATGACCGCGGCATTGGTGGCGAAGGACGTGTTCGCCGGGCGCTGACGCGGTTGGCGATGCTTGGGCGGTGAGACGGTTCGCGCAGCTCGTCGGCGCCTGCGCGCTGCTGCTTCTGGCTGGGCTGCCGGAGGCGGCGGGCGCCCGCGACGCGGCCGTTCCGCCAACGGGCAAATGGACCGCGACCGACCCGCCGATCGATTTCGGGCATATCGAAACCGGCGAGGTCAACCGACATGGCGAAGCGGTCGGCTACCATCATCGGCCGAACGGGGTCGACCCGCCGGGGGCGAAGGTGCTGCGGGTCACCCAGCCGCCGGACGCGAACGGCGTCTACCGCGCACGGGTGGCGTTGCGCGACCCGGCGAATGGCGAGTGGGTCGACAAGCGTGCCGCCTCGACCTTTTTCCCGGACGCGATGTCGGACGACGCGGTCATCCGGGCGGTGCTCGCCGCGTTCCGTAACGGGCGTCGGCGCGGCAACGGCGAGTTCGTCGGCGATTCGGGAAGCGGATTTATGATCGAGGGCTGGTATTGGGCGGGGCGGATCACCGCCGCCTATCCGCTGCGCGGCCCGTGACGACCCGGAGCCGTATGGCGGGCGCGAGCCTGATCACCGCGCGCCGGCACCCGGCGGGCCACCTCGAAGCGCGCGCGGCGCGCGGCGCCGGCCGCCGCGGCACGGTGCTGGCGAGCTTTCTGCAAAGCGACGTGCAGGGTGAGATTGGGGCGGCGCGCGCGCTCATCGGCGAAATCGGCGCCGCCGAACGCGGCGAAGCGCCGCAACCGGCCGCGGTCGGCAACGCCTACCGGGTCGCGGTGTCACCCGAAGGGGTGACGATAGCCAACGCCGTGACCGGCGATCGGCGTCCGGAACGGTACGGCTTTGACGAAATGCGGCTGGCGCTCGGCACCTGGATCGCGGCGATCGAGCGCGCCCGCAGCAACCCCACCTGACCGCATTCTCTGGAGCCGCCGGCGCGGCATGCCGCATAGTGGCGCGATGAACGACGCTTCCATCAAGCCGCCGGCGGCGCCACTCGCCGGGCCGCCGCCGGAACGGGTCGTGCGGCCGCGTGACGCCGCCTCGCTGATCCTGCTGCGCGGCCGGCGCGACGATCTCGAGGTGCTGGTCGGCCGGCGGTCGTTGAAAGCGCGGTTCATGCCCGGCGTCTACGTCTTTCCGGGCGGTGCGATCGACCCGCCAGACCGGGTCGCGTGGAGCGTCGAGAGCGGCGCCGAAAGCCTGCCGCCGCGGCTGGCGCGGGCGGCGCGCGCCGCGATCCGCGAGACCTGGGAGGAGGTCGGCGTCTTGGTCGGGAAGCCGGCCGAGGCGCCGCTGCCCGACGCGCGGCTGCCCAACACGCCGCCGAGGACCGCGATCGAGCGCGCCTTTCGCGAGCGCGGCGTCGCGGCGGCGTTTGACCGGCTGACCTATGTCGGCCGCGCGATCACGCCGTCGCATTCGTTTCGCCGGTTCAATACCCGGTTTTTTGTCGGTGACGCCGAGAGCGTGTTCGGCGAGCCCAGCGCGAGCGACGAGCTCGAGGACGCCGGCTGGCGCCAGATCGAGCAGAGCATGCTCGACGGCTTTCGCGACGTGACCCGGTTTATGCTGGCGCGCGCGGTCGCCATGCGCCGCGGCACCGCGTCGGGGGCGGCGCCGCTCTTCTACTGGGCCAAGAACGCGCGCCGCATCGGCATCTGCCGCGAGGCGCTCGACTGAGCCGGCCGACCAGCGCGCCGCTGCCTCGAGCATTATTGGATCAGGCTGTATTATTCCTCGTCGCCCCCGCGACGGAGCGTGTGAAGAAATCCAAGGGGGCGTCATTCCGGGGCGCGGGCATTGCCGGCGAGCCCGGAACCCAGGCAAACGGCCTCGCGAAATGCCGGCGAGGCGCCGTTTTCATAGGTTCCGTGCCTGCCAAGCGCATCCCGGAGTGACGAGCTCTCAAGTTGTCCGACTCCTTCGCACGCTCGAAAGCAGGGGTCCGGAACCAGCCCCGGCTGAGACAGGGGGCAGGCGCTGGGTTCCCGCTTTGCGGGGGAATGACGATTCGGTCATGGTCGAAAACCGGGCTGGACCCGGCCGATCAGCGCGCCGCCGTTTCGAGCTGGGGTTGCGTGGGCTCTTCGTCGAGGTCGAGCGCGATCGCCCGGCCGTGCGTCTCGCGGGCGAGGAAGATAAACGCCAGCGCCACCAGCAGCATGCACAAGGCGAGCAGCAGAAACGCCGGCAGCACCGCCGCTTCTGTCGCATGCGGCGAGACGACGTTGCTGGTGCCGGCGATCAGCGCCAGCGCTAGCGGCCCCAGTATCTTGCCGACGCCGGCCGCGGCATGGCCGAGCCCCGAGGCGCGCGAGCCGAGCCGCACGCCGTACTGCTCGATCGTATAGGGCGTGATGTTGCCGAGCCCGCCCTCGACAAAAAACGCCGCCGCCGCGACCAGGATCACGAACGCCGGAAAGCCGCCGACAAGCACGGCGCTGTAACAGCCCGCGAGGGCGAGCAGTGCCGCCGCCGCGAAGCTGACGGCGATCCCGAGCATCCGGCGGCCGAATTTCTGCGCTATCCAGGCGACCAGCAGCCGCCCGGTCATCGCGCTCGCCGCGACATAGACGAAATATTGCGCGGCCCGCGCGACCGAGGTGTGAAGGGTCAACGCGACGATCGTCGGCCCCCACAGCAAATATCCGAAGCCCGCCGTCGTGGCGCCGCCCCAGATCAGGAGCGTCTGCCAGAAGAGGCGCGGGCTCGCGTAGAGGTCGGCGAGGCTGGCGCGCGGCTCGATGGTCGGCCGGCTCGCCGGCAACGGCACGCGCTCAAGGGCCACGCCGAGATGCCTCGCGACGGCGGCGCGGGCCTCCCCAAACCGGCCGCGAGCGGCAAGCCAACGCGCCGATTCCGGCTGGAAACGCCAGACCAGCGCGCCGACCACGACCGGCAGCAGGCCGAACATCGCGACCCCGCGCCAGCCGAGCGCGTCGAGCAGCGCGTGCGAGGTGAACGAGGCGAGCAATGGGCCGAGGCTCGCGCTGACGACAAAAAGGCTCGTCAAGCCGCTGCGCCAGCGCGTCGGCGTCTGCTCGACGACGATCGTCAGCGCCGGGGTGATCGCGGCGGCGAGCCCAAACCCGACAAAGATCCGCAGCACCGCCAGCGGCGCGTAGGCGCCGGTCGGCAGAAACGCGATCAGCCCGGCGGAAACCCCGCAGATCAGGGTGCCGGTGACGGCCTGCGGCTTGCGGCCGAACACGTCGCCGAGCGACCCCCACACCAGCGAGCCGACGATCGCGCCGAGGCCGCTGCCGTAGAGGATCAGCGCCGCCTGGCCGTAGGTCAGGTGCCAGCTCGGCCCGATCACCGCCAGGATGAACGCGATCAGAAAGAAGTCGAAAAAATCGAGCACATAGACGCCGCCGAGCAGGGCGAAACTCGTCCAATAGCGGGCGTTGAGCGGCGCCCGGTCGAAGACCGCCAGCAGATCCTCGGATGTCTGTACCATCGGCCTCCCGTCGGTGCCGGGCCCCGGGCGGGTGGGCCCGGTTCCCGCCGGCAAATGCGCCCCGGCGCCGCGGTCAGCGCGCCTCGCTCCCGAGCGCGGGCGGGCGGGACCGCCGACGGCCGCGGTCGGGACCCAGCACCATGGCACGGCCATGCGTCTCGATCCCGAGAAAAAGAAAGGCGAGCGCGACCGCCAGCATCATCGCCCCGAGAAACACAAAAGCCGGGAACACCGCCGCGGCCGTCGCCTTTGGCGCGATCACGTTGCCGCTGCCGGCAAGCAGCGCCAGCGCCAGCGGGCCTAGGATCTTGCCGATCCCGTTCGCCGCCTGGCCCAGCCCCGACGAGCGCGCGCCGAGGCTGACGCCGTATTGCTCGACGGTATAAGGGGCGAGGTTCGAAAAGCCGCCCTCGACAAAAAACGCCGAGGCGGCGACCAGAATCACAAACAGCGGGAAGCCGCCAACCACCAGCCCGCTGAAATAGCCGGCCGCGATCAGCAAGGCCACCGACACAAAGCCGAACGCGACGCCGAGGGCGCGGCGGCCAAGCAGCGGGGCGATGAACGAGACGGCGATCTTGCCGACGACCCCGGTGGCGGCGACATAGATGAAGTACCGGGCGGCTGCCGCCGGGTGCAGGTGGAGCGCCAGCGCCACGATGGTCGGCCCCCACAGGTAATAGCCGTAGGCGGCGGACGACGAGCCGCCCCAGATCACGATGGTCTGCCAGAACAGCCGCGGGTTGACCGAAAACAGCTCCAACAGGTTGGCGCGGGGTTCGGCGGCGGGCCGGGCGGCCGGCAACGGGACGTCGGCGAGCGGCAGGTTCAGCTGTCGCGCCACCCCGGCGCGCGCCTCGGCGAAGCGGCCCTTCGCGGTCAGCCAGCGCACCGATTCCGGCACAAATGCCCACACCAGCAGCCCGATTGCGACCGCGACAAACCCGGTCATCGCGACCCCGCGCCAGCCGAACGCGTGCAGCAGCGCCGCCGCGACAAACGAGGCGAGCAGCGTGCCGGCGCTGGCAAAGACGACGTAAAAGCTCGTCATCCCGGTGCGCCAGCGCGTCGGGGTCTGCTCGACGACGATCGTCAGCGCCGGGGTGACCCCGGCGGCGAGCCCAAACCCGACAAAAAACCGCAGCACCGCCAACAATTCCCAGCGGCCGGTCGGCACGAGCCCGATCAACCCGGCGCTGACCCCGCACAGCAACGTGCCGGTCACGGTCTGCGGCTTGCGCCCGAAACGGTCGCCGAGCGACCCCCAGATCAACGAGCCGATGATCGCCCCGATGCCGGCGCCGTAAAGGATCAACGCCCCCTGCGCGTAGGTCAGCCGCCACTCCGGCCCGATGACCGACATGACGAACGCGATCAGAAAGAAGTCGAAAAAGTCGAGTAGAAAGACTGCCGACATCAGGGAAAAGGTTACCCAATATCGGCGATTGAGCGGTGCGCGGTCAAATAGCGCAACGAGATCGTCGGAAGTCTGGCCGGGCATCGCCTTCTCCTTGCGAGAGCAAATCTTATTGTCGATTTGCTGTCTCCAGGGGGAGGTTTAGGCCCGTGAGCTTCCCACCGTCAACTGTAGGCCTGCAGCCGCCGCTGCGGCAGAAAAGCGTTGGCGGTCAACGTGCCTGAGCGCCGAGGACGGGCCGCGGAACCGCACCGGTCTCGTCGGCCACAAACGCGATCGTCCGGCCGTGCGTCTCGACGCCGAGGACCAGAAAAGACAGTGCGACGAGCGCCATGCAGAAGGCGAGAAACAGATAGGCCGGGAAAACCGCGTCGGCCGTCGCCTTCGGCGACAGGATGTTGCTCGACCCGGCGATCAGCGCGAGGCTCAGCGGCCCGAGGATCTTGCCGACGCCGTTTGCCGCCTGGCCAAGCCCGGAGGCGCGCGCGCCGAGATTGACCCCGTAGCTTTCGACGGTGTAGGGCGCGAGGTTCGAAAATCCGCCTTCGATAAAAAACGTCGAGGCGCACAGCAGGATCACCATCAGCGGCAGCCCGCCGACCAGGACGGCATGGTAGTAGCCGGCGGCGGCAAGCGCCACCACCCCGCCCACTCCCCATAGCACGCCGAGCGGGCGACGCCCGATCAGCGGCGCCAGGAAGGTCACGACGATCTTGCCGACGACGCCGCCGAGCGCGACAAAGACAAAAAAGGCGGCGGCCTTTGGCACCGAGACCCCGAGCGCCAAGGCGACGATTGTCGGCCCCCACAGGTAGACGCCGTAGCCCGCGGTCGACGAGCCGCCCCAGATCAGGATCGTCTCCCAGAACATGCGCGGATGATGGTACAGCTCGGCGAGGCTGCCGCGCGGCTGGGTGGCGGGTGCCACGGTCGGCATCGGGACCGACTGCACCGGCAGGTCGAGATACCTGGCGACCCCGGCGCGGGCTTCGGCAAAGCGCCCCTTGGCGACCAGCCAGCGCACCGATTCGGGCACGAAAATCCAGATCAGCACGCCGACAAAGGCCGGCGTGACCCCGAGCATCGCCACCCCGCGCCAGCCGAGCGCGGCGAGCAACGCCGCCGATGTCGTCGAGGCCAAGAGCCCGCCCGCCGACGCAAAGACGATGTAAAAGCTGGTCAGCAACGTGCGGCTGCGCGTCGGGGTCAGCTCGACAAGAATGGTCAGCGACGGAGTGACGCCCGCGGTCAGGCCGACGCCGACAAAAAACCGCAGCACCGCGAAAGTCTGCCAGGAGCCGCTCGGCACGAGGCCGATCAGCCCGGCGGCGACCGCGCAAATAAACGTGCCGATGATCATTTGCGTCTTGCGGCCCCAGGCGTCGGCGAGCCCGCCAAAAACGAGCGCGCCGAGGATCGAGCCGATGCCGCCGCTGTAGAGGATCAACGCCGACTGGCCGTAGGTCAGGTGCCATTGCGGCCCGAGCACCGCCAGCAGGTAGCCGACCACCAGAAAGTCGAAGAACTCCAGGACGAACAGCGCCGACAGCAGCACAAAGCTGACCCAATAGCGGCGGTTGAGCGGTGCGCTGTCGAACAGCGCCAGCAGTTCGTCCGAGGTCTGGCCGGGCATTTCTTCCTCCCCTGCGGACGGCGAATCGGGATTTCGCCCGCCGTCTCCAGCGGGAGGTTTATGCCGCTGCGGGTTGTGCCGTCAACGGCGCTCTCGCGCGGTCGCGGGCCCGCTCAGCGGGTTTCGGTGCCGAGCATGACCGGCCGGCGCACCCCCTGCCCCGCTTCGCCGAGCGCCATCGGCCGGCCGTGGGTTTCGCGCCCGAGGATCGCAAAGGACAGGCCAACCAGCAGCATGCCGAAGGCGAGGAACAAAAAGGCCGGCAACAGCGCGCCCTCGGTCGCCTTTGGCGACACGAAGTTGGCGGTGCCGGCGATCAGCGCCAGGCTGAGCGGCCCGAGGATCTTGCCGATGCCGTTGGCGGTCTGGCCGAGACCGGAAGCGCGGGCGCCGAGGCGTACGCCAAAGCTCTCGACCGTATACGGCGCGAGGTTGGAGAAGCTGCCGTCGATGCAAAAGGTCGAGGCGCACAACAGCACGACGATCAACGGCACCCCGCCGACGACGGTGCCGCCGCTAAAGCCGACAGCGGCGAGCGCCGCCACCCCGCCGAGCCCCCAGATCGTGCCGAGCAGGCGCCGGCCCAACAGCGGCACCAGCAGCGACACGACGATTTTGCCGATGACGCCAAAGCCGGTCACGAAGATGAAGTATTTGGCGGCCTGCTGCGGCGGGACCTTGAGCAGCAGTGCCACCACCGTCGGCCCCCACAGGTACACGCCGTAGGCGGCGGTGGCGGCACCGCCCCAGATCAGCAGGGTCTCATAAAACTGGCGGGGTTGCGTCAGCAGCTCGGACAATTGGCCGCGCGGCACCGTCGCGGGCATCACCGTCGGCAGCGGCACCGTTCGGAGCGCCACGCCGAGATGCGTCGCGACCCCCTCCCGCGCCTCGGCGAAGCGCCCTTTCGCGGTCAGCCAGCGCACCGACTCGGGCACGAACAGCGCCGCCAGAACGCCGACGAGCGCGACCGATATGCCGAGCATCGCCATGCCGCGCCAGCCGATCAACGCCAGCAGCGCGGCCGAGGTCGAGGACGCGACGAGCCCTCCCGCGGTGGCGAACACGACAAAAAAGCTGGTCACCGCGGTGCGGTGGCGCGTCGGGGTCAGCTCGACGATCATGGTCAGCGCCGGCACCGCCGCCGCCGTCAGCCCGACCCCGACGACAAAGCGCAACAGCGCGAAGAGATGCCAGGCGCCATCCGGGACAAACCCGATCAACGCGGCACCCGCCCCGCAGATGAAAGTGCCGATGATCATCTGCGTCTTGCGGCCCCAGGCATCGGACAGGCCGCCAAAGACTAGCGCCCCGACGATCGCCCCGACACCGCCGCTGTAGAGAATGAGCGCCGACTGGCCATAGGTCAGGTGCCATTGCGGCCCGACCACCGCCAGCAGAAACGCCACCACCGAGAAATCGAAGAATTCGAGGACGGTAATCGCCGCCAGGATCGCAAAGGCGACCCAGTATCGCCGGTTGAGCGGCGCCCGGTCGAACAGCGCGAGCAGGTCTTCGGATGTCTGTCCGGGCATTTCCTCTCCCAAGGGCGCTATGGCCGGCCGCAGTGTTTGAGCGTTCCGGCGGCAGACGACCAGTGGTCCGATCGAAACGCTTGGTTCCCAAGCGTTCCGTGAATCGGCCC
>DATMLF010000239.1:0-2488 GCA_035570595.1 Allostellaceae bacterium
ATCGAGTCGGCGGCGAACACCACGGAGCAAATCCTCGCCGAGTTGCGCGACGCGCGGCGCTCCGAGCGGCAGGGCCGCCTGATCGACAACGACGAGGATGCCGCGATGGAGCGCAAAAAGCGCGAGGGCTATTTCTGATGGCGGTCGCCTGCGAGGCGAGCCGCACCGGCGCCCGTGATCTGTTGCGCTTTTTGACCTGCGGGTCGGTCGACGACGGCAAGTCGACCCTGATCGGACGGCTGCTCCACGACTGCGCGCTGATCTTCGACGACCAGCTCGAGGCCCTCGAGCGCGAAACGCGGCGGTTCGGCACGACCGGCGGCGACATCGACTTCTCGCTGCTGCTCGACGGGCTCGAGGACGAGCGCCAGCAGCGCATCACGATCGATGTCGCGCACCGTTTTTTTGTGACCCCGGCGCGCTCGTTCGACGTTGCCGACACGCCAGGCCACGAGCAGTACACCCGCAACATGGCGACCGGCGCCTCGACCTGCGAGCTGGCCGTGATCCTGGTCGACGCCCGCAACGGGATTGTCGTCCAGACCCGCCGCCACGCCTTCATCTGCTCGCTGCTCGGCATCCGCCATCTCGTGCTGGCGGTCAACAAGATGGATCTTGTCGGCTTCGACGAGGGCCGCTTTGCCGAGGTCAGCGCCAGCTTTTCGCGGTTCGCGGCCGGGCTCGACACTGCCGCGATCCGTGCCATCCCGCTCTCCGCGCTGGCCGGCGACAACGTCACCCGGCGCTCCGACCGCACGCCCTGGTACGACGGCCCGACATTGCTCGAGCATCTCGAAACCGTCGAGATCACGCGCGACGGTGCGGAGCGGCCGCTGCGCTTTCCGGTGCAGTGGGTCAACCGCCCCGACGCCGAGTTCCGCGGCTTTTCCGGCACCGTCGTCGCGGGCTCGGTGGCGCCGGGCGACCTCGTCCTGGTCGCCGGCTCCGGCCATTCGACGCGGGTGCGCGAGATCGTGACGTTCGACGGCGCGCTCGACCATGCCGTGGCCGGCGACGCGGTCACCCTCCGGGTCGCCGACGAGGTCGACATCGCGCGCGGCGACCTGCTCGCCGACCCGCGCGACCCGCCCGAGTTTGTCGACCAGTTCGCCGCTCACGTGATCTGGATGAGCGAGCATCGGATGGTCCCCGGCCGCTCGTATCTGTTGAAGCTCGGGACCCGCACCGTGCCGGCGACGGTGACCGCGCTGAAGCACCGGGTCGACGTCGACACGTTGGCCCACCTCGCCGACAAGAGCCTCGGGCTCAACGACATCGGGTTCTGCAACTTGTCGACCGCGGCGCCGGTCGCCTTCGACCGATATGCCGACAACCGCGACACCGGGGCCTTCATCCTGATCGACCGACTGACCAACGAGACCGCCGGCGCCGGCATGATCGCATTCGGCCTGCGCCGCGCCAGCAACATCCACTGGCAGGCGCTGACCGTCGGCCGCGCCGAGCGGGCGGCGCTAAAGGGCCAGACACCGGCGGTGCTGTGGCTGACCGGCCTGTCGGGGGCGGGAAAATCGACGATCGCCGACCTCGTCGAAAAGCAGCTGCTCGCCGAAGGGCGTCACACGATGCTGCTCGACGGCGACAATGTCCGCCACGGCCTCAACCGTGACCTCGGCTTCACCGACGTCGACCGCGTCGAGAACATCCGCCGCGTCGGCGAGGTCGCAAAGCTGATGGCCGAGGCCGGCCTCATCGTCGTCTGCTCGTTCATCTCGCCGTTCCGCGCCGAGCGCCAGATGGTGCGCGAGCTGATCGCACCCACCGCTTTTCTCGAGATTTTCGTCGACACGCCGATCGCGGAATGCATCCGCCGCGACCCCAAAGGCCTCTATGCCAGGGCCAAGGCCGGCGGGATCGACAACTTCACCGGCCTCGATTCCCCTTACGAGGAGCCGGAGGCGCCCGAGTTGCGGCTCGCGACGCTCGACGCCGCGGCCGAGGACGCCGCCGGGCAGGTCATCGACGCGCTGCGCCGGCGCCGGGTCATTTGACCGCGACCGCGGCGGATGCCGGGCGGGTTGTTATCGCATCATGCCGCGCATCATTGCCGGCATGCCGTCCCGCACGAAACCGCTGATCTCGCGAGCGTGTTCACGGATGATCGCGACCATCGCCCGATCATCGGCGGTCTCGGTGACGGCTATTCCCTTCGGCGTCTCTATGAGCATCCGTTGATAATTCCCGCTCTGTGCGAACATCGCCGGGACGCTGCGGCTCATCGGATAGGGAAAGGGACGGTTCTGATCGAGCCGCTGATACATCTCGCTGACATGCGCCTGAATGAGGGTCGCAGTCTGCGGATCGTCCGATTCGGTGACGGCATGCGCGCCATTCGGCAGGTCGGTCACGGTGCGGCGGATCTCGGCGTGGCGCCTAAACAGCTCCATTCCGGTACGCATCGGGCCCATCATGTTGCCGGGTTGCATCATCTCGCCTATCCCGCCCATCATCCCACCCATGCCGTCTCCGG
>DATMLF010000240.1:0-4554 GCA_035570595.1 Allostellaceae bacterium
CAGCACCACCGAGCCGTCGGCGAGGATGCGCGCGGTGCAGCTCTCGAACCCCGGCACGATCGAGGCGCCGCGGCTGACGAACTCGGCCGCCCCGTGAGCTGTCTGCTCGGCGAACGAGGCAAAGCCGACGCCGACAAGCCGCCCGTCCGGCTCGCCGCGCTGCTGGCGGGCGCGGGCCGCCGGCAGGTCGAGCAATTCGGCGCACAACCGCACGCTCCCGGGGTAGTTGCCGTTGTCGAAGCGCATGCCGCCGACGGTGGTGAACGGCATCTCTTCCGGCCGCACCATGTTCAGCATCCGCACCTCGACCGGGTCGCGGCCGACCGCGCGCGCCACCTCGTCGATCGTGCGCTCGATCGCAAAGCACGCGCCCGGGCGCCCGACGCCGCGATAGGGGCCCATCGGCGCCTTGTTGGTCGCGACCGTCGACGCCCGACACCGGTAGTTCGCGATCGTATAGGGGCCCGGCAGGTTGCGCGCGGCCATCGCCGCCTCCTGGTAGGGCCCCTGCGGCCAGAGGCCATAGGCGCCGGCGTCGACGACGATCTCGGCGTCGACGCCAAGAACGCGGCCCTCGCGGTCCGCATAGGCGGTGACTTTGTAATGATGGTCGCGAGTATGCGCCGAGGTCAGCAAGTGTTCGCCGCGGTCCTCGACCCAGCGCACCGGGTGGTCGAGATCGAGCGCCAGTGCGGCGAGGATGATCTCCTCCGGGTAGAGCCGCGCCTTTGGGCCAAAGCCGCCGCCGACATCGGGGGCGACGACGCGAAGCCGCCGCAAATCGAGGTCGAGGCATTCGCCCAGAGCGACGCGCACGGTGTGTGGCGTCTGGGTCGAGGCGTAGACGACGATCTCGTCGAGCCGCCAGTCGCGGTAGGCGAGCACGGCGCGGCCTTCGAGCGGCGCCCCCGACTGGCGGTTCATGCGGTATTCGCGGCTGACCGTGAGTTCGGCGGCGCGCGCCGCGGCGGCGATGTCGCCGCCCTCGAACACGCGCTCGCTATAGAGGTTGTCGCCCCAGCCGTCGTGCACCGGGTGGCGGCTGCCGCGCATGTCGCGCGGTGCGAGGACGACCGCGTCGAGCACCTCGTAATCGACCGCGACCGCGGCGGCGAGGTCCTCGGCCTCGGCGCGCGTCGGGGCGAGGCAGGCGGCGATCGCCTCGCCGACATAGCGCACCTTGTCGGTTGCGAGCGGCGGCCAGGGGGGGGATTTCGCCCCGGCCGCCTGGGTCACGACGCGGATCGGCTTGACGCGCGGCAAATCGGCGGCGGTGAAGACCCGGCCCTTGGCCGCGGGCGGCACGGCGACGCCGCGGATGCGGGCGTGCGCGTGCGGGCTGCGCAGGAACGCGACCTCCATCGTCCCCGGCAATTTGATGTCGGGGACAAACTCGCCGCGGCCGTGAAGATGCCGCTCGTCCTCGCGGCGCAGCAGCGAGGCGCCGATCCCAAACCCGTCATCCGGCATCGCGCGCTCCCTGTGTCGCGGCCGCGTCGAGGACCGCCGCGACGATGTTTGTGTAGCCGGTGCAGCGGCAGAGGTTGCCGGCGAGGCCCTGACGGATTTCAGCCTCGGAGCCGGCCTTGCCGCGGCGGATCAGGTCGCGCGCCGTGATCAGCATCGCCGGCGTGCAAAAGCCGCATTGCAGACCGTGCCGGCGGTGAAACGCGTCGCGCAATGCCGCCATCACCGGGTCGCCGGAAAAGCCCTCGATGGTTTGCACCTGCCACCCGTCGCAGGCGACCGCCAAGGTGAGGCACGAGCGCACCGGCTCGCCGGCGACAAGGACCGTGCAGGCGCCGCACACGCCGTGCTCGCATCCGAGATGCGTGCCGGTCAGGTTGCGCCGCTCGCGCAGGTAATCCGCGAGCGAGGTGCGCGCCGCCACATCCTCGGCGACCTCGACCCCGTTGAGGCGCAGGCGGATCGCGGTCATGGCGTCACCTGCCGAACCGCGCGCAGGGCCGCCACGATGTGCAGGTTGCGCTGGAATTCGTCGAAATGCCGGTCGGCGGCACGGTCGAGGTCGGACGCGACGGCGGCCCGCATTGCATCGAGGTTGCCGCCGCCGGAAGCCAGCGCCCGCGACGCCTGATCCAGCGCCAGCGGCGCGCCGTTGGCGGCGCCGAGCACGATTTGGAACCGGCCCTGAGCGCGGTCGGCGACGGCGACCGCGAGTGCCGTCGCGAACTCGCCCGATTTGCGGGCGAGCTTGACGTAGCCCCAGCGCGCGTCGGCCGACAGCTTCGGGATGCGTATGCTTTCGACGATCTCGTCTTCGGCAAGCTGCGTCTCGTAGATCCCGGTCGCGAACCCTGCGCATTTGAGCGAGCGGCGGCCACCCGGCCCGCGCACGCTCGCCTCGGCGCCGAGCGCGGCGAGGACGGCGGGCCACTCCGCCGCCGGGTCGGCGAGCGCCAGGCTGCCGCCGATCGTGCCGCGGTTGCGGATCGCGCGATAGCCGAGGCTTAGCGCGGCGCGCGCCATCAACCCCTGCGACGGGTCGGGAACCCGGCCGTCTTCGATCATCGCATGGGTGACGCCGGCGCCGAGGGTCACCGCCTCGCCGTCCTCTGTCGCGATCGCCAATTCGGGCAGGCGTGCGATGTCGATCAGCAAGGCCGGCGCGGCCATGCGCAGATTCATCAGCGCCAACAGGGACTGCCCGCCGGCGACGACGCGCGCCTCGCCCGCACCTGCGGCCAGCAATCCCACGGCCTCGCCGAGGCTGTGCGGCCGCACGTAATCGAAGTCCGGGGCTTTCATGACCAAGTGCCTTGCGCGGCCGCACCGCTCCGCAAAGGACGGCTCGAGCCGGCGGGGCACTGCAACACCGGGGCCCGGCGCTGTCAATCCGCAAGCATGCCTGCCATGCGGGCTCCCAACCGTCGCCGCGCTGGGCGTAGTATGGGGACGTGGCGGTCGAAAGGGGTGCTTCGATGATCCATGAAATCCCGAGCCGCACGCTGGGTTTCGTCCTCAACGACGTGGCCCGACTGATGCGCAAGCGGTTCGAGCAGCGGGCGCGCGCCGCCTCGCTCGGGCTGACCCGGGCGCAGGCTGCGGTGCTCGCCAACCTTGCGCGCCAGGAAGGCATCAACCAGGTCAGCCTGGCGCAGATCCTCGAGCTCGAGCCGATCACGCTCGCCCGCCTTCTCGACCGGCTGCAGTCGGCCGAGCTGATCGAGCGGCGCCCCGACCCGAAGGACCGCCGCGCCCACCTGCTCTACCTGACGGAATCCGCCTATCCATTGCTCGACCGCATCTTCGCGCTCGCCGCCGAGGTGCGCGAGGACGCCTTGGCCGGCATCCCCGAGCCGAACCGCGGCCTGTTGCTCGACATGATGATCGCGATGAAGGCGAATTTGATCGAAGAGGCGACCGAGGCCGAGCACGCCGGCGTCTCGACATCGGCCGAGCAGGATTGACGAGGGTTGGGCGATCGCGGCTTTGCCGGCGGCGCGCGGGCGGCTAACATGGCCGCGGCCGGCGCGATTGCAAGGCGGCACCGCCGCCTCTCCGCGCCATTACCGCTCAGCGCCCCGCCCGGCCGGCGAGGCGGCAACCGAGGAGCCGATCATGGCAGCGGCACCGCAGACGCAGACGCGCGAATCCGGGTTCAAGACCAACCCCGACTACAAGATCACCTTTGAACGGTCGCCGCGCCGGGTGCGCGTCAAATTTAACGGCGAGACCGTCGCCGACAGCACCGACGCGCATCTGTTGTTCGAGACCCGCCACCTGCCGGTCTACTATTTCCCGCGCTCGGATGTACGCATGGAGCTGATGGCGCCGAGCGACCACCACACCTTTTGCCCGTACAAGGGGACGGCGTCGTACTGGACGATCAAGGTCGGCGAGCGCACGGCCGAGAACGCGGTGTGGGGCTACCCCCAGCCCTTTGAAGAGGTCACGGCGATCGGCGATTTCGTCGCGTTCTACTGGGATCGCGTCGATCATTGGTACGAGGAGGACGAGGAGATCTTTGTCCACCCGCGCGACCCGTACAAGCGGATCGACGTGATCCAGTCGTCGCGGCCGGTGCAAATCATCCTCGGCGGCGAGGTCGTGGCCGAAACCCGGCGCGCGCGCTTTCTGTTCGAGACGCGGCTGCCGACGCGCTATTACATCCCGCCCGAGGACGTCCGCATGGACCTCCTGGCCCCGAGCGCCAAGGCGACGGCCTGCCCCTACAAGGGCAAGGCGCGTTATTGGTCGGCCAAAATCGGCGACCGGCTCTACGAGGACATCGTGTGGAGCTATCCCGACCCGATCCCGGAATGCCCGAAGATCAAGGGCTACCTGTGCTTTTTCAACGAGCATGTCGACGAGATCCGGGTCGACGGCAAGGCGGTGCCAAAGCCGGTCACGCCGTGGTCGAAGGACTGGAAGGAAAGGGCCGCGACGGTGCCCGACTCGCGCGGCCCGGTGGCGCGGCCGTAGCGGTCGCTCCCTCACACCCTCGTTGCGGAGACGCGGACGCCCGCTGGCACAAGCCAAGATTTGTTCCGGGCATCCATGTCTTAAGACCGGGATGGCCACGCTAAAACC
>DATMLF010000241.1:0-2263 GCA_035570595.1 Allostellaceae bacterium
TCTCGGCCACCGCCGCGGGCGGGTTCCTGCTGGTGCAGATTCTCGGCGCGCTGTTCGGATTCCTGCTCGGCACCTATCTCTCCGACCGGATCGGCCGCAAGCAGACCTTCATGTGGTCGGCGATTTTGTCGTTCGTGTTCATCCTGCTCTACATGTTCGTGCCGATGGGCGACACGGCGCTGCTCTTCGCGGGCATCCCGCTCAACATGGCGCTGTTGATGAAATTCCCGCCGATGGGGCCGTTTATGACCGAGCTCTTCCCGACGGCGGTGCGCGGCACGGCGCAGGGCTTCTGCTACAACGCCAGCCGGGCGATCGGCTCGTTTCTGCCGGCCACCGTCGGGTTTGTCAGCCAGTCCTTTTCGCTCGGCGCCTCGATCGCCGTGCTCAGCGTTTTTGCCTACGGGCTGACGATCGTGATGCTGCTGCTGTTGCCGGAAACCCGCGGCCGCAGCCTGGCGAGCCTCGAAAGCGAGCCGGTGCGACTGCCCGGCGCCGCGCAATAACGACAAGAGCTCGTCACGCCCTGCATCGCAAGCGGAGAACTCGACATGGCCCAAACCCTGCTTCCGACGACCGTGGTCGGCAGCTATCCGCAACCCGACTGGCTGATCGACCGGGACCGGCTGACCCATTTGCCGCCGGTGCGGGTGCGCGCGCAGGAATTATGGCGCGTCGCCGAGCCGTGGCTCGAAGCGGCGCAGGACGACGCCACGCGGCTCGCGATCCGCGACATGGAGGAGGCCGGGATCGACATCATCACCGACGGCGAGATCCGCCGCGAAAGCTATTCGAACCGCTTTGCGACCGCACTCTCCGGGATCGACCTCGACAATCCGGCGACCGTGCGGGGCCGGTCGAGCGGCACCGTCGTCGTGCCGCGCATCGTCGGCCCGATCCGCCGCCAGCACCCGGTGGAGGTCCGCGACGTCGAATTCCTGCGCAGCCACACCAACCGCACGATCAAAATCACGCTGCCCGGGCCGTTTACGATGTCTCGTCAGGCCAAAAACGAATACTACCGGGACGAGGAGGAGCTCGTCATGGATTACGCCGCGGCGGTCAACGCCGAGGTCCGCGACCTGAAGGCGGCCGGCGCCGACGTGATCCAGCTCGACGAGCCGTGGCTGCAGGCGCGGCCCGACGAGGCGCGGCGGCTGGCGTTGCCGGCGATCGCGCGGGCGCTCGACGGCATACCCGGCCCGACCGCGCTGCACCTCTGCTTTGGCTACGCCTACGTCGCGCGCGACAAGCCCAACGGCTATGCGTTCCTGTCGGAATTGACCGCGACCAAGATCGACCAGATCTCGGTCGAGGCGGCGCAGCCCAACCTCGACCTCGCCAATCTCGACGGCCTCGGCGACAAGACGGTGATCTTCGGCGTGATCAGCATGGGCGACCCTGAAGCGGAAAGGCCGCAAACCGTGGCCGCCCGCATCCGCGCGGCCCTCGCGCACGTGCCGGCCGAGCGGCTGATCCCGGCGCCCGACTGCGGCATGAAGTATCTGCCGCGTGACATCGCCTTCGCGAAATTGAAGGCGCTCGCCGACGGCGCCGCCATCGTGCGCCGCGAGCTGACCGGCGTCTGATGTTTCTTGCGAAGCCTGCTATTCCCAGACGATCGGCGGCAGCCGGCCGAGACGCGCCGGCCCGATAAAGACTTTTCCGTCCTGGATCGTGAACGGCGCGGTGATCTGCGGCTTACCGTCGGGTCCGGGCCTGGCCAAGTAGCTCAGCGCGATCTCCACCAGCGAGGCTTGCTCCGGGGTCATCTGGTCGGCGGCGACGAGCGCGTTCAGGATCGCGCCAAACCCCTCGATGCCGCCGGAAAACGCCGCCATCGGCTGCAGCTTGCCGTCGAGCGCGAGCGTGCCGTTGGCGCTGATGCCGAGCCCGCCCCATTGCAGGCGCAGATTGTCGACCTCGATCGTGCCGCCGGCGTCGCGCCAGGCGGCGGCCGCCCGCGGCAAGGGCCCGTCGGGCACGGCACCCTTGAGCGTGACGCCGAGCGCCAATTCGTCAATCGTGTGGCCAAAGCTTGCCGGCGGCGCCGCGACCCGCATCTGGTGCAGGTCCACCGCCAAGCCTAAGCTCGGGTCGGCGTCCTTGACCGCCGACTTTGCCGGCAGGGTGACCCACGCCTCGGCCGACGCGATCGGGGCCTTGCCTACAGCCTCGGCGGAAACGTCCTGCAGCCTGAGCCACAGCCGGGCGGCGCCATCGCGACCGATCGCGACCGTGCCGTCGCCGGATTTAGCCGCGA
>DATMLF010000242.1:0-8731 GCA_035570595.1 Allostellaceae bacterium
GACCATCGGCCCGGTCAAGACCGCGCTGAAGGATGCCGGCGTTACCGCCAGTCAGATCGACGAAGTGATCCTGGTCGGCGGCATGACCCGCATGCCCAAGGTGCAGGAAGCGGTCAAAGCGCTGTTCGGCAAGGAGCCGCACAAGGGCGTCAATCCGGATGAAGTGGTCGCCATGGGCGCCGCGATCCAGGGCGGCGTGCTGAAGGGCGAAGTCAAGGACGTGCTGCTGCTCGACGTCACCCCGCTGTCGCTGGGCATCGAGACGCTGGGCGGTGTCTTCACCCGCCTGATCGACCGCAACACCACCATCCCGACCAAGAAGTCGCAGATCTTCTCGACCGCGGACGACAACCAGACCGCCGTCACCATCAATGTGTTCCAGGGCGAACGCGAAATGGCGGCGGACAACAAGAGCCTGGGCCGCTTCGACCTGCAGGGCATTCCGCCGGCGCCGCGCGGCGTGCCGCAGATCGAAGTCACCTTCGACATCGACGCCAACGGCATCGTCTCCGTCTCCGCCAAGGATAAGGCGACTGGTAAGGAGCAGCAGATCCGCATCCAGGCTTCGGGCGGCCTGTCCGAGGCCGACATCGAGAAGATGGTCAAGGATGCCGAGGCGCATGCCGGCGAGGACAAGCGCCGCCGCGAGCTCGTCGAGGCCAAGAACAACGCCGACGCGCTGATCCACACGACCGAGCGCACCGTGCGGGAGAACAGCGAAAAGATCCCGCAAGGCGACCGCGACGCGGCGGAGCAGGCGGTCCAGGCGCTGAAGGACACGCTCGCCAGCGATGACGCCGAGCAGATCAAGTCCAAGACCGAGGCGCTGGCCCAGGCCTCGATGAAGATTGGCGAGGCGCTCTACAAGGCCGAGCAGGCGGCGCAGGCCGGCGGCGAGCCGCACGCGGGTGGCGGGCCGCAGGGCGGTGCCACGGGCGGCGGCGACGACAAGGTCGTTGACGCCGATTTCGAGGAGGTCGACGATCAAAAGAAGCGCGGCTCCGCATAGTCGGCGCCGCGGCATAACCATCGATCGGATGCGGTCACCCCGGCGGCCTTCGCCGGGGTGATTGCGCGACCCACCCTCAAGGCGAACCCCGTCGATACATGGCTAAGCAAGATTTTTACGAGGCGCTAGGCGTCTCGCGGTCGGCCAGCCCCGACGACCTGAAGAAGGCGTATCGCAAACTCGCGATGCAGTGTCACCCGGACCGTAATCCGGGCGACAAGAACGCCGAGCAGAAGTTCAAGGACATCAGCGAAGCCTACGACGTCCTAAAGGACGACCAGAAGCGCGCGGCTTACGACCGGTTCGGCCATGCCGCGTTCGAGCAGGGCGCCGGGCGCGGACCCGGCGACTTCGGCTTTACCGGCGGCTTTGCCGACATCTTCGATGAAATGTTCGGCGAGTTCATGGGCAACGGCAGGCGCGCCCAGACGAGCCCGAGCCGCGGCAGCGATTTGCGCTACAACCTCGAAATCACGCTCGAGGAAGGCTTTCACGGCAAGCAGACGACGATCCGCGTGCCCAACCTTGTCGCCTGCGACCAATGCCACGGCAGCGGCGCCGAACCGGGCTCAAAGCCGGTGACCTGCCCGACCTGCCACGGCCGCGGGCGCGTCCGGGCCCAGCAGGGCTTCTTCACGATCGAGCGGACCTGCGCCGCCTGCCAGGGGGCCGGGCGGGTTATCGAAAAGCCGTGCCGCGCCTGCGCCGGGCAAGGCCGGGTGCGCCGCGAAAAGACGCTGTCGGTCAACATCCCGGCCGGGGTCGAAAACGGCATCCGGATCCGGCTCGCCGGCGAAGGCGAGGTCGGCGTCCGGGGTGCCGCGGCCGGCGACCTCTATATTTTCATCAGCGTGGCGCCGCATCCGATTTTTCAGCGCGACGGCGCCAACATCCATTGCCGGGTGCCGATCTCGATTACGACGGCGGCGCTCGGCGGCGCGATCGAGGTGCCGACCGTCGACGGCACCCGCGGCAAGGTCAACGTGCCGGCCGGGACCCAATCGGGCCATCAGTTCCGGTTGCGCGGCAAGGGGATGACGGCGCTGCGCTCGTCCTTGCGCGGCGACATGTTTGTCGAGGCGGTGGTCGAGACCCCGGTCAACCTGACCAAGCGCCAGCAGGAATTGCTGCGCGAATTTGAAAAGGAAGGCGAAGGCGGCCGGACCCACCCGGAAAGCGAAGGCTTTTTCGCGCGGGTCAAGGAATTCTTCGAGGATTTGCGAGAGTAGTTGCGAGCGCCGTCGTGACCGGAACTGCCTGCCGAAGCAGCCGCCTCCGATAACCCGGGCTTACGAGCTGTCGGGCGCGGCGGAATGCGCTCGGCGCTTTGCTCGCGGCGGCGGCAGATGGTCAGCCGCCGAGGCGCGTTTGGCTGGGCTTTCTAGGCTCGCTTGTGCGACCCCGTTGACCTTTTGGCGGCGGCGGATGCCGCCGGCGCCCGCTTCCGCTTCGGCCAATTTCGCCAAGCGCAGGCGCAGGAAGGCGGCAACCGCGGCCTCCTCCGCGCTCAGTCCTTCGATGTTTCGCGACAGGTAGGCTTTCGTACGCTTTTCCAGAACCTGCACCAAGGTCCCGTCCAAGTAACCTTCAAAAATCGCCGGGTGGATATAGCATTTGCGGCACACGGCGGTGGTGTTGCCGAGATGCTTGGCGACCTGTTCGACGGCGCGGACGATTGCCGACTTGCCGGCCGTCGCGGTCTCAGAGCCGCCAAATCCTTGCAGTGCGACGGCCGCGAGATAAGTGCCGGCCCAGGTGCGAAAGTCCTTTGCTGTAATCTCCTCGCCGCTGATTTCGCGCAGGTAGAGATTGACGTCGGCCGAGTCGACCGAGTGACGGGCGCCGTCGTGGTCGACGTATTGGAACAGCTCGTAGCCCGGGAGATCGCGGCAGTTCTTGACGATCCGGCCGAGGCGCCGGTCGTTGATGCAGCCCTCGTGGCGGACCCCGCTTTTGCCGCGAAAGCTGAGCCGGATCCGGTCGCCCTCGATGACGGCGTGCCGATGGCGCAAGGTCGTCAGCCCAAAGCTCTTGTTGGCCTTGGAATATTCGACGTTGCCGATGCGGAACAGGGTCAGCTCCAGCAAGCGGACGATCGCCGCTAGAACCCGCTCGCGCGGTAGGCCGTGGCGGCGCAGGTCGGCGTCGACCTGGGCCCGGATGCGCGGCAGCACCCGGCCGAACAGCAGCATCCTGCCGAACTTCGTCTCGTCGCGCGCGGTGCGCCAGCGGGCGTGATAGCGGTATTGCTTGCGGCCGCGCGCATCGCGCCCGGTCGCCTGTATGTGGCCGTTGGCAAACCGGCAGATCCACACGTCGCGCCACGCCGGTGGGATCGCTAGGGCCTTGATACGGCTCAACGTCTCGAAGTCGCCGATCAGGTTGCCGTCCGTGTCGCGGTAGTCGAAGCCGTGGCGCGCCGGGCGGCGAGAAATCCCCGGATGAGCGTCGCTGACGTGGCGGAGCTGGGCGGCGCGGGCCGCCGCGACCGGTTCGGGCGTTGCATCGCCCGGCGTTACCGGGTCGGGCACTTCGTCAGCTCTCGTCGCGGGGTCAGCTCTTATCGCGGGGGTCATGGCTGTGACGGCTGTCGCGTTCTCCGCCCCCGCCCGAGACGCGGCTGCGTCGCGGATTTGTCGGCTGCCCCGGCTCGGGCCCGTCGCCCGCCGGCTGCACGGGTTTGGACGCGTTTTGCCGGCTGCTGCCCGGACCGCCCTGCGAGCGGTCGGCCGCCGCGGTCTTGCTGGTCATCCTGCCTCACCGGTCCTGCTGGTGGCCCTGGTTCGTCGTGTTGACGGCGATGTTCTTCTGCCGTCCGCCGGTGTCGCCTTCATCGGCGGCACGCGTGTCCCCGGCATCCGACGGCGCCGCGGCGCGACCGGCGTCCGCCGGCCCTTTGTTCGACCGCCCGGCGGGCGGCACTAGTGGAATTTGCCGCTTTGACATTGACCTCTCCCGCGGAGCCCAGTGCTCGGGCGTTTCCTTCAAAACAGGCTGAACGAGGATCGCGTTCCTTGCCGGGCCTTGCTCGCGACGGCGGCTCCTCGCGACGGGTCAACGAAGATTCGATCGAATTGGCGTTCGCTAGCCGCGTTCGCCGAGGTGATGGTTGACGGTTGGCATGACGCGATGCTCGCCGGCGCTTTCGAGCGCGCCTGGGACATTTGCGACGCGGTGCTTCACGGCCGGAGAGGCCGGTCGTGCGCCGATTTGCCGTATCACCTGCGTTGGGTCTGGGACGGCACGCCGCTCGTCGGCCGGCGCGTTCTGGTGCGCTGCTATCACGGGTTGGGCGACACGCTGCAGTTCATCCGGTTCGTGCCGCCGCTCGCCGCCGTCGCCCAAAGCGTGGTCGTCGAGGCGCAGCGCGAGCTGCTGCCGCTGTTGCGCTCGGTTTGCGACGGGGTTCGGTTTTATCCGCTCGACGGAGCCCTTCCGTCCTGGGACGTCGCCATCGAGTCGATGGAGTTGCCGCACGCGTTGCGCATCACCCTCGGCGACCTGCCGGGGCATATCCCATATCTGACGCCGCCGCCGACATTCTCGGCCCGGCTGTCGCGCGCCCGTGCCGGGGCGGACCGCCCGCGGGTAGGGGTGGTCTGGGCGGCTGGGGACTGGCGGCGCGAGCGCTCGCTCCCACCGGCGCTGCTGCTGCCGCTCGTCGCGCTGCCGCTCGACCTGTTCGGCTTGCAGCTCGGCGCGGCGCGTCGAGACACCGCGGCGACGAGCCTCGTCAGCTCGCTTAAGGCGATGCTCCCCGAAAATGCGACGATCGCCGACACCGCCGCGCTGATCTGCGACCTCGATCTCGTGGTCAGCGTCGACACGATGGTCGCCCACCTTGCCGGCGCGCTCGGCCGACCGGTGTGGACCCTGCTCGACGCGGCGGCCGACTGGCGCTGGATGCACGCCCGCAGCGACAGCCCGTGGTATCCGACGATGCGGCTTTTCCGCCAGCGGCGGCCGGGCGCATGGCAACCCGTTGTCGCGGAGCTGACGGCGGCGCTGGCCGGCATTACGCGACGGCGTGACCCGGAACGCGACCCGCAGTCGCCTTGTTCAGAGCGTGATCGTCTATAGCTACGGAGTTGGCGATGGCGGACCACACAGCGGTCGAGGCCGGGGTCACGACCGATCACGACGAGATCCGCAAATGGGCCGAGTCGCGCGGCGGCAAGCCGGCCGCCGTAAAGGCGACCCACCGCGGCGATGACCCCGGGGTCATCCGCCTCATTTTTCCCGACGCGCCTCATGCCAATGAAAGCAGCCTCGAGGAAATTTCGTGGGAGGAGTTCTTCCGGAAATTCGACGAGGCCGGTCTTGCCCTGCTCTATCAGGAACGGCTGTCGGGTGGCGGGAAAAGCCTGTTCAGCAAGCTGATCGGACGCGATACCGCCGAGGCGCGCGAGCACGGGGAGCGTCACGCGTCGCGTCACCACCGCGGGTAATTATCCACCGCTCCGCTCAGCGGGGCCGGCCGAGTCTTGCCGCAGGCCGGGCGTTTAGCGAGTGTTGGGCGCGACTGCTCAGCCGCTCGCGCAGATTGGGCCAACAGCAGCATTCGCAGCCAAAACGTTTGAACCTTTGGCGGACGGCCGCGTTTCGCAGCGGGTACTTTGAAGAAACAGGCGGGAATGAGCCAAACCGTTTTGATCACAGGCGGCGCCGGGTTTATCGCCTCGCACTGTGCCGCCCTGCTGCTGCGTCACGGCTACAAGGTCCGCGCCCTCGACAACCTCGATGCGCAGGTCCACGGGGCGGAGCGACGGGCGCCGGCCTATCTCGACCGCCGGGTCGACCTCGCCGTTGGCGACATCCGTTCGCCGCGCGCGGTCCGGCGCGCCCTCGTCGACATCGATGCGGTGATCCACCTCGCGGCACGGGTCGGGGTCGGACAAAGCATGTACGAGGTCGCCGACTATACCGATGTCAATTCGCGCGGCACCGCCGTGTTGCTGGAAGCGATGATCGAGCGCGCCAAACGGCGCCCGTTTAGCCGCCTCGTCGTGGCTTCAAGCATGAGCGTCTATGGCGAAGGGCTTTACCGCGGCCGCGACGGCAGCCTGGTCCCGGTGTTTGAGCGCCTGGCCCAGCGCCTCAGGTCTGGGTTATGGGAGCCGACCGATGCCGCGGGCGAGCCGCTCGAGCCGCTGCCGACACCCGAAACCAAGCCGGTGTCGATGGGCTCGGTGTATGCACTCTCGAAATACGACCAGGAACGGCTGTGCTTGCTGGTCGGGCGCGCCTACGGCATCCCGACGGTGGCGCTGCGTTTTTTCAACGTATACGGGCCGCATCAGGCGCTGTCGAACCCGTACAGCGGAGTGCTGGCGATCTTCGCGGCGCGCCTCCTTAACAACCGGCCCCCGCTGATTTTCGAGGATGGCAAGCAGCGCCGCGATTTTGTTTACGTCGAGGACGTGGCCGAGGCGTGTCGGCTGGCGCTCTCCAGCGAGGCGGCAATTGGGCACGCGCTCAACGTCGGCAGCGGGCACGCGGTGACGATCAACGAAGTCGCTCGCCTGCTCGCCGACGCCCTCGGTGTCGCGATCGAGCCGGAGGTCACCGGCGAATGCCGTGTCGGAGACATCCGTCACTGCTTCCCCGACATCTCGCTCGCCCGCGCGGTGCTCGGCTATCGGCCAAGGACGCCGCTCGAAGAGGGGATCGGCAAGCTGGTCGCCTGGCTTGACGGGCGGGTTGCGGTCGACCGCGTCGGCGAGGCGCTGACCGCGCTCGCGTCGCGGGGGCTGACGGTGTGACGGCACCGGCGCACGCACAGCGCCGGTCGGCGGCAGAGGCTGCGGGCAGGTGAAGATCGCCCTCGTCAACCCGAATTGGGATTTTGCCGGCAGCATCTATTTTGGCTGCCGCGAGCCGCACCTGCCCCTGGAGCTCGGATATGCCGCGGCGCTGCTGGCCTGCGCCGGGCATCAGGCGGCGATCGTCGATGCGCAGTCGGAAGAGCTCGACAGCGCCGCGCTGCACGCCCGAGTAGCCGGGCTGATGCCGGAGATGGTGGTCGTCGCCACCGCCCCGAGCTACCTGTTCTGGCGCTGCGCCCCGCCCGAGCTGCGCGCCCCGCAAGCCACGTTGGCGGCATTGGCGGATCTCGGCGGGAGACGGATCGCCGTCGGCCCGCACGGCTCGACAAGCCCGCGCGCCGCCTTGAGGAAGCTCGGTGTCGACGCAGTGGTGCTCGGCGAATGCGAGGAGGTGCTGGTCCGCGTTGCCGGACGGCCGCGCGCCGAGTGGACCGGCGTCGCCGGGTTGTGTCATCGCGTTAACGGCGAAATCGTCGTGCAGGGCGGCCCCCAGGTCGCCGATCTCGGGTCTTTGCCGGCGTTGCGCTGGCCCGCCGCGACATTGCAGCGGCACGCCCATCATCACCATCGCTTCGACGCAGCATCCGCTGTGCCGGGCGCGGAGATGGAAGCGTCGCGCGGCTGCCCATACCATTGCACCTTCTGCGCCAAGGAGAACTTCCGCGACGCCTACCGGCGCCGGCCGCTCGCGACGATTCTCGAGGAGCTCGACGGGCTGATCGCGGCCGGGGTCGGCTACGTCTACTTCATCGACGAAATCTTCCTGCCATGGCGAGCGCTGCTCGAGCGGCTCGCGGAGCGCCCGGTCGCGTTCGGCGTGCAGACCCGCATCGACCTGTGGCGGGACGACATGCTCGATCTGCTCGGCGCCGCCGGCTGCGTGTCGATCGAAGCGGGAGTCGAGAGCCTGTCGCCCGAGGGCCGCGACCGGCTCGACAAAGACTGCCGCGCCACGACCGAAGAGCTGACCCGGCGGCTGGTTTACGCCAAGCGCTCGGTGCCGTTTGTGCAGGCGAACCTGATCGCGAGCGGGAACGACGACCCCGCCGCCGTGGCATGCTGGCGCGACGCGCTGCAGGCCGAGGGGGTGTGGGCGAACGAGCCGGTGCCGCTCTTTCCTTATCCGGGCTCGCCGGACTACCGGCGGTTGTGGGGCTTGCCCGACGACTTGGCCTGGGAACGCGCCGTCGGTTACTACCTCGACCGCCACGCCGCCTTCAGCGACATCCAGGAAGCCCGGCCGCGGCCGCTTTGGGAATTGGAGCGAGCGCCGCGGTGACCGGGTCGCCGTTGACCGTGCTGATGACCGCCGACGCGGTTGGCGGGGTGTGGTCTTACGCGCTCGGTTTGTGCGCGGCGCTGCCGGACGTCCGCTTTGTGCTCGCAACCTTGGGGCCGCGCCCGAGCCCGGAGCAGCGCGCCGCGGTTTCCCGGCTCGGCAATGTCCAGCTGGTGGAAAGCGACTTTCGCCTCGAATGGATGCCAGGCGCCACCGCCGACATCGCCGCGAGCCGGCGCTGGCTCGACGCGCTCGCAGTCCGGCACGCGGTCGATCTCGTTCACGTCAACGGCTATGCCCAGGCACGGCTCGACTGCGCGTGTCCGGCCGTCGCGGTTGCCCACTCCGACGTGCTGTCCTGGTGGGTCGCGGTGCACGGCGAGGCCGCGCCCGGCGAGTGGGGCGACTATCGCCGGCAGGTCGTTTACGGGCTGCGTTCGGCCGCCCGAATCGTCGCGCCGACCCGCGCCGTGCAGCACGATTTGCGGCGGCAATACGGATTGCCGCTGTGGGACGCGCGGATCATTCCGAACGGCGTCGATGTCAACGCCTTCCCGCCGCGGCCAAAGCGCGCCGTGATCATGGCCGCCGGCCGGATTTGGGACGCTGCGAAAAACC
>DATMLF010000243.1:0-15387 GCA_035570595.1 Allostellaceae bacterium
GGCGACGCATCCGAACCCCGAGATGCCGCAGCGCGCGGCGACGCCCGAGCCGCCGCTGCCCGGGCCGCCGACCGAAAAACCGGCGCCCGCGCCAACCCCGCCCAAGCCGGCGCCGCCGCCCACGGCCGCCGAGGCGCCGCCGGCGCCGCCCGCTCCGGCACCGCCGCAATCCAAGCCGCTGCCGCCCGCCCCCGCGACACCGCCGGCGGAGCAGCCCAAGGAGGCGGAATTGCCGCCTCCGCCGCCCCTGCCCCAACAAAAGCCGCTGCCGCCCCCGCCGCCGCCAAAGCCCGCGGTCGAAGCAGCGTCGCAGGCGCCGCCGGAACGGCCGCAGCAAGTGGCGCGCAACGAAGCAAAGGCCGAGGCCAAGAAATACAACCCCGGCCAGTTCGACGCGTTGCTGAAAAACCTCGCGGCGCAGGATGCGCCGCCGTCGCCCGATGCGCCGCCGCAGACGACGCAGGTGGCCTCGGGCCGGGCGTCCTCGCAGCCGCGCGCCCCCCTCGGCAGCCAGCTCAGCGCCAGCGAAGTCGACATGATCCGCGAGCAGATCTCGCGCTGCTGGAACATCCCGGCCGGCGCCCGCGACGCCAAGGACCTGGTCGTCGAAATTCGCGTCGAGGTGCAACCCGACGGCACCGTGCAGCAGGCGACGATCGTCGACCAGGGGCGGCTTGCCGCCGACCCGTTCTTCCGCGCCGCCGCCGAAAGCGCCCGGCGCGCCTTTTTCAACCCGCTCTGCCGGCCGCTGCGTCTGCCTCCGGACAAATACGAGGTCTGGAAGGACCTGGTCGTCGATTTCAGCCCAAAGGATGTCTTATGAACAAGAACCGCCTCGTTTTGCCCGGCGGGTTGGTCCTGGTCTTGCTGCTGGCGGCGCCGGTGCTGCTGCTGCCGTCGGCACCGGCACAGGCCGAGCTGCGCATCGACATCACCAGCGGCCAGGTCCAGCCGATGCCGATCGCAATCCCCGCTTTTGCCGGCGGCGGCGGCGAGGAAGCGCAGGCCGGCAGCGACATTGCCGGCGTCGTCTCGGCCGATCTCGAGCGCTCGGGGCTGTTCCGCCCGCTCGATCCGCGAAGCTTTATCGAGAACGTCTCGGCGACGAGCGGCGCCACCCCGCAATTCGCCGACTGGCGCCAGATCAACGCCCAGGCGCTGGTGACCGGGACGGTGCAAACCCAGGCGGACGGCCGGCTCGGGGTCCAGTTCCGGCTGTGGGATGTGTTCGCCGAGCAGCAGCTGACCGGCTTTGGCTATACGACGACGCGCCAGAACTGGCGGCGGATCGCGCACATTATCGCCGACGAAATCTACAAACGGATCACCGGTGAGGACGGGTACTTCGACACCCGCATCGTCTATGTCGCCGAGTCGGGACCGGAGCAGACCCGGGTCAAGCGGCTCGCGATCATGGACCAGGACGGCGCCAACAACCATTACCTGACCGACGGCCGGGCGCTGGTCCTCACTCCGCGCTTCTCGCCGACCGCGCAGGAGATCACCTACCTCTCGTTCGCCGGCAAGCAGCCGCGCGTCTACCTGCTCAACATCGACACCGGGCAGCAGGAAGCGATCGGCGACTTTCCGGGCATGACGTTTGCCCCGCGGTTTTCGCCCGACGGCAACCGCGTCGTGATGAGCCGCGCCGTCAACGGCGCCAGCAACATCTATTCGTACGACCTGCGCACCCATCAGGCGCAGCGGCTGACCGACGACGACGCGATCGATACCTCGCCATGCTATTCGCCGGACGGCGGCCAGATCGTTTTCAACTCCGACCGCGGCGGCTCGCAGCAGCTCTATGTCATGAGCGCCGGCGGCGGCGGCGCGCATCGCATCAGCTTTGGGTCGGGCAAATACGGGACCCCGGTGTGGTCGCCGCGCGGCGACCTGATCGCCTTCACCAAGATCAGCGGCGGCTCGTTCGCCATCGGGGTGATGCGGCCGGACGGCTCGGGGGAGCGGCTGCTGACGCAGGGTTTTCTCGTCGAAGGGCCGACCTGGGCGCCTAACGGCCGGGTCCTGATGTATTTTTCGCAGGGACCGTCCGATTCGCGCGGCTATGGCGGTTCGCCGCACCTGCAGACGATCGACTTGACCGGGTACAACCAACGTGACGTGCCTACGCCGGGGGCTGCGTCCGATCCGGCATGGTCGCCATTGCTGCGCTAGTGGTGCGATGCCAATGGATGATCCCCATCCGTTGGCTGAATTGCACCATCAACCCGTTGATTGGTAGGCCGATTCACACAACGCTTGGGAACCAAGCGTTTCGATCGGACCACTAGCAGTCCGGCATCTTATTCGAGGGGGTTCGAGCAATGCGTATGAGATTTGTTGGGCTGGGAGGCTTACTGTTGCTGGTCGCCGCCTGCAGCAGCACGCCCGAGACGCCGCCGCCCGCGCCCGCTGGCCCGGCCGGGCCGCCGGGCGGGACCGCGATGGGCGCCGCCGTGCCGGGCTCGCAGCAGGATCTGGCGCAAACCGCCGGCGACCGCGTGTTTTTCGAGTTTGACCGCTCCGACGTCACTCCCGAAGCCCAGCAGACCTTGCAGCGCCAGGCCGAATGGCTGCAGCACTACCCGAATGTCAGCGTGACGATCGAGGGCCATTGCGACGAGCGCGGCACGCGCGAGTACAACCTCGCGCTCGGCGAGCGGCGCGCCAATGCCGCAAAGCAGGTGCTGGTGGCGGCGGGGATACCGTCCTCGCGCATCTCGACGATCAGCTATGGCAAGGATCGGCCGGTGGTTCCGGGCTCGAACGAAGAGGCGTGGGCGCAAAACCGCGTTGCGATCACGACCGTCAACTGACTGCCGACGGCGGCCGGCCGCCGCGTCCGGCGGATCGATCCGCCGCCCGCGAGCGCGGCGAGGGCGCCGGCGGCCCAGCGAAATGTCGACCAACCGGGCGCGCGAGCCGTTGCGGCGGCTGCGGACGCCCTTTTTTTGCCCAAAACGCGCCGTAGCACCGCATCTTCCGATGTCTGCGTCGCCGGCGCTTAGCGCGTAACGCCGCCCCCTGCTGCCACGCGCATTCCGAGAGGCTCCGCTGATGATTCGGCGCTCGTATCTGCCGCAAGCCTGCCCGACGGTGCTGCTCGTGCTACTCTCGATGGCGGTTGCCGCCCCGGTCGTCCGCGCGCAGGACGCCTCGACCCAGGATCGCCTCGACCGGCTGGAGCGCGACCTCAGCATGCTGCAGCGCCAGGTCTATCGCGGCACCGGCGGCGAAGCGCCGCCTGGCGCCGAAAGCGGCGGCGGCACCGCGGTCGACTTGCAGGTGCGCATGGATCGGCTCGAGCAGGAAATGCGCGACTTGACCGGCCGGGTCGAGGACGAGACGAACCAGGTCCAGCAGCTCCGCCAACGGCTCGAGCAGGTCAACAGCGACATCGACGTGCGGCTCGGCCAAGGCCAGGGCCAGGACGCATCCGTCGCGCCGCCGCGACCGGCGCCGCCGCCGCTCGCCGAGCCCGCGGCGTTGACCCCCTACGGTCGTCCGCCGCGGCCGCCACCGCCGCCGGGATACGCCAATTACGGCACGCTGACGCCGCCCGGGGAGGGGCTGCCGGCAGGGGGCGGAGGCGACACGCCGTCCTACCCGGGCCCGACCCAATCGGCGCCGCCCCGGATCGCCAGCGCCGGCGAGAGCATGCGCGGGGCCGGTTCGGATGCGCTGCCTTCGGGCTCGGCCTCGGCGCAGTACAATTCCGCGTTCGGGCTGTTGCGAAAGGCCGACTATCCGGCCGCGGAGGAAGCCTTGCGCAGCTTTATCCAGCAGCACCCGAGCGACCCGCTCGCCGGCAACGCGCAGTATTGGCTCGGCGAAAGCTTTTACGCGCGCGGCAGGTACAGCGAGGCCGCCGCCGCCTTTGCCGACGGCTACAAGCGCTATCCGAGGGGGTCGAAGGCGGCGGACGGCCTCTTGAAGCTCGGCATGTCGCTGGCCCGTGCCAATCAAAAACACAATGCCTGCATTGCGCTGATGCAGCTCGACCACGACTTCCCGCATCCGGGCAGCGCCGTCAGGGAGCGCGCGACACAGGAGAAAAAGAAGCTCGGGTGCTGAGCTGCGCGATCGCGGTGCTGCCTCTCGGGCTCGACGAGTTCGCCGCCCGGATCCACCGGCTCGCCCGGTTCGAAAGCGCGCCGTTTCTCGCCGTCGCCGTGTCGGGCGGACCCGACAGCCTCGCTCTTGCGATCCTCGCCGACAGGTGGGCGCGTCGGCGCGGCGGCACAATCTCCGCGCTCTCCGTCGACCATCGCCTGCGGCCGGAAAGCGGCGCCGAGCTTGCCCGGCTCGCGGATTGGCTGAAGGCACGCTCGATCCGTCACCAGGTCCTGGTCTGGGATGGAGAAAAGCCGCACGCCCGCGTCCAAGAAGCCGCCCGCGCCGCGCGCTATCGGCTGCTCGCCGAGTGGTGCCGCGCCGAGGGTTGCCTGCATCTCTTGACCGCGCACCATCGCGAAGACCAAGTGGAGACGTTCATGCTGCGCCGGGAGGCGCGCAGCGGCCCGGACGGTCTCGCCGGTATGTCGGCGATTCGCGAAATCGACGGGTGCCGTGTCCTGCGCCCGCTGCTCGATGTCCCGAAGGCGCGCCTGGCGGCGTTGCTTGCCGCCGAGAACCAGCCCTTTGTCGTCGACCCCAGCAACCGCAACCCGGCGTTCGCCCGCACCCGGCTGCGCGAGCGCGCGACACCGGCGGTCGGCGACGCGGTTGCGGATCGAATTCGCGCCCATGGCCGCGAGCGGACGGTGCGAGGGCGCGCGTGCGACGCGCTGCTCGCGCGCACCGTTTCGGTGCATCCGGCCGGGTTCGCGGTGGTCGACCCCGCTCTGCTGTTGTCGGCGCCGCCGGAAGTCGGGGCGCGTGCGTTGTCCGCCATCGTCTTAGCACTGGGCGGCGGCCGTTATCCGCCGCGGCGGCGGGCGGTCGCGCACATGTTGCGCGTGCTCGGCGGCGAGGCGCGTGGCGGGCATGCCCTCGGCGGCTGCCGGTTTGTTGCGTGGCGTGGCCAGGTTCTCGTCCTGCGCGAGCTCGCCGCCGCGGCCGCGCCGGTGGCGGTTCCGCCCGGCGCCGCTATTCTTTGGGATCGCCGCGTCGAGGCGAACGGCGCCGCGGCGGCCCCGGTGCTGACGTTGGGCTATCTCGGCCGGGACGGGGTCGCCGAGCTGCATCGCCGCGAGCCGCAAAACCCGCCTCGTCCGTTGCCGGCGCTGACCCATCCCTTTCTACCTGCGCTTTGGGACGAAACCGGGCTTGCCGCCGTTCCTTCTCTCGGGTACCGCCGTGACAGAGGAATCTTGCTGCCGAGCCTCGTTTTCAGACCTGTCAATTCTTTGTCCCATGCAAGCTTCGCAGTTGTTTAAGCTGGCGCGCGGCTTATGTGTTGGCTGGGCAAAAATGGTCGCGGGCCGGGCTCGATTGGCGTAGGTTGGTCATAGCGTGCTGGCCGGCTCGGCATGGAAAGGCGTTTGACGTGAATAACTTCGGCAAGAATCTCGCCCTTTGGATCGTAATCGGGCTGCTTCTCGTCGCGCTCTTCAACCTGTTTCAGACATCGTCAAACCGCGGGCCGCAGTCGACCCTTGCCTTTTCCGATTTTGTCAACGACGTCAATCGCGGCCAGGTCGCGGACGTGACGATCCAGGGCAACACGATCAGCGGCCACTTCACCGACAGCCGCGCCTTCACGACCTACGCGCCCAACGACCCGAGCCTCGTCGGCAGGCTGATCGACAAGGGCGTGCGGATTTCCGCCGCCCCGGTCGACGACAACGTGCCATCGCTGTTCGGCGTGTTGATCTCGTGGTTCCCGATGCTGCTGCTGATCAGCGTGTGGATATTCTTCATGCGCCAGATGCAGGGCGGCGGCGGCCGGGCGATGGGCTTTGGCAAGAGCCGGGCGCGGCTTCTGACCGAAAAGGTCGGGCGCATCACGTTCGAGGACGTGGCCGGCATCGACGAAGCCAAGCAAGAGCTCGAGGAAATCGTCGAGTACTTGAAGGACCCACAGAAATTCCAGCGGCTCGGCGGCAAAATCCCCAAGGGCGTGCTGTTGGTCGGCTCGCCCGGAACCGGCAAGACGTTGCTCGCGCGGGCGATCGCCGGCGAGGCGAACGTGCCGTTCTTTACGATCTCCGGCTCCGACTTTGTCGAGATGTTTGTCGGCGTCGGCGCCAGTCGGGTGCGCGACATGTTCGAGCAAGGCAAGAAAAACGCGCCCTGCATCATCTTTATCGACGAAATCGACGCGGTCGGCCGTCATCGCGGCGCCGGCCTCGGCGGCGGCAACGACGAGCGCGAGCAGACCCTGAACCAGTTGCTGGTCGAAATGGACGGGTTCGAGGCGAACGAGGGCGTGATCCTGATCGCCGCCACCAACCGGCCCGACGTGCTCGATCCGGCCTTGCTGCGGCCCGGGCGGTTCGATCGCCAGGTCGTGGTGCCGAACCCGGATGTCGTCGGGCGCGAGAAGATCCTCAAGGTCCACATGCGCAAGGTGCCGCTCGGAGCCGATGTCGACGCCAAGATACTGGCGCGCGGCACGCCGGGCTTTTCTGGAGCCGACCTTGCCAACCTCGTCAACGAAGCGGCGCTGATGGCGGCGCGACGCGGCAAGCGCTCGGTGGCGATGAGCGAATTCGAGTTTGCCAAGGACAAGGTCATGATGGGCGCCGAGCGGCGCTCGCTGGTCATGACCGAGGACGAGAAAAAGCTGACCGCCTACCACGAGGCCGGGCATGCCTTGTGCATGCTGTACGCCGAAGGCCATGAGCCGCTGCACAAGGTCACGATCATCCCGCGCGGCCGCGCGCTCGGCATTACGATGTATCTGCCGGAGCGCGACAAATACAGCCAGTCGAAGCTCGAAATAAAAGCGATGCTGGCAAGCCTGTTCGGCGGTCGCATCGCCGAGGAATTGATCTTCGGGCAGGACAAGGTGACGACGGGTGCCGCCGACGACATCCGTCGCGCGACCCATCTGGCGCGCCGCATGGTGACCGAGTTCGGGTTCAGCGAAAAGCTCGGCCGGCTGCGCTATGCCGAAAACGAGGAAGAGGTGTTCCTCGGCCATTCGGTGACCCAGCGCAAGAACGTATCCGAGGCGACGGCCAAGCTGATCGACGAGGAAATCCGCCGGCTGGTCGACGAAGGGGAAGAGACCGCGCGCGACATCCTGACCGCCCGGCTCGACGAACTGCACGCCTTGGCCAAGGGGCTGCTCGAGTACGAGACGTTGTCGGCCGACGAAATTCGCCGGATCATCAAGGGCGAGCGCATCGTTCGCGAAAGCTCGGCGCCGGCTCCGCAAAGCGATGACGGGCGCACCGGGCGGCGCAGCTCGGTGCCGCCCTCGGGCCGCCCGACCGGGCTCGAGCCCGAACCGCAGCCGGGCGGCTGAGCGCCTCGGCGGGCGCCCCGGTTGTTCCCGAGGTTCCCGGTTACTTGCGTCACGGGTGACCGCGGGATTTGGTAACGTTGTATTCTTGAAATTGTTATTTGACAGCGGCGCGGTTGTTCTGCACATTGACAAGTCGCGCGGACTTACTTAAAGCCCTGGTGACATTATGACGCGGAAGCTGTTCGGCACTGACGGGATCCGCGGGACCGCAAACATCGAGCCGATGACGCCGGAAACGGCGTTGAAGGTGGCGATCGCCGTCGGCCAATGCTTTAAAAACGGGGCCCACAAGCATCTCGTCGTAATCGGCAAGGACACCCGGCTGTCGGGCTACATGCTCGAACCGGCGCTGACCGCTGGTTTTGTCACGATGGGCATGGACGTCGTGCTCGTCGGCCCGCTCCCGACCCCGGCAATCGCGATGCTGACGCGCAGCCTGCGCGCCGACATCGGCGTCGTCCTCTCGGCCTCGCACAACCCGTACGGCGACAACGGCATCAAGCTGTTCGGGCGCGACGGCTACAAGCTGTCCGACGAGATCGAGCAGAAGATCGAAAGCGCGCTCGCCAAGGGCCCGACGCGGCGGGCGAGCCCGTCCGAGCTCGGACGGGTCAAGCGCCTCGACGACGCCGGGGGCCGCTACATCGAATTCGTCAAGCAGAGCTTTCCGCGCGGGCTGCGCCTCGACGGGTTGCGAATTGTCGTCGATTGCGCGCACGGGGCGGCCTACAAGGTGGCACCCACCGTATTCTGGGAACTCGGCGCCGAAGTGTTTTCGCTCGGCGTGGCGCCTGACGGGCTCAACATCAACCGCGAATGCGGCGCGCTGATGCCCGAGCAGATGCGGCGCGAAGTGCTGGCCCGCCGCGCCGACATCGGCATTGCCCTCGACGGCGACGCCGACCGGCTGATCGTCGCCGACGAGCATGGTGCCATCCTCGATGGCGACCAGCTGATGGCGCTGATCGCGACCGGGCTGTCGCGCGGCGGACGGCTCGCGGGCGGTGCGTTGGTCGCGACGGTCATGTCAAATCTCGGGCTCGAGCGCTATCTCGGCGGCCAGGGGATCGGCCTCCACCGCGCCGCCGTCGGCGACCGCTATGTCGTCGAAAAGATGCGCAGCCTCGGCTGCAACCTCGGAGGCGAGCAATCGGGGCACATCATCCTCGCCGATTATGCGACGACCGGCGACGGCCTGATCGCGGCGCTGCAGGTGCTGGCCTCGATCGTCGAAACCGGGCGCCCGGCGAGCGAGGTGTGCCGGCTGTTCACGCCGGTGCCGCAATATGCGAGCAGCGTGCGCCACGGCAACGTCGTTCCGCTCGACCGCCCGGCGGTGAAGCGCGCCATCGCCGCCGGCGAGGCCCGGCTGGGTTCGACGGGTCGCCTGTTGATCCGCCCGTCCGGCACCGAGCCGGTGATCCGGGTCATGGCCGAAGCCGAGAACGAGGAACTGGTGGCCTCCGTGGTCGATGAAATCTGCGCCGCGATCCGCTCGGTGGCGTCGGGCATCGACGACGTTCCGCAAGCGGCGGAATAGTGCGTGGCCGCGTCCTGATCGTCGCCGGCTCCGATTCCGGCGGCGGTGCCGGAATCCAGGCCGACATCAAGACGGTGACGATGCTCGACGCCTTTGCGGCGACGGCGATCACCGCGCTGACCGCGCAAAACACCGAGGGCGTATTTGGCGTCCTGCCGGTCCCGCCCGACTTTATCCGGCGGCAGATCGAAGTCGTGCTCGACGACATCGGCGCCGACGCGGTCAAGACCGGCATGCTGCACGACAAGACGGTGATCGAGACGCTGGCGGCGATCTTGCAGGAGCGGGCCGCGGACGTCCCGTTGGTCGTCGACCCCGTGATGGCCGCCAAAGGCGGCGCCCGCCTGATCGAGCCCGACGCGGTCGATGCCTTGAAACACTTGCTGATCCCTCGGGCGACGGTGCTGACCCCCAACCTTCCCGAGGCCGAGATCCTGACCGGCGCCGCCGTTGCCAATGTTGACGAGATGCGGGCGGCCGGCGAGCGCCTGCTGAGGCTGGGCTGTCGGGCGGTGCTGGTCAAAGGCGGGCATTTGCCGGGCGAGACGGTGTTCGACGTGCTGGTGACGCAGGCCGGCCACCGGATGTGGGAGAGCCCGCGCATCGCCTCGCGTCATACCCACGGTACCGGCTGCACGCTCGCTTCGGCGATCGCCGCCGGGCTCGCCCAGGATCTCGACATCGACACCGCCGTCGACCGCGCCCGCGCCTATGTCCAGCGCGCGATCGCGAGCGCGCCCGGCCTCGGCCGCGGCCACGGCCCGCTCGACCACGCCCACCCGCTGCGTCCTATGCACGGTTGATCAGCGACGGTATCGAGGCTGGCGCATCCAGGGAGCGGGCGATGCGGCTTGAGTTTGTGACGGTCGACGTGTTTACCGACCGGCGGTTCGGCGGCAACCCACTGGCGGTCGTGCTCGACGGCGCCGTGCTCACGCCGGCGCAAATGCAGTCGATCGCCGGCGAGTTCAACCTGTCGGAGACCACCTTCGTGTTGCCGCCGAAAGACCCGGCGCACACTGCCGAGGTGCGGATTTTCACGCCGAAGTCGGAAATGCCTTTTGCCGGGCACCCGAACGTCGGCACGGCGTTCGTGCTGGCCCGGCGCAATCCTGGCAACCGCACACTGGTGTTCGAGGAGAAGGCGGGTCTGGTGCTGCTCGACGTGTTGGCCGAAGGCGGCGAGATCGTCGGCACCCGGCTGCGGGCGCCGCAGCCTCTGTCGCGCGGCGCCGACGCCCCGCTCGACATGGTCGCGGCCGCATGCGGGATCGCCCCCGAGGATATCGAGACCCGCAATCACCGCCCCTGCGCCGCGGGATGCGGCGTCGACTTTATCATGGCCGAGGTCAAGACGCGGCGGGCGCTGGCGGCCGCGCAGCCACACGCCGAGGTGTTCGCTCGGCATTTCCCGGGCGACATCGGCATTCATCTTTATCTGCGCGACGGCGGCGAGGTCGACCTCAGAGCGCGAATGTTCGCGCCGTTGGACGGGGTGCCCGAGGACCCGGCGACCGGGAGCGCCAATGTCGCGCTCGCGGGCCTCTTGGCGAGCTTGCGGCCCGAGCCCGATCTTTCGCTGCGGTTGCGGATCGCCCAAGGCGTCGAGATGGGCCGGCCGAGCCTGCTCGATGCCTCCGCCGAAAAACGCGGCGGCAGGGTCACCGAGATGCGGATCGGCGGGCGTTGCGTCGCGGTGATGAGCGGCACGATCGAGGTTTGAGATTGCCGGCGGTTTGAGAATTGCCGGCGGCGCTAGAACCGCACAAAGATCGTGCGGCAAGACGGGGAGGATGGCATGTCGATCAGAATCTTGTGCGCCGCGGCCTTTATGTTGATCGCAGCACCGGCGCTCGCGCAGACCGCCGCGACGATCCAACGGCTCAACGACAAATGGGCCAATGCCTTCAACAAGGGCGACGCCGCGGCGGTCGCGGGGATGTACGCCCAGGACGCCTATGTGCTGCCGCCGGGCCACGCCATGGTCAAGGGGCGGGGCGCCATCGAAGCCTTCTGGAAGGCGGCGGCCCAGCAGGTCGGGAACGCCAAGCTCGTGACCGTCGACGTGCTGCCGCTCGGCCCGCGCGCCGCCCGCGAGGTCGGCACCGTCACGCTCGAAACCAAGGCGCAGCCGCCGCAGCAGATCGTCGGCAAGTATTCGGTCGTCTGGCGTAAGATCGGCGGGCGCTGGCTGCTCGCGACCGATATCTGGAACACGGACAAATAGCAGGCGACCGAAGGTGTGGTGGCGAGGGGCTGTCGCCGGGCCGCGGCGCCGCAGGATGGTGTGGGGACGGCCCCTTGAGTGCAACGGGTGAGACGAGAAGATCCTGCCTGGGCGCTCGCGGTCGTGTGCCCGGCCTGTTTGGTTCGGCATCCCCAGGTGGTTCCGCGTCCACTCCCAAACGGATGAGAGACCTTGCTGGCCGCCACCCTACACGGGTTTTGCGGATCGTCGAGCCGACCCGATCAGCATCTTTTGCCCCGCGGCAGACGCGCGCCGAGGCGGCGGGCTGCGGCCGGTACGCCTCCCCGCTCGTCATCACGGCCCACACGATGCGGGCCATTTTTGTTGGCCAAAGCCACGGCGGCGAGCTTGCGCGGCCTGTGGCCGAGCATCAGAGGCGCTGCGGCACAGGCGTCGCGTTGCCCGGGGTCAGGCGGCGCAGGCGCGGCGGTCGCGGCGGCTCTTCATCAATGGCTGGATATGCCGGCCGAACTGGTCCATCCCGACAAGGAAATCGTCAAAGGTCAGCATCAGCCCCTTGGTGCCGGGCAGGCCCGCGGCCTCGTCGAGCATCTGGGCGACCGCGGCATAGGAGCCGACGAGTGTCCCCATGTTGAAGTTGATCGCCCCCACCGGCAGCGCGATCGACTTGGCGGTCGACCCGTCGGTCGCGGTCGGGTCGGCCCCGGCCTCCTTGGCCATCCACGCCAATGCCGCGGCATCGACGCCGTCATTGTAGTGCCGCCATTTGGCCATTGCGGCGGCGTCGGTCTCGTCGGCGATCACCATCAGCAAGACATAGGTGCCGACATCGCGCCCGGTGCGCGCCGCTGCCGCCAGCATCCTGTTATTGGTCGGCGCGTGCGCGGTCGGCGTGTTGACCCCCGACCCGATCACAAAATTGTAGTCGCCGTATTCGGCGCCGAACTGCATGCCGCGCTCGCTCTGGCCGGCGCACACGATCTTGACCGGCGTCCGCGGGCGCGGGCTCAAGCGGCAGTCGTCCATGCGGAAGAAATCGCCCTTGAAGTCGGACCGCCCGATTTCCCACAGCTCGCGCATGACCCGCACATATTCGGTGCTGTAGTCGTAGCGGCGGGCGAAATGCGCCTCGCCCGGCCACAGCCCCATCTGCTCGTACTCGGCCTTGGCCCAGCCCGAGACGAGGTTGACCCCAAAGCGGCCGGGTGCGATCGAATCGATCGTCGCCGCCATGCGCGCGACGATTGCCGGCGGGATCGTCAATACCGCGACCGAGGCGTAAAGCCGGATGCGCTCGGTCACCGCCGCGAGCCCGGCCATCAACGTGAACGATTCGAGGTTGTGGTCCCAGAACTCGCTGACCCCGCCAAACCCGCGCAACTTGATCATCGACAGCGCAAAATCGAGGCCATAACGCTCCGCCTTCAGCACGATCTCGCGGTTCAGCGCGAAACTCGGCATGTATTGCGGCGAGGTCGTCGAGATCAGCCAGCCATTGTTGCCGATCGGAATAAACACGCCGATATCCATGATCCCCGCCCCGCACCGTTGCGACACTGTCGAAACGCGCGCAACATACGTGCCAAATCACAGTGCAGAAGGAACACTCGCGTCCGGCGGGCGCGGGTCGCGGCCGGGGCGCCGGCCCTAGCCGGCGTCCGCCTCTATGACGCTGCTGCGGCGTCGACTAGGCTTGACGCGGTTTGGGGCGACCTCGGCCGGCACCCGATCGGAACATCGGGCCACACAAGCTCGCGGGCGAATGACGAAATTTCGCATCCCTTTACCAGGCGGCGGGATGATCGCGGCGGTCTTTGTCGGCCAGTCTTTTGGCATGGCCGGGATTGTCTCATTTCCGGCGCTGCTGCCGCAGTTCCGGCATCTGTGGTCGCTGACCAATGGCGAAGCAGGGTTGATCAGCGGCATCTATTTTGCCGGCTACGTCGTCACAGTCCCAGTGTTGAGCGCGCTGACCGACCGGCTCGACCCGCGGCGCATCTATGTCGCGTCGCTATTGTTTGGCGCCGCGGCCGCCCTCGGCTTTGCCCTGTTCGCAAACGACGCCCCGAGCGCCTGCTTGTGGCGCTTTCTGCAAGGGGCGGCGTTCGGCGGAGCCCACATGCCGGGAATGCGAGCGCTCGCGGACGCGGTTCCGGCGCGAAAGCAGATGCGCTCGATTGCCGTCTACACCGCGACCTTCACGGTCGGGGTCAGCCTGTCCTATGCGCTGTCGGGGCTGCTTGCCGGCGCCCTCGGCCGGCGCTTCGGCTTGGCACTGCTCGCCGCGGGGCCGCTTGCCGGGGCGGCGATCGGCTGGGGCGTGCTGCCGCCGCTGCCGCGCGCCGCTGCGCACGGGGCTCGCTGGCTGCCGGCATTCGGTCCGATCCTGCGCAATCGCCAGGCGGTTCTCTATGTCTGCGCCTACGGGCTGCACAATGGCGAGGTCTCGGCCATCCGCTCATGGATGGTGGCGCTGCTCGTCTTCGCCGCCGATCGGGCGGGGCGGGCGGAGCTGGCGGTTTATGCGGCGCTCGTCGCAACGGTGGCCAACCTCTGCGGCACGCCGCTGATCGTCATGGTCAACGATTTCGCGGCGCGGCGCGACCGGCAGTCGGTCGTCGCCGTCACGATGACGGTCTCGGCAGTGGCCGGGCTTGCGTTCGCGGCGGCGGCGGCGCTGTCGCCGATCTTGGCCGCGATTGCCGCAATCCTTTGTGTCGTGGCGGCGACCGCCGACGCCGGGACAATCAACGCCGGCCTCGTCGCTGCAAGCGAGCCCGAGCGGCGCGGCGCCTTCCTCGCGGTGCAAGCGCTGTCGGGCTTTGGCGCCTCCGCCGTGACGCCGATCCTGTTTGGGTTTGTTCTCGACCTCGCCGGCGGCGGCGGCAGCGAGACCGCCTGGGTCATTGCTTTCGCCGCCCAGGCGGCAATCGGCATGCTCTGGCCGCTTGCCCTTTTGCGGCGTCGTCTCAAGGCACCGCCCGCGGTTTCGCCGCGAAACGGATGACGCTCCGGCGTACCGGAGCGGCGCCGCACCCGGAGCCGCATTGGATGAGCACTCGTAGGGGTCTACCGTAGGGTAGGTTGAGTGCAGCGAAAACTCACCAACTTCTTGCTGAACCGATGGGTTTCGCTGGCTCAACCCATCCTACGCGATACGCCTGCTGACGGTCAAAAGGTGGAGGTAGAACATGGCGGAAATGGCAGCACTTGAATATGAAAAAATCAAATTATTATTTGATTATACAAAGTTCCATATCGGACTCTATACTAGTATCGGCACAATCGTTGTGGCGGGATATAGCGCTAAAGTAATCCATTTCGAAGAAGTAGCTCTATGCATTGGAATGCTATGTATCGCAGTCGCTGGATTGGCCGCCGGAACGATTACAAGCACGCTGCCTGAATGCTCCACTTTGAAAGAGTTTTACGATAAAGAGCACGGAATTTGGCTTTTCCAAAGAATCGCGCGCCACTGGCGGGGTTGGCGCGGTGAGGAATGGACCCGGATTGAGCACATAGCATTCTGGCTCGGAATCATTTCCTTGGTGACATCGATAGCGATAGCGCCTGTCGCTCAATGTTTTGGAATTGTAACCCTGGGTTAAAGATTGCACGGCTATCTCCCAAGCTTCTCCCGGATCACCCGTCGCAGATTGGTGCTGGACCTCCGTGGGTGTGATCTTGGCGCGACACTCGAAAGCGGAAGGCGTTGCGGTGGGGGGCGGGATGGCGCAGGCTGTGAGCTGGAATTTGCGTGTGACGGGAGGAATGATGATGAGCGACGTGACCCAGGACGTCAATTTTCTGCAGGGTGTGAAGGTCGTCGATTTTACCCAGTTCGAGGCGGGGACGACCTCGACCGAGGTGCTGGCGTGGTTTGGCGCCGAGGTCGTCAAGATTGAGAACCCTGGCCGCGGCGACCCCGGCCGCCGGCTGCGCCCGGGCAAGCCCGACGACGACCCGTGGTACTTCCACCAGTTCAACGTCAACAAGAAGTCGTTGACGATCAATCTGAAGTCGGAGCGCGGCCTCAAGATCGTCAAGGACATGCTGAAACAGGCCGACGTCACGGTTGAGAACATGGCGCCCGGCACGATCGAGCGCCTCGGCCTCGACTACGAGTCGGTGAAGAAGATCAATCCCGGCATCATCTATTGCCAGATCAAGGGGTTCGGCTCCGGCAGCCCGCACGAGAAGGGGCTTGCCTTCGACATGATCGCG
>DATMLF010000244.1:0-8271 GCA_035570595.1 Allostellaceae bacterium
CGGGATGATCGCCTCAGCGCGCAAGGAAGTGCGACCGTTTTCAGAGAAGGAGATCGCACTCCTCGAAAGTTTCGCGGCGCAGGCGGTGATCGCGATGGAGAATGCGCGGCTGTTGACCGAGACGCGCGAGGCGCTGGAGCAGCAGACCGCGACCGCCGAGGTGTTGCAAGTCATCAACTCCTCGCCCGGCGACCTCGCCCCGGTGTTCGACGCGATCCTGGAAAAGGCGCACGCGCTGTGCGAGGCGTCGTTTGGCGCCTTGATGACCTATGACGGGGAACAGTTTCAACCGGTGGCGCTGCACGGCGTGCCGGCATCATTCAAAGAAGTCATCGAGCAGGGAATTCTCCCGCAACCGGGAGACCCGTTCGGGCGCATGACGGAAGGCGCGCCGCTCTCTCATATTCACGACCTGGCGGAAGTCGCGGCGCAGTACCCGGACAACCCGTTGCCACGCGCGGCGGTCGATCTCGGCGGTATCCGCACCTTGCTGGTCGTGCCGCTGCGCAAGGACGATGCATTGCTCGGTGTCATCACCGCCTACCGCCAGGAGGTCCGCCCGTTCTCCGACCGGCAGATCGCGCTGTTGCAGAATTTCGCGGCGCAGGCGGTGATTGCGATCGAGAACGCGCGGCTGCTCGGCGAATTGCGCGAGCGCACCCGCGATCTCGAAGAGTCGCTCGAATACCAGACCGCGACGAGCGACGTACTTAACGTCATCAACCGCTCGGCGTTCGATCTCGAAACCGTGCTGCAGACGGTAGCCGCGACGGCGGTCCGGCTGTGCCGTGCCGACTCGGCTACGGTCTACCAAAACGATGACGGCGAGTACCGATGGGCGGGCGGCCATATGCTGGTGCCGGGATACGAGGAGGTTGAGCGCAACGTTCGGATCCTCCCCGGGCAAGGGACGGTGGTCGGCCGCTGCGTGCTCGCAGGCGGCACCGTTCAGATCCTCGATGCCTGGACCGACCCGCTCTACGAAGCTAAGGAAGACGCCCGCATCGGCGGTGTGCACACGATGATCGGTGTGCCGCTGCTGCGCGATGGTGCCTCGATTGGCGCGATCGGCCTTGCCCGCCGCCGGATCGAGGCTTTCTCCGAGCAGGAGATCCGACTCGTCAGCACCTTTGCCGACCAGGCGGTGATTGCGATGGAGAATGCGCGGCTGATCGACGAGATCCGCCAGCGCCAGGCCGAATTGCGCGTCACCTTCGACAATATGGGCGACGGTGTGGTGATGTTCGACGAGGAGCTGCGGCTCGCGGCGTGGAACCGCAATTTCCAGGAATTGCTCGATCTGCCCGACGCGGTTCTGGCTGAGCGCCCGAACTATGAGGATTATCTGCGCATCCTCGCCGAACGCGGCGAATTCGGCAGCGGCGACATCGAGAGCGAACTGCAGCTGCGCCGTACCGAGACCGACCAGGAATTGCGCGTTGAGCGCACGCGGCCCGACGGGCGGGTCATCGAGGCGCGGCGCAACGCGGTGCCGGGCGGCGGGTTTGTCTTGATCTACAGCGACATCACCGAGCGCAAGCAGGCCGAGGCCGGGCTGCGGGCGGCGCGCGACACCGCCGAGGGGGCGTTGCGCGATTTGCGAGCGGCGCAAGCCAATCTGATCCACGCCGAAAAGATGGCCTCGCTCGGGCAGTTGACCGCCGGCATCGCCCACGAGATCAAGAACCCGCTGAATTTCGTCAACAATTTCGCCGGGCTCTCGGTCGAACTGCTCGATGAGCTTAAAGAGATGGCGGCGCCGGGGCTGGCGGCGCTCGGCGGTGAGACGCGCGCCGAAGCCGAGGAAATCGTCGCGACGCTGACCGGCAATCTCGACAAGATCGCCGAGCACGGCCGGCGCGCCGACGGCATCGTCAAGAGCATGCTGGACCATTCCCGCGGCGAGGCCGGCGAGCGCCGCCCGATCGATCTGAACCATCTCGTCGAGGAAGCGCTGAGCTTGGCCTATCACGGCGCGCGCGCTCAGGATCAGTCGTTCAACATCACGCTGGAGCGCGATTTCGCGCCCGGCATGACGCCGATCGCGGTGGTGCCGCAGGACCTCACGCGGGTCTGTCTGAACCTGTTCAGCAACGGGTTTTATGCCGCGAGCAAGCGCCATCGGGCAGGCGGCGGGGCGAGCGTCAAGGTGACGACCCGCGAGCTTGGGCAGGCGGTCGAGGTTCGGGTGCGCGACAACGGCGCCGGGATCGCGCCCGAATTCCGCGACAAGCTGTTCCAGCCGTTCTTTACGACCAAGCCTTCGGGCGAGGGGACCGGGCTCGGCCTGTCGATCTGCTGGGACATCGTGACCCAGCAGCATGGCGGCACGATCGCCGTCGACAGCCGGGTCGGCGAGTTTACCGAATTCATCGTGCGGCTGCCGCGGCGCGCGGCGACCGGCCCTGGGCCGGTGGTTGCCATGGACGGCGTTCCTGACGGGGTGGCATGAACTCGGCCGAGGTCCTACATTCTATCGCCATGCTCCCGCTTCTCGTCGCCGAACGCCCCAAGAGCGATGTCGGCAAGCCGTTTGCGATCTCTTCCGAATTCCGCCCGGCGGGCGACCAGCCGCAGGCGATCGCCGAATTGTCCGAGGGGATGGCGCGCGGCGAGCGCGACCAGGTATTGCTCGGGGTCACCGGCTCGGGCAAGACGTTTACGATGGCGCATGTCATCGCCAACACCGGCCGGCCGGCGATCATCCTCGCCCCGAACAAGACGCTGGCGGCACAGCTCTACGGCGAGATGAGGAGCTTTTTTCCCGACAACGCGGTCGAATACTTCGTCTCGTATTACGACTATTATCAGCCGGAGGCATACGTCCCGCGCACCGACACTTATGTCGAAAAGGAATCGTCGCTGAACGAGGAGATCGACCGGATGCGCCACTCGGCGACCCGCGCGATTCTCGAGCGCCGCGACGTGATCGTCGTCGCCAGCGTGTCGTGCATCTACGGCATCGGCTCGGTCGAAACCTATTCGCAGATGACCCTGTCCTTGGAAAAGGGCGACCGGGTCAACCGTACCCAGCTGTTGGCGCGCTTTGTCGAATTGCAGTACCGGCGCAACGACACGAATTTCGTGCGCGGCGCGTTCCGGGTGCGCGGCGACTCGATCGAGCTGTTCCCGGCGCATTACGAGGACCGCGCCTGGCGCCTGTCGTTGTTTGGCGACGAAATCGAGGCGATCCACGAGATCGACCCGTTGACCGGCGAGAAAACGGCGGCGTTGCAGTCGATCAAGGTCTACGCCAACAGCCACTATGTGACGCCGCGGCCGACCCTGTTGCAGGCGATCGAGCAGATCAAGCGCGACCTCAAGATCCGCCTCGAAGAACTGTTCGCCGAGGGCAAATTGCTCGAGGCGCAGCGGCTCGAGCAGCGCACCACCTACGACCTCGAAATGATCGACGCCACCGGCAGCTGCGCCGGCATCGAGAACTATTCGCGCTATCTGACCGGGCGCCGGCCGGGCGAGCCGCCGCCGACCTTTTTCGAATACATGCCGCGCGACGCGCTGGTGTTTGTCGACGAGAGCCATGTCACGGTGCCGCAACTGGGCGGCATGTTCCGCGGCGACTGGATGCGCAAGAGCACATTAGCCGAGTACGGTTTCCGGCTGCCCTCCTGCACCGACAACCGCCCGCTCAAGTTCGAGGAGTGGGAGGCGATGCGCGGGCAGACCGTGTTTGTCTCGGCAACACCGGGGCCGTGGGAGATGGACCGCGCGGGCGGCGTCTTTGTCGAGCAGATCGTGCGCCCGACCGGCCTCGTCGATCCGCCCTGCATCATCCGCCCGGTCGAGACCCAGGTCGACGACCTGATGGCCGAGTGCCGCGAGGAGGCGGCGAAGGGCCACCGCGTCATGGTCACGACCCTGACCAAGAAGATGGCCGAGGCGCTGACCGAGTACTTGCACGAATCAGGGTTGCGGGTGCGTTACATGCACTCCGATGTCGACACCTTGGAGCGCATCGAGATCATCCGCGACCTGCGGCTCGGCGTGTTCGACGTGCTGATCGGGATCAACCTGTTGCGCGAGGGGCTCGACATCCCAGAATGCGCGCTGATGGCGGTGCTCGACGCCGACAAGGAAGGCTATCTGCGCTCGCGCACCTCGCTGATCCAGACGATCGGGCGGGCGGCGCGGCACATCGACGGCCGCGCCATCCTCTATGCCGACCGCATGACCGACAGCCTCAAGGCAGCGATCGAGGAGACCAACCGCCGCCGCGAGAAGCAGCAGGCCTACAACATCGCGAACGGGATCACGCCCGAAAGCGTGCGCCGCGGCATCGCCGACATTCTCCAAAGCGTCTACGAGCGCGACCACGTCACCTATGGGCTGTCGGAAGGCGAGGCGGCGCATTACCAGGGCAAGAGCCTGCAGGCGGTCATCGCCGACCTCGAAAAGCGCATGCGCGACGCCGCCGCCGACCTCGAATTCGAGGAGGCGGCGCGGTTGCGCGACGAAATCCGCCGGCTCGAGCAGGCCGATCTCGGTTTGCCCGCGGCACCGGTCGCAAACAGCGCGCGCAGCGGCCCTGGTGCGCGCGGCGAGGGTCTGCGCGGCCGCTCGACCGCGGGGCGGGCCGGGGTGTCGGCGCGCGACGTCGCCCGCGCCAAGATGCGCGCGCGCAAGGAACGCCGTGCCGGGCGCCGCTGACCGCGATTCCGCGCGCGGCGGCGGCCACGAAGCGCTAGACCGTTGCGAAAAGGACGAGCTGACCGGGGCGGTGGCGGCGCCGCCGGTCCCGCGCGCGGCGCTTGTCACCGGCGGCGGCCGGCGGATCGGCCGCGCCTTGGCGCTGGGGCTGGCCGAAGACGGGTTCGCCGTCGCCGTCCACTACCACCGCTCGCGCGAGCCGGCCGAAGCGGTCGCCGCCACGATTCGCGCCGGCGGCGGCACGGCGCTGGCGCTCGGCGCCGACCTCGCCGACGAAAACGCGGTGCGTGCCTTGCTCGCCCAGACCGAGCGCGCGTTCGGCCCGGTGGGGTGTCTTGCCAACAACGCTGGGGTGTTTGGCGACGACACGGTGTCGACGATCAGCCGCGACAGCTGGGACCGGCATCTTGCGGTCAACCTGAGGGCGCCGCTTGTGCTGATCCAGGAGATGGCGGCGCGGCTGCCCGAAGAGGCAGGCGGGGTCGTCGTCAATATGCTCGACCAGCGGGTGTGGTCGCTGACGCCGTATTTTGTGTCCTACACGGTCTCGAAGGCGGGGCTGTGGACGTTGACGCAAACTTTGGCGCTGGCGCTGGCGCCGCGCATCCGCGTCAACGGCATCGGCCCCGGGCCGACCCTGCCGAGCGAACGCCAGACTGCGCAACAATTTATGCGGCAGCGCGCGCAGATGCCGCTCGGCCGCGGCACGAGCCCGCAGGAGATCGTCGCGGCCATGCGCTTTATCCTGTCGGCTCCGGCCCTGACCGGACAGATGATCGCGCTCGACGGCGGCCAGCATCTGGGTTGGGCGCAGCCGCAGCGAGCCCCGGAAACGGAGTAGCAGAACTCGCGCATTGCGCGAGCTGAGACACTTGTCGACGGGCGTGCTAACCTGCGGGAGACATTTGTTTTGCGATTGTTGTCGGTTAAACCGACCGCAATTTGCTCACAGACGGTGTGACCGAAATGAGACAAGCCGATGTCCTCGGCGCGAGCCGGCCGACCTCCGGTGCCGTTAACCTTCATTCCGAAAAACCTGCGGCCCCCAAGGTGTTATAATTATGCCTACTTTATAGGCAAATAGCGGAAACGTCATAAGAGGTCGATTTTGGACGCAGACGGGCGGGTGTTATCAACAAAGTTATCCACATCGTTCGTGGATATCGGCGATGCGATTTGAATTATGAAGGCAGCACAACCAGTTGACGAAGCGATGACGGATCGTTATTCGCAAACCGCGGCCGGGCGCCGCCCCGCGTGGCGGCAAAAGCCGCCGCCGATGGACCCGCGTCGGGCGCCGGAGGGGGTCGCGGCCGGTCCGCTCGCCGACGCGCAAGGCGTCGATCTGGCCGACGTCGCGGCCGAACTCGACCCGTCCACCGCCCGCGCGAATTCACCCGAGGCGGCAACCGGGATCGAGCGCGGGGTCGCCGCGATCCGCGCCGCGCTGCGGACAATGCCGGCGACCCCCGGCGTCTACCGCATGCTCGACCGCAAGGGCGACGCGCTCTATGTCGGCAAGGCCCGCAACCTGAGGAGCCGGGTGCAGAACTACGCCCATCCGGCGACCCTGTCGAACCGAACGCGGCGCATGGTGGCCGAGACCGCGGCCATGGAAATCGTCTCGACCCACACCGAGGCCGAGGCGCTGCTGCTCGAGTGCAACATGATCAAGCGGCTGATGCCGCGGTTCAATGTCCTGCTGCGCGACGACAAATCCTTTCCGTTAATCCACCTGACTGCCGACCACGACTTTCCGCAGCTGACCAAATTTCGCGGCGCGCAAAACAAGGGCGGCGACTATTTCGGCCCGTTTGCCTCGGCGGGGGCAGTCAACCGCACCCTCGTCACGTTGCAAAAGGCGTTTCTGCTGCGCTCGTGCAGCAACAGCATCTTTTCGAACCGCACCCGGCCGTGCCTGTTGCACCAGATCAAGCGCTGCAGCGCGCCGTGCGTCGGCCGGATCGAGCGCGAGGATTACGCCGGTCTGATTGAAGAAGCGCGCGCGTTCCTCGCCGGCGGCAGCGACGCGGTGCAGCAGCGGCTGGCGGTCGAGATGCAGCAGGCGGCGGCGGCGCTCGACTTTGAGGCGGCCGGGCTGATCCGCGACCGCATCCGGGCATTGACCCTGGTGCAGGGTCACCAGGACATCCATGTGGCCGGGATCGCCGACGCTGACGTGATCGCGGCCCACCAGGAAGGCGGGCAGACCTGCGTCCAGGTGTTCTTTTTTCGCGGCGGCCAGAATTGGGGCAACCGCGCCTATTTTCCGAGCCACGACCGCCAGCTTGCCGTCGCGGACGTGCTCGGGTCGTTTGTCGGCCAGTTCTACGACAACCGCCCGAAGCCGCCGCTCGTGCTGTTGAGCCACGAGCTCGGCGAGCAGCGGCTGGTCGAGGAGGCGCTGTCGCTTGGCGGCCGGCGCGTCAGCCTCGCGGTGCCGCGGCGCGGCGACAAGCGAAAGCTGGTGGAGCGGGTGGTGGCCGCCGCCCGTGAGGCGCTCGGCCGCCGGCTCGCGGAAAGCGCCTCGCAGCGCCGCCTGCTCGAGGGCGTCGCCGCCGCCTTTGGCCTCGAGGCGGCGCCAAACCGCATCGAGGTCTACGACAACAGCCACATCCAGGGCACCAACGCGGTCGGCGCGATGATCGTCGCCGGACCCGAGGGGCTGATCAAGGGGGCGTACCGCAAGTTCAACATCCGCGGTGTCCGCACACGCGCCCCTCACCCCGGCGCTCTCCCCGCCGGCGGGGAGAGTGAGGGACCCGCGGAGCGGGAGAGTGAGGGGCAGCCGGGGGCGGATCGGCAGCCGAGGACGGATCTTAGGCACGTCGACGAGGATGAACGGGGGGCGGCCGCTGGCGGGGACGATTACGCAATGATGCGCGAGGTGTTGCTGCGCCGCTTTGCCCGCGCGCTCAAAGAGGATCCCGAGCGCGAGCAGGGCGGCTGGCCCGATCTTGTGCTGATCGACGGCGGACAGGGCCAGCTCGGCATCGCGCAAGGGGTGCTCGACGAGCTCGGCATCGACGATGTCGCGATTGTCGGCATCGCCAAGGGGCCGGACCGCAACGCCGGCCGCGAGCGTTTCTTCATGCCCGGCCGGCCGCCGTTCTCGCTCGATCCGCGCGACCCGGTGCTGTACTTTTTGCAGCGGCTGCGCGACGAGGCCCACCGTTTTGCGATCGGCACGCACCGCGCCCGGCGGACGAAGGCGATCGGCCGCTCGCCGCTCGACGAGATCGCCGGCGTCGGCGCCCGCCGCAAGCAGGCGCTGCTGCACCATTTCGGCTCGGCCCGCGCGGTCGCCCGCGCCGGGCTCGGCGAGCTCGAGCGCGTCGCCGGGATCAGCAAAACCGTAGCAAAAAAGATTTATGATCATTTTCATGCCGATGGCTAAGATGCCGGCGTTGACACCGAGATGCCCTTACGCCGGGGGTGGCGCGTGCCGCTGACGAGCCTGCCCAACCTGTTGACCCTGTCGCGCATCCTGGTGATCCCGGTGGTGATCGCGAGCTTTTACGTGCATGGCGACTGCGCGCGCTGGTTCGCCTGCGCGCTGTTCTCGGCAGCCGGGATCACCGACTGGCTCGACGGCCACATGGC